>NZ_JBFANZ010000015.1:0-133237 GCF_040659735.1 Micromonospora sp. NPDC049679
AGCGGTAGGGGCGGGACTCGCCCGTCCCCGGACGCTCAGTTGTCAGAGTCACGCCTTCGCCTCCGGCACGTAGGTCAGGGTTGCCCGGTCGCGCGGAGACCGAGGCCGGTGGTCCCGAGACGGGCGCGGGCGGCGCGGAGACCGAGGCCGGTGGTCCCGAGACGGGCGCGGGCGGCGCGGAGACCGAGGCCGGTGCCCCAGAGACGGGAGCAGCGGCCGATGCGCGGGATTGCGGCGCGGCGTCGGGTGGAACCGGCGACGACGGCCGCTGAGCCGCGCGTCGTCCCGCGACCGGCGCGGTGTCGGACGCGGGCGCGACCCGTGGCGGCGCGGGCACGGGAGCTGGCGGTCCGGACACCGGAGCAGGTGGCGCGGAGACGGGAGCCGGCGGTCCGGACACGGGAGCCGGCGGTCCGGACACGGGAGCGGGCGGTGCGGAGACCGGGGTCGGTGGCGCGGGCACGGGACGTGGCGGGCCGGAAGCCGGAGTGGCGGGCGCGGCACCAGCGGGCGGCGCCGGCGGCGGGCCACCCGGCGCCGGCAGGAACTCGAGGCGGAGCCGGACGGCCGGTGGCCCGGAGACCGGGGTACGCGGCTCGTCGACCGGCGCGGTTGGCCGGGACGGGCGGTGAACCGGAGGTGCGGGCGGTGGCCCGGCCAACGGCCGGGCGGGCGGCTGCCCGACCTGAGACCGCTGCGGCCCCCAGCCCTCGCCCGGCCGGGGCTGGGCGGCGGGACGGGGGGCATCACCCGGGTGGGGGTGGGCAGCGGGACGGGGCGCGCCGGGATAGCCCTGAGCGGGTCCCGGTCGGGGGGCGGGATGCGGGGGCGGCACGGGGCCCGGCGCGGGGCGGCGGGCGGGGCCGTACTCCGGCTGTTCGACGGGACGACGCGGCCCCTGGCCAGCGGGATAGTCGCGGCCGGGTGGCATCTCCGGTCCGCGGCGCGGGCCGGGTTGGTCGTACCCGGGGGGTATGCCGGAGCCGGGGCGTGCCGGCGGCGGGTATCCGCCGGCGGGTATGCCGGACCGGCCCGGCTGCGGCGCACCGGGTGGGGGCTCCGGCGCGTGGCCGGAGCGGTAGTCGTGCGCCGGGCGCGCGCGGCCCGGCGGCATGCCGGGACCCGGCGGGTACGGGTCGTAGTCGTCCGGTTCGCGCCGTCCGGGGTAGCCCCCGGGCTCCCGCTGCGGCGGCCCGGGCCAGCGACCGTCTCGGCCGTCCATCGGTCGTGCGGCGCGCGGCTCGTCTCGTCGGTCGGTGCGGGCGGCCCAGCCGTCGGGCGCGGGGGGACGCTCACCCCATGGACCGCTCGCGGCGGGCGCGGGGCTGGTGGGGCGGGGTGGTTGGCCGCCGGACTGGTAGACGCCGGCGCGGCCGGATGCGGGGGGTGGCTGGCGGCGCTCGGGGCCGGGGTCTCCGGGGTAGCGCTGGCCGGGCCTGGGTGTCCACTCGGAGGTGGGTTCGCCGACCCACGATGGCTCGCCCGGCCGGCGCCGGTGGTCCTCCGTCACACCGCCACCTCGCCGTGAGCCGCTTCCCCCAGGTGGTGACCGCCGTGCCGCGCGCGGCGTGACCCGACAACGGGCCCGCGTCGCTCGCTCACGGCGATGTCACCTCATCGAAAATGTTTCGCTGACCACCCGCACGCACCGGATAGAGTTTCCCCCCGCATCGGTGCAGCGTGGTTGCGGAAGGAGGGTAGCGGCGTGGGCTCGGTCACCGCCACTGCGCCACCGCACCTCGCCAGAAACTTTATACCCTGGTTCCGGACATTTACCGCGATAACGGTATCAGGCTGCCGTCGCTACTCGACCTATCGGCAGGCGACCCTCGCCGGCGCGTTCACCAACACCGTCTTCGGATTTCTGCGCTGCTACGTCCTGCTGGCCGTCGCGGCCGGCGCCGGCGGACTCGCCGCCGGGTACGACCGGGCGCAGCTGGTCACCTTCGTCTGGACAGGACAGGGGTTGCTCGCGGTCGTGCTGCTCTGGGGGTGGACCGATCTCGCCGACCGGATCCGCACCGGCGACATCGCGGCCGACCTGCTCCGCCCGGTGTCCCCGGTGGTCAGTTACCTCGCCACCGACCTGGGCCGGTCCGGCTACGCGTTGCTCACCCGCTTCGTCCCGCCGGTGCTGATCGGGGCACTCTTCTTCGACGTCTACCTGCCGGCTCGTTGGTTCACCGGACCGCTCTTCGCGCTCTCCACGCTGCTGGCGGTCGTGATCTGTTTCGGCTGCCGCTATCTGGTCAACGCCGCGGCGTACTGGCTGCACGACGTACGCGGTCCGATGATCCTCTGGACGTTCGGCTCCGGCATCCTGGCCGGACTCTACTTCCCGCTGCGCTTCCTGCCGGACTGGCTCTGCGTCCTGCTGTGGGTCGCGACGCCGTTCCCGAGCTTGCTGCAGACCCCGCTCGACGTGCTGGTTGAGCGCGATCCGTGGCCGCTGCAGGTCGGTCTCGTCGCCGGTCAGGTGGCCTGGGCCGGGCTGGTGCTGGCGACGTGCCGTTCGGTGCAGCGGCGGGCGGAGCGGCGGCTGGTGGTGCAGGGTGGCTGATGCGGCGCCGACCGGCGCCGTACGGGCCTATGTCGCGCTGCTGCGCGGGCAGGCCCGCGCCCAGGCCTCCTACCGCACGTCGTTCGTGGTCGAACTGGTCGGCAACGTCGGGGCGACCGTCTTCGACGTGCTCACCGTCGTGGTCCTCTTCCAGGTGACCCGCACGCTGGGCGGCTTCGCGCTGCGCGAGGCGATGGTCATCGTCGGGATGTCCGCGTGCGCGTTCGCCGCCGCTGACCTGTCGTTCGGCAACATCGACCGGCTCAAGCAGTACGTGCGGACCGGTCTGCTCGACGCGGTGTTGGTCCGCCCGCTCGGCGCCCTTCCGCAGCTGCTGCTGATGGACCTGCCGCTGCGCAAGCTGTCCCGTGCGTTGTTCGGCGTCGCCGTTCTGGTGGTGGCGTTGGCCCGAGCCGACATCGCGTGGACCCCCGCCCGGCTGGCGCTGGCCGTGGTGGCCCCCCTCGCCGGGGTGCTCTTCTTCGGCTCGATATTCGTGGCGAGCGCCAGCCTGGCGTTCTGGTGGATCGAGTCCGGGGAGGTCGGTGCCGCGTTCACCTACGGTGGCCGTGATGTCACGTCCTACCCCATGACTGTCTACAGCGGCTGGTTCCGCCGGCTCTTCGCGTACGGGCTGGGGTTCGCCTTCGTCGCCTACTACCCCGCGCTGGCGCTGCTGGGCCGCCCCGATCCGCTCGGCCGGCCGTCCTGGATGGGGTGGCTCGCGCCCGGCGTCGCGCTCGCCGCGGCGTTCGCGGCCGCCGCCGCGTGGCGGGTCGGCATCCGGCACTACCGGAGTACGGGCTCATGACCCGTGAGGAGCGAGGAGTGAGCGTGCGAGCCCCGCAGTCGCGAACGAACGTCATCGAAGCGCGCGCGCTGCGCAAGGACTTCACGGTACGGGTGCGCAAGGGTCGGTTGCGGCGGGAGAAGCGGGTGGTGGCCGCGGTCGACGGGGTCGATCTGACGGTGGAGCGGGGCGAGATGCTCGGCTACATCGGACCCAACGGCGCGGGCAAGTCGACGACCCTGAAAATGCTGACCGGCGTGCTCACGCCCTCCGCGGGGCAGGTGCGGGTGTGCGGGTTGGCGCCGGTGCCGCAGCGCACCCGGTTGGCGTTGCGCATCGGGGTGGTCTTCGGTCAGCGGTCGCAGCTCTGGTGGGATCTGCCGCTGGGCGACTCGTTCGATCTGCTGCGCCACGTCTACCGGGTCCCGGCCGCGGATCATGCCGCCCGGCTGCGCCGCTGCCGCGGGCTGCTCGACCTCGACAGCTTCCTCGACACCCCGGTGCGGCAGTTGTCGCTGGGGCAGCGCATGCGGGGTGAGTTGACCGCGGCGCTGCTGCACGGGCCCGAGGTGCTCTTTCTCGACGAGCCGACGATCGGCCTCGACGTGGTGAGCAAGCAGGCGGTGCGGGCGTTCCTCGCTGAGCTCGGGCAGGGGGGTGACACGACCATGGTGCTCACGACGCACGACCTCGCCGACATCGAGCGGCTCTGCCGGCGGCTGGTGGTGATCGACCACGGTCGGGTGGTGCACGACGGCTCGATCGAGGCGCTGCACGCCCGGTACGGGTCGCGCCGGCTGGTCGTGGTCGATTTGGACGAGCCGCTGGTGGAACCGCCGTCAGTGCCGGGCGCGCCCGTGCAGTCCGTCGGCGCCGACGGACGTCGCCTGGTGTTCGCGCTGGAGGCGGCGACCGCGGGGGAGGTGCTCGCGCGGCTGGCCGCGCTGACCGCTCTGCGTGACGTCTCGATCGTTGAGCCCGACATCGAGGATGTGGTGGCTCGGCTCTACGCCTCGCCCGCGCACGTCACGGCTCCGGCCCTCGACGCGGTTGATCAGGGGTGTTCCATCACCAGGACGGCGACCGTGCCGGGCGCGAGCGCGTCGTAGCGGTGCGGGACGTCGCCGTCGAACACCGCGTAGTCGCCCGGCCCGAGTTCGACGGGGTCGCTGACCGGGCCGGTGCGCAGCCGGCCGGCGGTGACGATCAGGTGCTCGACGCTGCCGGGCAGGTGCGGCTCGGCGTCGCGCCCGGCGCCCGGCTCCATGGTCAGCAGGTAGATGTCGCGCCGCGCGTGCGGTGAGCCGGCCGAGAGCAGCGTGCCGGTGAAGTCCGCGTGCTCGGCCTGGACGCGTGGTCCCTCGCCGGCCCGGATCACCCGTACCGGCGGGGTGACCGGCTCGACGAGCCGGCTGAACGGCACGCCGAGCGCGACCCCGAGCGACCAGAGCGTCTCGACGCTGGGGTTGCCGGCGCCGGATTCCAACTGGCTGAGGGTGGACTTGGCGATGCCGGCGCGGCGGGCGAGTTCGGTGAGGGAGATGCCCGCCCGTTCCCGTTCGCGGCGAAGCGCGGCCGCGATCGTGGCCAGTGGTGCAGCGCTCTGTGACAATGTTCGCTCCGTCGGTCGCTCTGTTCGCGTTGACGAACACTCGGGTCGCGTTCAATATTATGGACTGTGCGTACGGCAGAACGAACACCCGAACGGGCCCTGATTCGCGACGTGGCCGCGATCGCCTCGGCCATGATCGCCGTGGGGGCGTCGTTCGGGGCGATCGCGACCGCCGCCGACCTGCCGCTCTGGGCCGTGGTCGCGATGTCGGCCGTGCTCTACGCCGGCGGCGCGCAGTTCATGGCGGTCGGGCTGATCGCCGCGGGGAGCCCCTTCGCCGCGATCTTCGCTGGCCTGCTGATCAACGCCCGTCACCTGCCGTTCGGGCTGGCGCTCGGCGACACGCTCGGCACGCGGTGGCGCGACAAGTTGCTCGGCAGCCACCTCATGACCGACGAGGCGACGGCCTTCGCGCTGGCGCAACCCGAGGGCGCCGAGCGGCGACGGGCATTCTGGCTGGCCGGCGTCGTGCTCTTCCTCGCCTGGAACAGTGGGACCCTGCTCGGGGTGCTGCTCGGCGGTACCGCCGGAGATCCTTCGACGCTCGGGCTGGACGCGGCGTTCCCCGCCGGCCTGCTGGCGCTGCTGATGCCCGCGCTACGCGATCAGCGGACCCGGGCCGTGGCGCTGGTCGGCGCCGGGATCGCCGTGCTCACCACACCGCTGCTCCCCGCCGGGCTCCCCGTGCTGATGGCGCTCACGGCGCTCGTCGTCCTGTTCCTGCCCGTCTCGAAGGGGAAGCAGCCGTGCTGATCGCCGTCATCCTGGCGCTCGCCATCGGGACGTACGCCTTCCGGTTGGCCGGCGTCGTCCTGCGCGACCGGCTCGACCTGCCCGAGCGGCTCCAGACGCTGTTGCCGGTCGCGGCCGCCGTGCTGCTCGCGGCCCTGGCCGCGACGGCGGCGTTGACCGAGGCGGGGCGTTTCGCCGGGGTCGCGCGGCCGGCCGGCGTGCTGGTCGGCGCGGTGCTGGCCTGGCGTCGGGCGCCGTTCGTCGCGGTGGTCGTCGCGGCCGCCGGAACGGCCGCGGTGCTCCGGCTGCTCGGCATCAACTGAGGCGGAAAACGACCGCTGCCCCGGCGCGACAGCACCGGGGCAGCGGTCAGGGTCGAGGGGCAGGTTGAGCTAGATCTTGTCGCCGAGGTTCACCCGCGGCGCGGGCGCCCGCATGCGGCGGAAGGTGATCGAGCGCATGATCGCGTAGAGGTAGAGCGAACCCATCCGCTGCTCGGTCTTGGGGAAGCGCTCCTGGACCAGCTTCTTGATCCGACGCGAGATCAGGACCGAGTCGACCACCACGCCGAGCGCCAGCGCCGCCCAGAGCACGTTGGAGATGAGCCGCACGATCGGCGGCATGGTCTGGGCCGACCCGATCAGCACGATCAGGGCGCCGCCGAAGAACCAGGTGCCGACCGTACGCCGGGAGTCGACGACGTCACGGGCGAGCGCCCGCTCGGGGCCCCGGTCACGCGGGCCACCCTCGCGGCGGAACTCCGCCGCGGCCTCGGCCCGCTGGGCCCGGCGACGTTCGCGCGCCTCCTGCTTGGTGGCGGGCACGGTCTCGGCGACAACGCGCCGACCCGCACCGGGCCGCTTCGGTGTCTGCTTGCCGAGCTCTTTCTTGCTCGGCGTGTAACCCTTCGGGCGGGCGGACGCGGGGTCGGCGACGGTCGTCGACGAGGCGACGGCCTCCTCGACGAGGTCGGTTGACTTGCGGCGAAACAGCGACGGCACGGGGTGAAGGGTAGCCGGCCCGGGGGAGCGGGCGCACATCACCGTGGGTTATGGGCGTTCGACGTGGGCGCCGAGCGCGGAGAGCTTTCCCTCGAAGTCCTCGTAGCCTCGGTTGATCAGGTCGACGCCGTAGACCCGCGACGTGCCGTCGGCCGCGAGCGCGGCGATCAGGTGGCTGAATCCGGCCCGCAGGTCGGGGATGACCAGATCGGCGGCGTGCAGCTTGCTGGGGCCGGCGATCACCGCCGAGTGCTTGAAGTTGCGCCGGCCGAACCGGCACGGCGTGCCGCCCAGGCAGTCGCGGTAGACCTGGATCGTCGCGCCCATCTTGTTGAGCGCGTCGGTGTAGCCCAGCCGCTGCTCGTAGACGGTCTCGTGGACGATCGACAGGCCCCGCGCCTGGGTCAGCGCGACCACCAGCGGCTGCTGCCAGTCGGTCATGAAGCCGGGGTGCACGTCGGTCTCCAACGCCACCGCGCGCAGCTCCCCACCCGGGTGCCAGAAGCGGATGCCCCCCTCCTGGCCGGTCGAACCGGCCCGCGGCGCCCGCGCGTCCGTCACCTCGTACGCCCCGCCGACCGCGCGGAACACGTTGAGGAATGTCATCATGTCGACCTGCTCCGCGCCGAGCACCTCGACGTCACCGCCCGTGGCGAGGGCCGCCGCCGCCCAGCTCGCCGCCTCGATCCGGTCGGGGATCGGGCGGTGCGAGTAGCCGCCGAGTCGGGACACACCCTGGATCTCGATCACCCGGTCGGTGTGGACCTTGATGATGGCGCCCATCTTCTGCAGGATGCAGATCAGGTCGACGATCTCCGGCTCCACCGCCGCGTTGCGCAGCTCGGTGACGCCCTCGGCCATCACCGCGGTGAGCAGCACCTGCTCGGTGGCGCCGACGCTCGGGTAGGGCAGCTCGAACTTGGTGCCGTGCAGCCCGTTGGGGGCGGTCAGGTGCAGCCCTTCCGGCCGCTTCTCCACGACCGCGCCGAACTCCCGGAGCGCCTGCATGTGGAAGTCGATCGGCCTCGGGCCGATGTGGCACCCGCCCAGGTCGGGGATGAACGCGTGGCCCAGGCGGTGCAGGAGCGGGCCGCAGAACAGGATCGGGATGCGGCTCGACCCGGCGTGCACGTTGATCTGGTCGGTGGAGGCGCGCTCGACGTTGGCGGGGTCGAAGACCAGCTCGCCGTCCTCGTCGCCGTCACTGACCTTGACGCCGTGCAGCTCCAGCAGGCCGCGGACGACCTCGACGTCGCGGATCTGCGGCACGTCGAAGAGCCGGCTCGGCTCGTCGCCGAGCAGCGCCGCGACCATGGCCTTCGACACGAGGTTCTTGGCGCCGCGAACCCGGATCTGCCCGTGCAGCGGGGTATTGCCGTGCACGATCAGGACGTCATCGGTCAACGCAACCTCCAGCGCGTCGTGGTGCTGCTGTCAAAGAATCGTGGCGGCCATGATCCACTTTGCCCGGATTGGTGCCTGGGGGAGCATAGCGCTCCGTGACGGCGGAAGGGCCGCAGGATGGCCCGGCTTGGCATTAATCGGGGAAGTGGCGCAATTTCCCACACCGACCGTCACGGTTGGTGACTGAACGTCACGGCAGGGCGAGCATCTGATCGAGCGCCGTACGAGCGTGACGAGCGGTCTGCGGGTCGACCGTGATCTGGTTCGGCACCCGCCCGGCGACGAGCTCTTCGAGCGCCCACACCAGGTGCGGTAGATCGATCCGGTTCATCGTGGAGCAGTAGCAGACGGCCCGGTCCAGGAACATGATCTGCTTGTCGGGGTGCGCGTCCGCCAGCCGGCGTACCAGATTGAGCTCGGTGCCGATCGCCCACGCCGAACCGGCCGGCGCGGCTTCGATCGCCCTGATGATGTACTCGGTCGAGCCGACCTGGTCGGCGGCCGTGACCACCTCGTGCCGGCACTCCGGGTGGACCAGCACGGTGACCCCGGGCACCCGGGCCCGCACCTCGTTGACGCTCTCCAGCGTGAACCGGCCGTGCACCGAGCAGTGCCCGCGCCACAGGATCATCTTCGCGTCGCGGAGCTGCTCCGGGGTGAGCCCGCCGCCCGGCTTGTGCGGGTCGTAGAGCACGCAGTCGTCGAGGCCGAAGCCCATCTCCAGCACCGCCGTGTTGCGACCGAGATGCTGATCCGGCAGGAAGAGCACCCGCTCGCCACGCTCGAACGCCCAGGCCAGCGCCCGCTCCGCGTTGGAGGAGGTGCAGACGACCCCGCCGTTGCGGCCGACGAAGCCCTTGATGTCGGCCGAGGAGTTCATGTAGGTCACCGGCACGGTCGACCCGGCCACGCCGGCGTCGGCGAGCACCTCCCAGGCCGCCTCGACCTGCGACAGCACCGCCATGTCCGCCATCGAGCAGCCGGCGGCCAGATCGGGGAGAACGACCTTCTGCGCGTCGCCGGTCAGGATGTCCGCGCTCTCCGCCATGAAGTGCACGCCGCAGAAGACGATGTACTCGGCGTCCGGGCGGGCCGCCGCCTCACGCGCCAGCTTGAACGAGTCGCCCGTCACGTCGGCGAACTGGATCACCTCGTCGCGCTGGTAGTGGTGGCCCAGCACGAAGACCCGGTCGCCCAACTCGGCCTTCGCCGCGGTCGCCCGCGCCACCAGATCGGGGTCGCTCGGCGCGGGCAACTCACCCGGACACTCCACGCCGCGCTCCGTGGAGGGGTCGCTGCCCCGGCCCAGCAGCAGCAGGGCCGTGGCGGTGCTGGATGGTTCAACCCAGGTCGAAGTCACGTCCGACATCGTCCCACAGCCCGGGTCGGGCGTCTCCGATCACGGTGTGGCCTGCCACACTGCCGTTCATGCGGGTACTGATCTGTCCGGACAAATTCGCCGGCACGCTCTCTGCGCCGGAGGTCGCCGCCGCGGTCGCCGCCGGCTGGCACGAACACGCGCCGGCCGACGAGACGCTCCTGCGGCCGCTCGCCGACGGTGGACCGGGCTTCGTCGAGGTGCTGGCGAGCGCCGTCGACGGCCGGCGCCTGCCGGTGGCGACCGTCGACCCACTGGGCCGCCCGGCCGCCGGCGAGATACTGCTGGCGGGGGACGCTTCCACCGGAATCGCTGCCACCGGGGTCACCGCGTACGTCGAAAGCGCCCAGGCGTGCGGGCTGCACCTGCTCAGCGCCGAGGAACGGGACCCGAAGCGGACCACCTCGTACGGGCTCGGACTGCTCATCGCCGCCGCCGTCGAGACCGGCGCCCGACGGATCGTCGTCGGGCTCGGCGGATCGGCCACCAACGACGCCGGGGCCGGCATGCTCGCCGCGCTTGGCGCGACGCCGCTCGACGAGACCGGCCGGGCGCTGCCGTACGGCGGGGCCGCGCTCGCCGCGGTCGCGTCCCTCGACGGGGTGGCCCGGCTCCGCGACGTCGAACTGGTCGCCGCCACGGACGTGGACAACCCGCTCACCGGACTGCACGGCGCCTCCAACGTGTACGGGCCGCAGAAGGGCGCCACCCGGGAGGACGTGCTGCTGCTGGACGCGGCGATCGAGCGCTTCGCCGCCGTACTCGAACGGGATCTTCCCGGCTGTCCGCCCGGGCTGGCCGCGCTTCCCGGCGCCGGCGCGGCCGGTGGCCTGGGCGCCGCCATCCTCGCTCTCGGCGGCCGGTGCGAATCGGGGATCGCCCTGGTCACCCGGCTGATCGGTCTCGACGAGGCGCTCGACCGGGTGGATCTGGTGATCACCGGTGAGGGGTCGTTCGACCACCAGTCGCTGCGCGGCAAGGTGGTCGCCGGAGTGGCCGGCGCGGCCCGTGACCGCGGCCTGCCCTGCGTGGTGCTCGCCGGTCGGATCAGCGCGGGGCGGCGCGAGTCGGCCGCCGCCGGGATCACCGAGGCGTACTCCCTGGTCGAGCACTTCGGCGATGACGTGGAGCGGGCGATGCGCGAGCCGGCCGAGGGCCTGCGCGCCATCGCGACGCGCCTCGCCGGCCAGTGGAGCCGGTGACGCCACCGCGTGACCGCCGTGAGCTGCGCCTCACCGAAGTAACATGGGTACCCGGATTGGGAATCACCGGCCAGCGGGCTAGCGTTGGCCAGTACGGACAAGACCGCACCGGCGCAGGGAGACCCTCATCGTGACCACTTCAGCGCAGCCCGAGTCGATCAAGGCCGAGGCGCCGACCACCATCGCCCTCACCGACATCGCGGCGCAGAAGGTTAAGGCCCTGATCGAGCAGGAAGGCCGCGATGACCTGCGGCTCCGTGTCGCCGTGCAGCCGGGTGGCTGCTCCGGCATGCGGTATCAGCTCTTCTTCGACGAGCGTTCGCTCGACGGCGACGTCGTGACCGACTTCGACGGTGTCGAGGTTGTCGTCGACCGCATGAGCGCTCCTTACCTGGCCGGCGCCAGCATCGACTTCGCCGACCGGATCGACGCGCAGGGCTTCACCATCGACAACCCCAACGCGCAGAACTCCTGCGCGTGCGGCGACTCGTTCCACTGAGCCGAGCCCAACCGCTTTACGGGGCCGCCTGTGCGGCGCCTACCGATCCGTCGCGCCGTTCGCGCGGTGCGATGGATCGGCACAGGCGCCGCGCGCGGCCCCGTTCCGCGTTCCCGGCGGCGCCCACCGAACCGGCGGGGCGGGACACCACGCACCGCCCGGTAGGCTGACCGCCGCGGAATCCCACCTCTACCCGAAGGCCGACATGAAGATCGCCGTCAGCGGCTCGATCGCGACCGACCACCTGATGCACTTTCCGGGCCGGTTCGCTGATCAGTTCATCGCCGACCAGCTCCACAAGGTGTCGCTCTCGTTCCTCGTCGACGATCTCGTGGTGCGGCGTGGCGGGGTAGCCGCCAACATCGCCTTCGGCATGGCGCAGCTCGGACTGCGTCCGATCCTGCTCGGCGCCGTCGGCGCCGACTTCGCCGACTACCGGTCCTGGCTGGAACGGCACGGCGTGGACTGTGACTCGGTGCACGTCAGCGAGGTTGCCCACACGGCCAGGTTCGTCTGCACCACGGACCTCGACATGTGCCAGATCGCCTCGTTCTACGCGGGAGCGATGAGCGAGGCCCGCAACATCGAGCTCGCCCCGGTCGCCGCCCGCGCCGGCGGGCTCGACCTCGTGCTGGTCAGCGCCGACGACCCCGAGGCGATGATCCGCCACTCCGAGGAGTGCCGCACCCGCGGCTACGCCTTCGCGGCGGACCCGTCGCAGCAGCTCGCCCGGATGGACGGCGGCGACGTGGCGAAGCTCATCGAGGGCGCCGACTACCTGCTCACCAACGACTACGAGAAGTCGCTGCTGGAGAGCAAGGCCGGACTGACCGACGCCGAGGTGCTCGATCGGGTGAAGGTCCGGGTCACCACGCTCGGCAAGCACGGCGTGGAGATCACCGGTCGTGACATGGAGCGCATCCACGTGCCGATCGCGCGTGAGATCGAGGCGTACGACCCCACCGGGGTCGGCGACGGCTTCCGGGCGGGCTTCTTCGCGGCCCTGTCCTGGGGCCTCGGGCTGGAACGCGCCGCCCAGGTCGGCTCCCTGCTGGCGACCCTGGTCCTGGAGACCGTCGGCACCCAGGAGTACACCGTGCGCCCGGACATCTTCGTCAAGCGCCTGGCGGAGTCCTACGGCGACACCGCGGCCGCCGAGGTCGCCCGCCACCTCCCCGCCTAAACAGCCACGGCGCGCGACCCGCTTTCCCTGCCGATCAAGGACGTATTCACGTGATCGAAGATCAAACCGTGCGCATACGTCCTTGATCGACGGGGAGGGAGCGCGTCCGTGGTGGAGGGTCGGGTCAGGGGTGGGCGCGGCGGACGTCGAAGGCCGTGGGGGAGGGGCGTCCCACGAACTCCTGACCGCGCATCCGGCACCAGGCCGGGATGTCGACGGCCGCGGCGGGGTCGTCGGCGAGTACCCGGAGCACCGCGCCGGCGGGCAGGTCGGGCAGGCGCCGCGCGAGCGCGATGACCGGCAGCGGGCAGCGCTGACCGAGACAGTCGAGCACCTCCGCCGGCCCCGTCACAGCCCCACCACGCCCGCCTCGGCCCGCAGGTCCGCGACGACCTGCGGCAGTTCGGCGAGGAAGCGGTCCACCTCCGCGGGCGTCGTGTCCCGGTGCAACGAGACCCGTACGTTGCCGTGCGACAACACCCCCATCGCCTCCAGCACGTGGCTGGGGCGCAGCGTCGACGCGGTGCACGACGAGCCGGACGAGACCGCGAAGCCGCGGCGGTCGAGCGCGTGCAGCAGCGCCTCGCCATCGACGTACAGGCACGAGAACGTCACCAGGTGGGGGAGGCGGTCGGTGGGGTGACCCACCACCTCGACATCGGGAACGGTCGCGGCGACGGTCGCCCGGATCCGGTCGACGAGCGCGGCCAATCGCGTCGCCTCGGCCGCCGCGTCGGCGGTCACGGCGCGCAGGGCGGCGGCCGCCGCCACCACCGCGGGGAGATCAAGAACACCCGGGGTACGGCCGGACTCGCGCTCGTCCGCGGGATAGGGAGACTCCCACCGCGTGCCTTTGCGGACGACGAGCACGCCGACGCCCGGCGGACCGCCCCACTTGTGGGCGCTCGCCGACAGCAGCGACCAGCCGTCCGGCACCGGAGCCCGTCCGACCGACTGCGCGGCGTCGACGTAGAGCGGCACTCCCGCCGCCGCGCACGCCTCGGCGGCCGCCGCGACCGGCTGCACCGTACCGACCTCGTGGCTGGCGCTGATCAACGCGGCCAGCGCGACCCCGGGGGCTGTCACCGCCGCCGCCCAGGCATCCGCGTCGAGGCGACCGAGCCGGTCGACCGGCACCGAGACGAGGTCGCCACCGGCCGCCACGTGCCGCTCGCCCGCGTGCAGCACGGCCGAGTGCTCGATCGCGGAGTGCACGAACACCCGTCCCGCCCGCCGGCGCCCGGCCAGGCCGCCCAGCACGGCGGCGTGCGCGGAGGCCGTACCGCTGGCGGTGAAGGAGAGCTCGTCCGGCCGTACCCCGAGAAGCTCGGCGGTCACGGCCCGCGCCGCGTCGAGCAGCTGGCGTGCGCGGCGGGCCTGCGTGTAGAGCCGGCCCGGGTCGGCCCAGCCGTCCTCCAGGGCCGCGAGCAACGCCTGCCGCGCCACCGGATGCAGCGGCATCGCGGTGGCCGCGTCGAAGTACGCGCCTGTCACGCTCACGAATGAGACGGTATCGCGTGGCTCATTGAGCATGATCAGACCGGGTTGACACGCCGACCCCAAGACGGTCCGGGCGGAGATGGTCGAGTAATCTGCGACCGTCGGTGACGCCTTTGCCGCCGGTGCTGACGAATCAGACACCAGCGGCGCTGCAGGGAGGCAGGACCAGGTGGTCGCAAGGGGTTCGGAGGTACGGCCCACGGCCGGTAGGCACAGCCAGCGGCGCCGTGCCGGACGGCTGGCCGGGCTCGGTGTCGGTGGAGCGGTGCTGCTGGCCCTGCTCGCCGGATGCGATGTCGGTAGCACGTTCCGCGGCTTCGGCTGGCCGGAGCACGGCATCTCGCAGCAGTCCGAGAGGATGTACGACCTGTGGATCGGGTCGACGATCGCGGCGCTCGCGGTCGGCGTCTTCGTGTGGGGTCTGATCTTCTGGTGCATCATCCGCTACCGGCGGCGCGGCGACGAGTTGCCCGTGCAGACCCGGTTCAACATGCCGATGGAGTTCCTCTACACCATCGCGCCGATCCTGGTCGTCGCCGTGCTCTTCTACTACACGGCGATCGTGCAGACCGATGTCGACCGGCTCAGCAAGAACCCGGACGTCACCGTCGAGGTCGTCGCGTTCAAGTGGAACTGGCAGTTCAACTACCGCGACGGCAAGGGCCCGGACGCCAAGAACATCGCCTCGACGCTCGGTTCCTCCGACGTCATCCCGATCCTGGTCGTGCCGACCGGTAAGAAGGTCCGGTTCGAGGAGATCAGCCGCGACGTCATCCATTCGTTCTGGGTGCCGGAGCTGCTCTTCAAGCGCGATGTGTTCCCCGGCAAGACGCGGAACGTCTTCGAGGTCACCATCACCAGCCCCGGCCGGTACGTGGGGCGCTGCGCCGAGCTCTGCGGCACCTACCACTCGATGATGAACTTCGAGATGCGTGCCGTGTCGCCGGAGAAGTACGACCAGTTCCTCGCCGCCAAGCAGGCGGGCAAGTCGACGCAGGACGCGCTGAAGGCGATCGGGGAGGACCCGCTGGCCACCACGACCACGCCGTTCGCGACCAAGCGCGACCTGCAGAACTTCGGCAATGAAAGCGCCACCGGCGCCGGAACCGGAAGGTGAGGACGGGTCATGAAGACTGAATGGCGCTTGTTCGCCGTCGTCGCAGCCTTCCTGTTTGGGATCAGCATCGTCTACACGGTGTGGAACGAGATGTTCTTCCACAACATCGACTGGGTCGGCACCATGGCACTGCTGCTGTCGTGTCTGCTGTGCGCGATGTGCGCCGGGTTCTTCTGGTTCGTGTCGCGCCGTATCGACCCGCGGCCGGAGGACCGGCCGGACGCCGAGATCGCGGAGGGCGCCGGCGAGATCGGCTTCTTCAGCCCGGGCAGCTACTGGCCGTTCGGCATCGCGCTCGCCGCGACGATCGTGGGGCTCGGCCTGGTGTTCTGGCAGATGTGGCTGGTCGGCCTCGGCATTATCGCGGTTATCGCCTCGTCCTCCGCCATGCTCTTCGAGTACTACTCCGGCACCCGCCGGACCGCCGAGCACTGATCCGGTCGGCTCCGCCGCTCCGCTTCACCGCTCTGTTTCGCGCGTAAGCACCTCGCCCGTCGATCAAGGACATATGCGCACGGTTGGATCTCCGATCGTGTGAATACGTCCTTGATCGGCGGGCTTTTCCGTCGCGGCGGATTTCCCCGAGGGCCACGCAAGCTGTCCGTGTGGCGGCCTACGGCTGCCGTAGCGCGGCTGGGCGGGGGCCGCGACTCTCAAGCCGGGAAGCGGGGTCATGGGCGCGCAGAGCCGCTCTGAGGCGGTCGCCGGTCAGGCAGGGCCGCTGCGGCGCGCAACGGCGCAGGTGTCCACCGTGTGGCGCCGCGTCCCGCCGCGTTGGCGCAGGGTCGGAGTCGCCGGACGGCGTCACCGCCGGCGGGAGCGGACCGGCCGCGCGGCGTCACCGCCGGTCGGTCGGACCGACCGCGGGGCGTCCCCGTCGTCGGCGAACCGCTCCCGCACGGACCGCGATGCGAAGATCCGCGCGATCAGGGGTTGTCACCTCCGACGCGCCGCGCGCGCCGGACGTACTTCCTGATGACGCGGATCGTGGAGGGCGGGGTCAGGCGGCACGGCGGTGCCGGGGTGCGACGCGGGGGCCGCGCCGCCGCAACCGGACCCGTGCGGCGACCGGGCCGGTCATGATGGCGCTCCCGCAGCCGGTGCAGGCGAGTTCGGGGCAGTCTTCGTCGTCGTGCCCGTCCTCGCAGGGCGGCGCCTCGAAGAGCATCTCGGTCTCGCAGGCCGCGCAGTGCAGCTCACGGTCTCGCACGGGTGTCTCCTCTTCGTGGAAGCTGGAATTACCCCGTTGTAATTCTCATGCTGCCACGCGCTCCGCGCACGCTGTCGGAGGTGGCCTCCGTGTGGCGCTGAGAGAAGGACCTCGTGAAAAGAGCGTGGCGCCCGCCGAAATCGGCGGGCGCCACGTCAGGGCAGAACTGCTGGTCAGCGGTGTCCGCTGCCGATCTCCTCGCGCTCCTGACCCGACGATACGGGCGGGTGCCCCGGCGAGACCGGCGAGTCGGCCGGCTTCTCGATCGGGTAGAAGAAGCCCTTGATGGCCGGGCCGAGAGCGCCGAGCCGGTTCATCTTCTTCGGTACGGTCCAGCCGATGTACGGCAGGCCGTCGTGGCCGTGTTCGTCGACCCGGCCGAGCGGCTGGTGCACCTCTTCGAAGCGACCGTTCGGCAGCCGGCGGATGATGCCGGTCTCCACGCCGTGTGCCAGCACTTCACGGTCGTGCTGCTGCAGACCGAGGCAGATGCGGTGGGTGATGTAGTAGGCCAGCGGCGGAATGATGATCAGGCCGATTCGACCGGCCCAGGTCATCGCGTTGAGGCTGATCCGCATCTTGTCGGCGATCACGTCGTTGCCGCCCGAGAAGGTCAGCACCACGTAGAACGAGACGGCCATCGCGCCCAGGGCCGTGCGCTCGGGCACGTCGCGGGGGCGCTGCAGGAGGTTGTGGCTCTCCTTGTCCTTGTTCATGCGCGCCTCGACGAACGGGTACCCGAGCGACATCCCGACGAGGATGCCGGGGAGCACCACGGTCGGCCAGAAGATCGGCGGGATGACGTAGCCGTTCCCGATCGGGATGTGCAGTTCCCAGCCGGGCATGAGTCGGGTCGAGCCGTCGAGGAACATCACGTACCAGTCGGGCTGGCTCGCCGCGGAGACCACGGCCGCCTCGTACGGGCCGAAGAGCCAGATCGGGTTGATCTGGAACAGGCCGCCGAGCAGTGCGATCACGCCGAAGACGATCATGAAGTAACCGCCCTGCTTGATCGCGTACCGCGGGAACATCCGCTCGCCCACGACGTTGTCGTTGGTCCGGCCGGGGCCGGGCCACTGGGTGTGCTTCTGTTTGAAGACCAGACCCAGGTGCGCGCCGATCAACGCGAGCAGGGCGGCGGGGATCAGCATCACGTGCGCGATGAAGAAGCGCGAGATGATGATGTCGCCGGGGAACTCGCCACCGAAGATCGACGAGGTCACCCAGGACCCGATCACCGGGATGGAGAGCATGATCGCCGAGGCGATCCGCAGTCCGGTGCCGGAGAGACCGTCGTCCGGGAGCGAGTAGCCGGTGAAGCCGGCGAGGAAGCCGACCCAGAACAGCAGCGAGCCGATGATCCAGTTGGTCTCACGCGGCTTGCGGAACGCGCCGGTGAAGAAGACCCGCAACATGTGGCAGACGATCGACGCCATGAACAGCAGCGCCGCCCAGTGGTGCATCTGCCGCATGATGAGGCCGCCGCGGATGTCGAACGACAGGTCCAGGCTGGACGCGTACGCCGCGGACATGTGGACGCCCCGCAGCGGGGCGTAGCTGCCCTCGTACGTCGTCTCCTTCATCGACGGCTCGAAGAAGATCGTCAGGAAGGTGCCGGTCAGCAGCAGGACGATGAATGAGAAGAGCGCGATCTCGCCGAGCAGGAACGACCAGTGGTCCGGGAAGACCTTGTTGAGCAGCGCCCGGAGGGGCGTCGCGACCTGGAACCGCTCGTCGACCCCCTTCGCCGTGGCGGCGGGCACCGACTTGAGGTCAAATTTCCGGCGCTTCACGGCCGCTCCCAGAAGTCTGGCCCGACGGTCTCCGTGTAATCGGAGCGCGCCACGAAGAAGCCCTCGTCGTCCACCGTGATGGGCAACTGGGGCAG
This sequence comes from Micromonospora sp. NPDC049679, assembly GCF_040659735.1. NCBI lineage: Bacteria > Bacillati > Actinomycetota > Actinomycetes > Micromonosporales > Micromonosporaceae > Micromonospora > Micromonospora sp. NPDC049679. The sequence goes on from NZ_JBFANZ010000015.1 coordinate 18,077, forward strand.
TCGACGGCTGGCGGGGCCGAAGATCGGCCGGGCGTTGTCGGTGATTTGGAACTGCGACTGGTGGCACGGGCAGAGCAGGCGGTTGGTCTGCTGCTCGAAGAGGCTCGCCGGGCAACCGGCGTGGGTGCAGATCTTCGAGTACGCGATGTAGTCGCCGTACATGTAGCCGGCGTTCTTCTCGCGGGCGTTGGCCTGCCGCGCCTTCTCCGCGTCCTCCGGTCGGAGGTGGATGAGGAGCGTGGGGGAGTCGGCGTGCTTGTTGGTCGCGCCGCCGGGGACGCCGGGGAAGACCGTCATCTGACCGCCGGTGCTGACGTCGTCCGGGCGGATCGGCGTGCCGTCCTCGCGGGTGAGGCGGATCAGCTTCTGCCCGCCGCCCTCCTGCTTCGCCGGCGCCCAGGCCGTCGTGAACATCTGGTTGTTCTTGTGCGGCTGGGAGATCAAGCCGCCGACCAGCGGCGCGGCCGCGGCCGCGCCGATCGGGGCGAGCCCGGCCAGCAGCGAGATACCGAGCAGTGGACGACGCTTCACACCCAGCTCGTCGGCCATGTAGGCCATCGTGTTGGCGACGACCTTCTGGTCCTCGTCGCTCGACGGGCCGTCGTGCCGGTCCTGGATGGAGACCTCGCGCGGCAGCAGCTTCTTGCCCCAGGTCAGGATGCCGAAGCCGACGCCGAGCAGGGCCACCCCGAGGGTGAGGCCGAGCAGCGGGGTGTAGAGCTTGTCGGGACCGGCCCCGAACTCGTAGCCCCATGGCCAGGCGATGTAGATCACCAGGAAGGCGGTCCCGGCGAGGCCGGTGAGCAGGAAGAACAGCGCGATCGTCCGGGCCATCCGGCGCTCGGCCTTGCTGCCCGGCTCGAACTGCGGTTCGTAGTGGACGATCTCGATGCCGTCCTGCCGCGCGCCCTCGAGGACGATGTCGAACCGCTTGAGGGTGGGGTCGTTGAGGTCGACCGGCTCCTGCCCGGCTCCGTGAGCCGTCGTGGTACTCATGACTTCCCCGCAATCCAGAGGCTGGCGAAGACCAGCGCCGTGATGCCGACCAGGAAAATCGCCAGGCCCTCGGTGACCGGGCCGTAGCGGCCGAGGTTGAACCCGCCCGAGTCCTTGTCGCCCTTCAGCGTCTCCTGGACGTACGCGATGATGTCGCGCTTCTGCTCCGGTGTCAGCTGGTTGTCGCCGAAGACCGGCATGTTCTGCGGCCCGGTGAGCATGGCGGCGTAGATCTGGCGGTCGCTGGCGGGGCGCAGGCTCGGCGCGTACTTGCCGGAGGAGAGCGCGCCGCCGCTGCCGCCGAAGGCGTGGCAGGAGGAGCAGTTGACCCGGTAGAGCTGTCCGCCCCGGGCGGGGTCGGCGCCCTGCTTCAGGTCCCGGCCGTCGGGCAGCTGCGGGCCGCCGCCGAGCTCCTGGACGTACTGGGCCAGCTGACGGGTCTGCTCGTCGTTGAAGACCGGGGGCTTCCGCTCCGCCTGCGCCTCCTGGCGGGCCATCGGCATGCGTCCGGAGCTCACCTGGAACTCTACGGACGCCGCGCCGACGCCGATCAGGCTCGGGCCGCGGTCCTGGACACCCTGGGCGTTGCGGCCATGGCAGGTGACACAGCTCTGGTCGTACAGCAGCTTGCCCTCCTGGCCCGCGATGGACAGCTGCGGGGTGTCCTGCGCCTGCAGACCCGGCGCGAAGACGGTGTAGGCGCCGCCGGCCAGGGTCAGCGCGGCGAGCAGCCGTGCCGCGGCGCCCAGGCGCCGTCGACCCCGGCTGCGCGGGCCGGACCGCCCGCTGCGGAGCCGCGAGAGCAGGCCGCGTGTGCGGCCGCCTCGCCGGTCGGCGGGGGTGTCAGAAGTCATGGCCTGTCCTTAAACGGTTTCTGGACCTGTTTCAGAGCGGGGTATCGGCGCGAAACGGACGGCGCGATGGTCACCGGAGCCAGTAGATCATGAGGTACAGCCCGACCCACACGACGTCGACGAAGTGCCAGTAGTAGGACACGACGATCGCCGAGGTGGCCTGGGCAGGGGTGAACCGACCCATGGTCGTACGGATCATGAAGATGATGAACGCGATCAGACCGCCGGTCACGTGCAGCGCGTGGAAGCCGGTGGTCAGGTAGAACACCGACCCGTATCCGTCGGCGTTGATCTTCACACCGTGGTGGACCAGCTCGCGGTATTCGTTCAGCTGCCCGAGCACGAAGATCAGGCCCATCACGAACGTGATCGTGAACCAGCGCCGCAGCGCGTGCACGTCACCCTTCTCCGCCGCGAACACGCCGAGCTGGCACGTCACCGAGGACAACACCAGGATCACGGTGAACGTGGTCGCGTACGGGATATTCAGCACAGGGGTGTGTTTCTCCCACTGGCTGTAGTCCGCCGCGCGGATCGAGAAGTACATCGCGAACAACGCCGCGAAGAACATCAGTTCGCTGGAGAGCCATACGATCGTCCCGACGCTGACCATGTTCGGTCGCGTCAGCGAGTGGATCCGGCTCTTGTCAATGGCTGGGGCCGCAGTCACGCCGTCATTATTGCCCCCGATCACGGCCACCGGTCGTCGGGGTGGCCAACCTCGTCGTGTCGCGGCCCGCCTGACTTCGACCAGTTCGACTGTCATAGCCTCGAAGCCGTGTCCCACGTCGATCCGATCTTCACCGTCACCTCGCCGCCGACGCTGGCGTTGGCGGCCGGCGGGGACTCCGTACCGCGGCCGTTCACCGTCTCCGCGATCCTCACCGAGACCCGCCTGGACAATTGGCTCGCGGTGATGTTGGTGCTGGCCGCCGCGATCTACCTCTACGGCGTGCACCGGCTGCGGCTCCGCGGCGACCACTGGCCCGTCTCCCGCACCGTGCTGTTCCTCGGACCCGGTCTGGGCGGGATCGCCGCGGTGACCGTCACCGGCCTGCACGCCTACGACACCGCGCTGCTCTCGGTTCACATGGTCCAGCACATGGTGCTGTCGATGGTCGCCCCGATCTTCCTCGCCCTGGGCGCGCCGGTGACCCTCGCGCTCCGCACGCTCACCGGTGTGCCACGACAGCGGCTGCTCGCCGTCGTGCACAGCAGGTTCGCCAAGGTGCTGGCGTTCCCGCTGGTGGCCTTCACCATCTTCGTGATCAATCCGTTCGTTCTCTACTTCACCGATCTCTACCGGTTGACGCTGGAGAACGCGTTCGCGCACGAGATGATCCACGCGCACTTCATCCTCACCGGCTGCCTGTTCTTCTGGCCGCTGGTCGGGCTGGACCCGCTGCCCGGTCGCTGGCCGTACCCGGCCCGGGCGCTGCTGATGGTGCTCTCAGTGCCGTTCCACACCGTGCTCGGCCTCACCGTCATGCAGAGCACGACGCTCTTCGGCGGCGACTGGTATCCGTCGTTGCGGCTCGGCTGGGCCGACCCGTGGGTCGACCAGGAGGTCGCCGGCGGCATCCTCTGGGCCGGCGGGGAGTTCGTCAGCGTGACGATGCTCGGGGTGCTGGTTCTGCAGTGGATGCGGCAGTCCGAGCGGGAGGCCCGCCGGGTCGACCGCGACCTGGACCGGCAGGAGGCGCGGGAGCGGACGGCCCGGGCGCCGTCCTGACCGCCTGGTCGCCGACCGGTTGTTCCCGCCATGCGGGCGACGCCACCCCCGGAATCCGGCCGGAGCGGGAGTCCCGGCGACCGACCGGTACGATCAGCGAGCAGCTACGACGTGGGAGTCTTCCGACGATGACCGATCGTGTTTACACCGTCCTGCTCTACAGCGACGACCCGCAGGTCCGGGACCGGATGCGGCTCGCCGTCGGCACCCGACCCGCGACTGACATCGTGGTCGAGTTCATGGACTCCGACGACTACGGCCAGTGCGTCCGGCTGATCGACGAATACGAGATCGACCTGGTGCTGCTCGATGGTGAGGCGGCCCCGGCCGGCGGCATCGGCATCGCCCGGCAGATCAAGGACGACCGCGACGACGCCCCGCCGACCTGTGTCGTGATCGCCCGGGCCGCCGACCGGTGGCTCGCCGCGTACGCACAGGTCGACGCCACGCTCATGCACCCCCTCGACCCGGTGACCACCGGTCAGACCGTCGCCGGCCTGCTGCGCGCCCACGCCGGTGGGGCGGTGCCGGCGGCGTAGCCGGCGTGGCAGATCGACGGGGGCCCTCGGACACCGCACTCACCCCCCTCGGGAGGCCCACCATGGGCGAACGGACCTGGCCCAACCTGCTCACCGCGCTGGTGCGGGCGCAGGAACTCTCCACCGCCGACACCGCGTGGGCGATGGGCGAGATCATGTCTGGCTCTGCGACCCCGGCCCAGATCGCCGGCTTCGCCATGGCGCTGCGCGCCAAGGGCGAGACCCCCGCTGAGCTCGCCGGCTTCGTCGAGGCGATGTTGGCCCGGGCGGTCCCGGTCGGGCTGCCCGACCCGCTCCGCGCCGACGCGGTCGACGTGGTCGGCACCGGCGGCGACCGGGCGCACACCGTCAACATCTCCACCATGACCGCGATCGTGCTGGCCGGCGCGGGAGTGCGGGTGGTCAAACACGGTAACCGCGCCGCCTCCTCCTCCTGCGGCGCGGCGGACCTGCTGGAGTTCTTCGGCATCCCGCTCGATCTCGGCCCCGAGGGCGTGGTCCGCTGTGTCAGCGAGGTGGGGATCGGGTTCTGCTTCGCGGCCCGCTTCCACCCCGGCATGCGGCACGCCGCCGTGCCGCGGCGCGAGATCGGCGTACCCACCGCGTTCAACTTCCTCGGTCCGCTGACCAACCCGGCGCGTCCCCGCGCCGCCGCGGTCGGCTGCTTCGACACCCGGATGGCGCCGGTGATGGCGCAGGTGTTCGCGGCGCGCGGCGACTCGGTGCTGGTGATGCGGGGCGAGGACGGCCTCGACGAGTTCAGCACCGCGGCGCCGACGCGGGTCTGGACGGTTCACGAGGGCACGGTGCGCGAATCGGTCGTGGACGCCGCCGACCTGGGGGTGCCCCGCTCGCAGCCGGGTGACCTGCGCGGCGGGGACGCGGCGTTCAACGCCGACGCGGCGCGGCGGCTCTTCGCCGGGGAGACCGGCCCGATCCGCGATGCGGTGCTGGTCAACGCGGGCGCCGCGCTCGCCGCGCACGGCGGTCTCGGCGGCGACCTGCTCGCCTCGATGGGCGCCGGGATGGAGCGCGCGGCCGAGGCGATCGACTCCGGTGCGGCGGCGCGGCTGCTGGAGCGCTGGGTGGAGTTGGCCCGCACGGCCAAGGCCGCCGAATAGGGGTCCGACCGGAATACGCGGCGACCGTCCGACGCGGACTCGGCGCTCGCCGCGTCGGACGGCTGACGCGTCCCGCGACCGTCCTGGTCTGTCCTCGCGGGACGGACTGTCGGACCGCTCCGTAGTAGCGCGATCGGTGGTGAGCGGGGTCAGCGCGCCAGACCGGCGGCGAAGTCGGCGATCCGGGCGGCGAGCGGCACGGAGGCCCGTACCCAGGTGAAGTGGTCCGTGGGCGCGCCGGCCTGCGCCGTGGTGTAGTGCTCGCGCCGTACCGGCGCGGCGGCGAGCTTCGCGCAGAGGTGATCAAGCGTCCGGGGCGGCGTGTACTGATCGTCGTCGACGCTGACCGCGAAGACCGGGGTCAGCACGGTCGCCAGGGCGGCCTCGGCGTCCACCCCGTCAATGGCCGGGAAACGGCCGGTGCGCGCGGCGTAGGCCCAGTCGCGGATCACCCCGCGCGCCTGCCGGCCGCCGAAGCCCCAGCCCGGCCAGACCCGCAGCAGCGCGGCCGTCGCCGCGATGCCCTGGGTGTACGGCAGCACGCCGTAGCCGCGCGGTCCGGGGAAGGCGCGCCAGTAGGGGACGCCGGACGCGACGAGCACCAGTCCGTCGACGGTGCGGTCGCCGGTGAGCGCCAGGTGCAGTGCGGCTGCCTGCCCGCCGAGCGAGTGTCCGAGCAGCAGCGTGCGGCGGCCGTCCCGCTGTGGTTTGACGGCGTCGAGCACCGCGCCGACGTCGGCGACGAGTTCGGCGTAGCCGTATCCGGAGAGCCGGCTTGGTGCGGGCGTGCTGGCGCCGGTGCCACGGAGGTCGGCGACGACGACGGCGAGCCCCGCCGCGCGTAGGGCGGCCGCGAAGGGGCGGTAGTAGCGGGCGGGGACCCCCATCGCGGGGCAGATCACCACGACGGGGGCGTCGGTGACGTCCTCCGGCTCGGGGTAGATCTGGAGTCCGACCTGGTCGCTGCCGCGGTCGACGTACTCCTGCAGGTATTCGGGTGTTGAACTCACACCCAGATGTTACCGGTCGGTAAGTTGCTCAGTCCGCGTTGGAGAGACCGATCGCGAACGCCTCCTCGAGGTCGTGCTGCGAGTAGGCCCGGAACGCGATGTGCGACTCCGTGTTGATCACGCCGGGGACCTTCGAGATGTGCCCCGCGATCACCTCGGCGATCTGGTCGAACTCGCGCACCCGGACCATCGCGATCAGGTCGACGTGGCCGGCCACCGAGTAGACCTCGCTCACGCCGGGAAGGTTGGCCAGCGCCTCGGCCACCTCGGGGATCGAGTCGGTGGCGCAGTCGATCAGCACGATCGCGGTGATCACCTATGGCTCCTCTCGTCGAAGACGTGGCTCATGCTATCCGCGGTCCGGCGGCGACGGTCAGCTCCCGTCCGACCCGCACCGCCGCGGTCACCCGCTCGCCCGGCGCGACCTCGCCGCCGGGCCACACCACCGCGTCGGTCACCGCGCCGTGCACCACCGCGCCGGCCCCGACCACCGCCCGCGTGCACGCGCCGGTGACGGTCGCGTCCGGATGGATCAGACTGCCGCCGCCGGCCGCGTGCAGGTTGGCCGTGAGGTAGTCGGCGGGCGTGCCGGTGTCCAGGAAGGTGCCGCTGAACGGCACGACCTCCAGCGCCCCGGCCGCCTCGGCCGGTCGCCACACCGTACGCACCAGTTCGGCCGGCTCGGCCGGCAGGTCGCGGACGTACCGCCACGGCAGCAGCGAGAAGCCGGCGAACCGGTGCCCGCTGAACGTGCCCGGCTCGTCGTGGTCGAGCGGCACACCGAGCAGGCGTACGGTCTCGCCGTCCCAGCCGGCCAGCAGGCGCGCGATGTCCGCGCCCGGCGCGGCGGTCGGGTCGGCCAGGTAGGCGTCGGCGTTGCCGACCAGCACGCCCCGCCCGTCGATCCACGCGCGCAGCCTGCCCACCCCGCCCGACGTGCCCAGCGGCTGGCCGGGCTCGAGCGACAGGTGGGCCCGCCCCCCGACGTGCGCCACCACCTGATCGCCGAGGTAGCAGGCGTTGACCGCCACCGCACCCGAACCGGCGAAGCCGAGCGCGGCCACCCGGGCCAGTGCCCGGTCCAGCAGGGGTACGTTCCCCACCGGACAGAGCGCCTTGGGTAGCTGCTCGGTCAGCGGTCGCAACCGTCGCCCCTCGCCGGCGGCGAGCACCACGGCACAGATCTCCGGCGACCCGGCCGCGCCTTCGACCGTGCGGACGCCCATCACGCTCCGCCGTGGGCGCCGCCCGCCAACGGGCCGATGCCGTAGCGCGCCAGCAACCTGGCGCTGGCCGTCGTCAGCTGGGGCAGGTGATCGATCGGATGCCAGGCCGCCTCCTGCACCTCGGCGCCGTCGACCACCAGCTCGGTGGTCGACGCCGGCACCTCCACCTCGAACACCATGTCGACCCAGCCCTGGGGGTGCACGATGGCATTCGGCACCGCCGGGCGCAGGTCATCGGGGGACAGGCGGATACCGGTCTCCTCGGCGAGCTCCCGCGCCGCCCCGACGATCGGCGCCTCCCGGCGCTCCAGCAGCCCCGCGGGCAGACCCCAGCCCCGCCGAGCCGGGGGCTGCCGCAGCAGCAGCAGCCGACCCGCCCCCTCGGCCTCCGAATCGCGGACCAGGGCGACCGCGCCGACGACGTACTTGGGGACGGCCAGCCGGACCAGTCGCCGGCGCAGCGGGAACGGGAGCCGGTAGAAGAGGCCGTAGAACAGCGCGCGTACGGGCGAACGGCGGGTGATCACAGAACCAGGCTAGAGGTCGGCGGCACGGCCCGAACAGACGCCTCGTCCCATCGACTCACCCGCGTCGGTCCACCAGGGCGATGAGCTGCTCCACCACCGTGTCCGGCTCGAGCGTCCGATCAACGACCGCGACGAGCATGGTCTCCAGATCCGGATAACCCATCTCCTCGGCGAGCCGCCGCAGCGGCACGTCGCTGGCGAGCCCACGGTCGTGCTTGCGCAGGGTCAGCCCGATCGTCGCCCGGCCGAGCCGTACCTTGTCGGTGATGGTGATGCCGGGCTCCTGCTGCTCGGAGAACCAGCGGTTGATCTGCATCTGCGCGTGCGGTGACTTGACGAAGCCGAGCCACTCCTTGCGGGGGCCGGGCGGCGCCGTGGTCGCGTCGACCTCGGCGTGGCCGTCGTTCTCGGTGAAGATCTCCACGACGTCGCCGTCGTCGAGCTCCGAGGAGAGCGGCGCCAGCCGACCGTTGATCTTCGCCGCGAGGCAGTGGTCGCCCTTCTGCGAACCGAGTTCGTAGGCCAGGTCGACCGGGGTTGAGCCGGCGGGGAGCACGACCGGCCGGCCGTCGGCGAAGACCTGGATCTGCGTCTCGGCGAGGTCGCAGCGCAGCGACTGCAGGAACTGGGTGGCGTCGGAGGTCTCCTGCTCCCAGTCCAGCACCCGGCGCAGCCAGGCGAGTTGGTCGGCGCGCGCCGTCTCCGCGTCCGCGAGCTTGGGAAACCGGAAGTTGGCGGCGATGCCGTACTCCGCGGTGTGGTGCATCGCCTCGGTCCGGATCAGCACCTCCACCGAGTGCTGCTCGGGACCGCTGACGGTGGTGTGCAGCGACCGGTAGAGGTTGTTCTTCGGGGAGGCGATGAAGTCCTTGAACCGGCCGGGCACCGGCCGCCAGATCGCGTGGATCGCGCCGAGCGCGGCGTAACAGTCGGTCTCCGGACCGTCGACGATCACGGCGATGCGGGGGAGGTCGATCGGGACCCGGTAGCCGCCGGCGACCGTGTCCTTCCAGATGGAGTAGTAGTGCCGCGGGCGGGAGGTGACCGTCGCGTCCACCTTGCCGCGCTTGAGGGCGAGCTTGGCCAGCGTCTCCACCTCGGCCAGGTATTCCGCCCACTGTGGCCGCTGATGCACGTGCTCGTCGATGCGCGCGTACTCGTCGGGCTCCAGGTGGTAGAGGACCACGTCGTCGAGTTCGCGCTTGAGCGCCTGGATGCCCAGCCGGTCGCAGAGCGGCACCAGCACCTCGAGCGTGGCGCCGGCGATCCGCGCGCGGGACGCGGGGGAGCGGGCGTCGAGGGTACGCATGTTGTGCAGCCGGTCGGCCAGTTTGATGATCAGCACCCGGACGTCCTTGCCGGCGGCGATGATCATTTTGCGGACCGTCTCGGCCTCGGCCACCTTGCCGTAGAACGCCTTGTCGAACTTGGTCACCCCGTCGACCAGGTGGGCCACCTCGGGGCCGAAGTCGCCGTCGAGCGCCTGCAACGTGTAGCGGGTGTCCTCCACCGTGTCGTGCAGCAGCGCGGCGACCAGCGTCGTGGTGTCCATGCCCAGCTCGGCGCAGATCTGGGCGACCGCCAGGGGATGCGTGATGTAAGGGTGGCCGCTCTTGCGGAACTGCCCGCGGTGCATGCTCTCCGCGATCGCGTAGCCACGCCGCAACACGGACGTGTCGGCGGAGGGGTGGATGCTGCGATGGGTGCGCGCCAGCCGGGTGACCGGGTCGTCGTCGGACATCGGCCACGACAGGAACGATCTCAGCCGGGTGGCGAGCGGGATGTCGGTTGGCTGGTTCGGCAGGGCACGTCCGAGGGCGGCGCCGTGGCCGGCGTCGACATCCACGCGGAGACACCTCCTCACCCATCTCCGGCACCGCGGGGGATCGACGCCGGAGACACACCTCCCGACACGACCGCCGCGGCGAGGGCGCCGGCTGTCAGGACTGGACTTGCCTAACAGCCTAAGTGAGTGGACGTAGTCCGATCGGTCACTTGCTCATGGGCGTTCGGTCGAGTCTTACGCCGACGGTGCCCTCTCCGCCTTGGCCAGCAGATCCCGGAACCGGGCCGCCCCCCGAACGGGTGACGCCCAACCGGAGGACGCCTCGACCAGTCGCGTCTCCGGTCGCTCCAGCCACGACAGGATGCGCTCGGATTCCTCCGCCGAGGCGTTCGGAACCGGGCCGTGGCCCGCGATCACCGTCTCGGCGGTCGCCCGGATCAGGTCGAGGGTCGGGCGGGGATGCACGCGCGGCGGCGACGTGCCCGCCGCCGCGAGGCGGCCGTGCCGGACGATCGCCAGCTCCCAGCCGCCGTCCGCCGCCCGCCGGGCCGCCACCAACTCCTCGATCCCGGTCAACGCGGCCAGCCGCTGCATACGCAGGGTCGCGCGGAGCAGGGCGGCGAGTCGACCGCGGACGGTGGCCGCCTCCTCGTACCGGCACGCCGCGGCGAGCGTCTCGATGCGCGCGAGCAGCGCGTCGACCAGCACCTGCGGATCGCCGACCGTCGCGGTGCGGAACGGCGACGCCGCGCGCTCCGCGTAGTCGTCGACCGAGATCCGGTGCTCGCACGGCGCCGGGCAGCGCCCCAGCTCCGCGAGCGAACAGGCCGGCATCGTCGAGCGCGTCGACAGCCGGTGCGTGCACTGGCGCAGCGGCAGGGCGTCGTGAACACCGGCTGCGGCGAGCTCGGCCGTCCGGCGTGACGTGAACGGCCCGAGATAGCCGTGGTCCTCCGGGGCGAGGGCGCGGACCACGGAGAGCCGGGGATAGGCCTCGGCGGTCAGCTTGAGCCAGACCATCCGCTCCGGGAACTTGGACCGGCGGTTGTACGGCGGAGCGTGGGCGCCGATCAGACGGAGCTCGCGTACCTCTGCTTCCAGCGTGTGCGCGCACTCCACCGCGTCCACCCGCTCCGCCGCGGCGAGCATCTCCGACATCCGGGCGCGCTTTTCGGCCGCGGTGAAGTAGCTGCGCACCCGGGTGGCGATGTCGCCCGACGTGCCGACGTAGAGCGGACGGTCGTCGGCGGCCCGGAAGATGTAGACGCCGGGCGCGTGCGGCAGCCCTTCGGCGAGGTGGCGCTTGCGCCGCTGGGTGGCGGTGACCGCCTTGCTGAACTCGATCGCGTCGCCGAGGGTCTGCACATTGTGCCCGCCGAGCCGGGCGATCAGCCCGTGCAGCACGTCGACGGTGGCCCGGGCGTCGTCGAGCGCGCGGTGGGTGGGCTGGGTGCGGGTCCGGAAGAAGGCGGCGAGCGTGCCGAGCTTGCGGTTGGGCACCTCGTCGCGGGTCAGCACGCGCCGTGCCAGCGCGGCCGTGTCCAGGACGCGCGGGTTGGGCCACGGGTAGCCGTGCCGGGCGCAGGCGGCCTTGAGGAAGCCGACGTCGTACGGGGCGTTGTGCGCGACGAGCACCGCCCCCCGGAGGAACTCCAGGAAGCTGGGGAGCACCTCCTCGATCGGTGGAGCGGGCGCGATCATCGACTGGGTGATGCCGGTCAGCACGGTGATGAACGGCGGGATCGGCTGCCCGGGGTTGACCAGGGTGGCGAGCACGCCCAGCTCCTCGCCGCCGCGGACCTTGACCGCGCCGATCTCGGTGATGCCGCCGCCGTCCGGCGCGCCGCCGGTCGTCTCCAGGTCGACCACCACGAACGTGGTCTCCCGCAGCGACAGCGCGTCGGCGCCGAGCGCGGTGCCGGCCACGCCATCGGCCGGCAGGCCGTCGAGGGTGCCCTGGACATATTCCGGTTGTGCCACGCGGGGCAGGGTAGGGGCCGGGTACGACACTCCATTCGTACGCACCACGCGTGACGATCGGATGTACTTAGAGAGATCATTTCGCCCGTCGGGCGATCGTGGCCGGCCCGGTGGGAGACTTGGCACATGTCCGCTGCGCAGCCCTTTGACGACCGCCTCCCCGAGGAAGCGGTCGACTCCGCGCGCGCCGCGGTCCCGGGCGGGCCGGAGATCGAGCCCGAACCGACGCTCCCGGAGCCGGTCCGGCAGCGCGTCGTGACCCTCACCGCCGCCGCGCTACCCGGCCTGCCCTTCGACGAGCTGCCGGTGCCGCTGCGGCGCGTCGCGAAATTCGCGCCGCACCGACGGGCGCGGCTGGGCGCGCCCGTGATCGCCACCCAGCTCGCCGGTGATCCCCTCTTCCGTCAGCGGGTGAGCGGCCGGGTGCTCGCCGAAGCCGGCGACCTCGGTTCGGCGATCATCGAGGGCGTCTCCCCGGCCGCCGCCGATCCCGTCGACGTCGCGGCGCTGGCCTACCTCGCCCGCCCGCTGGGCTGGCGCGGGCTGGTCGAAGCGGCCGGCGCGGCGGTCCGGGCGGAAGCGGACACCGCCGCCGTCGCCGATCTCGTCCGGGACGCCGAGCAGCGGGCCACCCGGGCCGAGCACGACCGGGCGGTGGCCAAGGTCGAGGCCGACAAGCTCCGCGACGAGCTGGTGCGCGTCCGCGAAGAGCTCGGTCAGCTCCGCGAGGAGAGCCGGGTGGCCGCCAAGGCGCTGCGGGAGAGCCAGGCCAAGGAACGGCGCAACGCCGAACTGCTCGCCACCGAGAAGGGGCGGGCGACCCGGGCGGCGGCCGATCACGACGCCGAGCTGCGGCGGCTGCGCGCGAAGCTGGCCGACGCCGAGGCGGCCGCGGGCACGGTGCGGCACAGCGCCAAGGAGGCGCGGGCGGTCGACGACGCGCGGTTGTGGCTGCTGCTGGAGACGATCGGCCAGGCGGCGGTCGGGCTCCGCCGTGAGCTGGCGCTCGATCCCGCCGACCGGCTCCCCGCCGATTACGTCGCGGAGGTCTTCGCCGATCAGCCCGCTTCCGCCACGGCCGCCCGTGGCCGCGACACCGACGACCCGGTACGCCTGGATGAGCTGCTCGCCCTGCCGCGGGCCCATCTGGTCGTCGACGGCTACAACGTGACCAAGCGTGGCTTCGGGGAGATGTCGCTGGAGCAGCAGCGCAAGCGGCTCATCACCGGACTGGGCGGGATCGCCGCGCAGACCGGCGACGAGGTGACGGTCGTGTTCGATGGCGCGGAGCGGGTGCACGGGCTGCCGCCGGCGCCGCGCGGGGTGCGGGTGCTCTTCTCGCGCAAGGGGGAGACCGCGGATGAGCTGATCCGCCGCCTCGTCCGGGCCGAGCCGTCGGGCCGGCCGATCGTGGTGGTGTCGTCGGATCGCGAGGTCGCCGACGGGGTACGCCGGCACGGGGCGTACCCGATGGGCGCGGATTCCCTCCTCCGCCGCCTAGCCCGCTCCTGACCCTCGTTCGGCCGCCGCCGATCACGGCTTTCCCCGTCGATCAAGGGCGTCTTCACATGGATTGATCTCCGATCGTGTGAACACGTCCTTGATCGGCGGCGAAGTCCTTGATCGACCGTAGCGGGGGGAAGCGCCCGGTCTTGTCGTACCCGTCACCTAGCGTCGATGTGACCGACGGTGGTCGGACCGCGACGTGGCCCGTCCGCCGCGCCGCTGAGGAGGGACGATGCTCATCGACTGCGACAGCTGTGCCGTCCGGGGCGCCGCCTGCGCGGGGTGCGTGATGACCACACTGATCGATATGCCACGGGAGGTGGCCCAACTCGCGCCCGACGAGGTGGCCGCGATGGAGGTCTTCGCCCGCGCCGGGTTGGAGCCGCAACTGCTGAGCCCCGCGCAGCAGGCCGCGCCGCTGCGGCTCGTGCCGCGTCCGCGCCGCCGTCGGCGCGTCGCCTAGCTCCCGACGCGCGGAACGGGGCGCCGGCCACGCCGGGCGCGGGTCGACGCCGCCGCGGTCGACCCGACGAGAGCGACGGGGCGGCGCAGCCGACGGCGGGCGAAGCCCGGGCAATAGGATGGGCGCGCGAACGGGTGGCGGGAGGAGCGGCACGGATGACCCCTCGGACGTGGGCGGCCGTGGCGCTCGGCGGACTCGTCGTGGCGCTGCTGGTCGCGGCGCTTCTGCTCGTGCCGTGGAGCCGGCCCCCCGCGCCCCGCGCCGACCAGCTCGACGCCCTGCGGGATCTACCCCAGCAGGAGGTCGCGCGCGGCCGGGCGTTCCACGCCGCGCTGCGCCCCGGCGGCTACGGTGCGCTGCTGCTCGGGCTCGCGGTGGCGCTCGCACTCGGGCTGACCCCGCTCGGCGCCAAGCTGATCGGGCTCGCCGGCCGCCCCTTCGGCGGTCACTGGATCGCTCAGGCGGTCCTCGGTGGACTGGCGGTCGTGCTCCTCGCCGACCTCCTGACGCTGCCGTTCGCGGCGTGGCGGCACGCCGTCGTCGACCGCTACGGCCTCTCCACGCAGGGCTGGGGCGGATGGGCGACCGACGTGCTCAAGTCGTACGCGATCACCGCCGTGATCGGGGCGGTCGCGCTGTTCGGCTTCTACGCCGTGGTCCGGCTGGCCCCGCGTTGGTGGTGGGCGTTCGGGGCGGCGGGGGCGGCAACCCTGGTGGTCCTTCTCTCCTTCGTTCTGCCGGTGCTGGTCGAACCGGTCTTCAACACGTTCGCCCCGATGGAGCAGGGGCCGCTGCGCACGCAGCTGACGACGCTCGCGGAGCGCGACAACGTCCCCGTTCGCACGGTGCTCGTCGCGGATGCGTCCCGGCGTACCCGCGCCGTCAACGCCTACGTCTCCGGGATCGGACCGACCCGGCGGATCGTCGTCTACGACACGTTGCTGCGCGAGGCGCCCCCGGCCGAGGTGGTCGCGGTGGTCGCGCACGAGCTGGGGCACGCCAAGGACCGTGACGTGGTCAGCGGCACGCTGCTGGGGGCGCTCGGCGCCGCCGCGGCGGTGGTCGCGCTCTATCTGCTCGGTTCCTGGACCGCGCTGTTGCGGGCCGCCGGCGTCGAATCGATCGCGGAGCCGCGCGCGTTCGCTCTGATCGTCGCGGTGGTCACCGTCGCCGGCCTCGTCTCGGCGCCGCTGCAGGCCTTCGTCTCCCGCCAGGTCGAGACGCGGGCCGACGCGCACGCGCTCGCGTTGACCGGCGACCCGGTCGGGTTCGAGGAGATGCAGCGCCGGCTCGGCACGCTCAACCTCAGCGACCCCGACCCGCCCCGCTGGGAATACCTCTACTCGGCCACCCATCCCTCCACGGTGGAACGGATGGCGGCGGCCCGGGCCTACGCGCGGGAGACCGGACGATGAGCCGCACCCTGTTGGTGACCAACGACTTCCCGCCGCGTCCGGGCGGGATCCAGTCGTTCGTGCACAATCTCGCGGTACGCCAGCCGGCCGGCTCGATCGTCGTCTACGCCTCGACCTGGCAGGGCGCGGAGAAGTTCGACGCGGACCAGCCCTTCGAGGTGATCCGGGAGAACACGAAGGTTCTGCTGCCCACGCCGGCGGTCGCCCGCCGGGCCGCGCGGCTGGCGCGCGAGCATGGCTGCGACACGGTGTGGTTCGGCGCGGCCGCTCCGCTGGGGCTGCTCGCCGACGGGCTGCGCCGGCGGGCCGGCATCACCCGCGCGGTCGCGCAGACCCACGGACACGAAGTGGGGTGGGCGGCGCTGCCGGGTGCGCGGGCGGCGCTGCGGCGCATCGGGCGCGGCGTCGACGTCGTCACGTACCTCGGCGAATACACCCGCAGCCGGCTGGATCGCGCGCTGCACGGACTGACCGATCTGCAACGGCTGGCGCCCGGGGTGGATGTCGACGCCTACCACCCGGAGATCGACGGCGCGCAGGTGCGGGCGCGGCACGCCCTCACCGGCCGGCCCGTGGTGGTCTGCGTCTCGCGTCTCGTGCCGCGTAAGGGGCAGGACGCGCTGATCCGCGCGCTCCCCGTGATCCGGCGCCGGGTGCCCGACGCGGCGCTGCTCGTCGTCGGTGGCGGGCCCTACCGGGCGACGCTGCAGCGGCTCGCCCGGGACGCGGGGGTGGCCGACCACGTGATCTTCACGGGCTCGGTGCCGTGGGCCGACCTCCCCGCCCACTACGCGGCCGGCGACGTCTACGCGATGCCCTGCCGCACCCGTAACCGCGGTCTCGATGTCGAGGGGCTCGGCATCGTCTACCTGGAGGCGTCGGCGACCGGGCTGCCGGTGGTGGCGGGCGACTCCGGGGGCGCGCCGGACGCGGTGCGGGAGGGGGAGACGGGCTACGTGGTCAATGGCCGGGACGAGGCCCAACTCGCCGACCGGGTGGCGACCGTGCTGGCCGACCCGGAGCTGGCCCGACGGATGGGGGCCGCCGGGCGGGCCTGGGTGGAGCGCGAGTGGCGCTGGGAGACCCAGGCCGCCCGGATGACGCACCTGCTCGCCGGCGCGGACACGCCCTAGCCCAGCAGCGCCGCGATCTGCGCCGACGGTCCGGGGCGGCCGAAGTGCCAGCCCTGCGCCGCCTCGCAGCCGATCGCGCGTAGCCGTTCGGCCTGGCGTGCCGTCTCGACCCCTTCCGCCGTGACGGTCAGCTCCAGGGTGTGGGCGAGGGAGACCAGAGCGGCCAGGATCCGCTCGTCGGTCCGGCTGGCCGAGTCGGACGCGGTCCGCAGCCCGGACACGAACGACCCGGCGACCTTCAACTCGCCGACCGGCAGCGAGCGCAGGTAGGAGAGGTTGGAGTAGCCGGTGCCGAAATCGTCGATCGCGATGCGGATGCCGAGGTCGGCGAGGCGGCGCAGCGCGTACACGGGTTGGTCCGCGGCGCTCATCAGCGCGCTTTCGGTGATCTCCAGCTGAAGCCGGTGCGGGGGAAGCCCGGTCTGTTCGAGCAGCGCGGTCACCTCGTCGACCAGGCCGGGGTCATGGACCTGGCGGACCGCGAGGTTGACGCTGACGAAGGGGGCGTCCGGGTTGAGATGGAGCCACTCCCGCGCCTGGCGGCACGCCTCGGCGAGCACCCAGGAGCCGAGCCGGACGATCAGGCCGGTCTCCTCGGCCAGGCCGATGAATTGGTCGGGGCCGAGCACGCCGAGGCCGGGATGGCGCCACCGGACCAGCGCCTCGACGCCGAGCAGGGCGCCGGTCTGCAGCGAGACCAGCGGCTGGTAGTCCACATAGAACTCGCGGCGGTCGAGCGCGCCGGGCATGGCGGCGGAGAGCGCGTAACGGGTGAGCTCGCGTTCGTTGTGCTCCGGGTCGAACAGCGCCCACCGCCCCTTGCCGGACGACTTCGCCCAGTGCAGCGTGATGTCGGCGGCCCGCATCAGCTCGCTGGGGGTCGTGCCGATGACGGCGCGTTCGACGATGCCGATGCTGGCCGAGACGGTGAGCTCGTGCCCGTCGACCACGGCCATGGTGCCGATCGCCGCCAGCGCGGCGTCGGCGACCTTGAGCGCGTCGTCGGTGCAGCTGGTCTCCTCGATCAGAATCACGAACTCGTCGCCGCCCAGCCGGGCGACCAGGTGATCGCCCACGCTGCGCCGCAACCGGTCGGCGACCGATATGAGCAGCAGGTCGCCGACCTGATGCCCCAGCGTGTCGTTGATCATTTTGAATCCGTCGAGGTCGACGAAGCAGAGACCGAGCCGCCGGGGCTCGGAGCCGGGCCGGTCGAGCGCCGCGCTGAGCCGTTCGGTGAAGAGCGTGCGGTTGGGTAGATCGGTCAGCGGATCATGGGTGGCCTGATGCCGGAAGCGCGCCTCGCTCTCCCGCAACGCCAGCTCGGCCTGCTCGCGCGCGACCATCGCGGCCCGCCGGATGGTCTCCTGCTCGTCGAGGGTGCGGTCGCGCAGGGCGCGGGCGTAGCCGGCGGCGACCGCGCCGAGCAGCCGGGCCATCCGGTCCGGCAGGTCGGTGCCGGACAGGTCGAGGTCGCGGAGCAGTCGCAGGTCGATCATCTCGAGCGTGCGGCCGAGCCCCTCGGCCGAGGCGATATGGGCCGCGACCAGGTCGGCGCCGACCTGCTGTCCGGCCCGGAGGCTGAACGGCTCGGTCTGCAACGCCCCGGCGAGGCGCGTGGTCAGCGCGCCGAGAAACGCCTCCAACTGGGCCGGCGTCATCGGCAGGTAGCTGGTGCCGCTCACCGCCTTGGCCCAGGCCCGGGCGAAGGCCGCCACGCCGGGTCGCTCACCGCGGCTCGTACGGGATTGCCCGATCGTCGCGGTGGATCCGATCGTCGCCAGCGGCGCTGGGGAGCCGTCGCCCTCGTCAGCCACCGAGCCGTCCCACTCCACCGATGAAGACCGCCCGCTCGGCGTCCTCGGCGCTCTCCGGGGAGTCTGGGCGCCACTGCGGCACCCAGACCAGGCCCGGTTCGATCAGCTCGAAGCCGTCGAAGAGCCGGGTGAGCTCGGCGCGGCTGCGGACGTTGAGCGGGTTGTCGGTCCGCTGGTAGACGTGCTCGGCCTCCTGGCGCTCGTCGGCGCGGCGCCCGTCGTCGCTGGCCTGGGAGAGGACGAGGTAGCTGCCCGGCGCGAGCGCGTCCCGGAGGGTCGCGATGATCCCGGACGGGTCGTCGGAGTCCGGGACGAAATGCAGCACCGCCACGATCATCACCGCGATCGGCTTGTCGAAGTCGAGCAGCTTGCGCACGTCCGGACGGTCGAGGATCCGCGCCGGGTTGCGGAGATCCTCCTGCAGCACAGTGGCCCGTTCGTTGCCGGCGAGGATCTGCCGGCTGTGCGCGACGGCGACCGGGTCGACGTCGATGTAGACGACCCGGGCGTCCGGGGCGGCCTGCTGGGCGATCTCGTGGACATTGCCGACGGTGGGGATGCCGGAGCCGATGTCCAGGAACTGCCGTACGCCGGAATCGATCAGGAATTGCACGGCGCGGCGCAGGAACGCGCGGTTGGCCTGGGCCATGAGCGGCGCCTCCGGCACCGCGGCGATCATCGCCTGCGCCGCCGCCCGGTCGACGGCGAAGTTGTGCGACCCGCCCAGGTAGTAGTCGTACATCCGGGCCACGCTGGGCCGCTCGATGTCGATGCTCTCCGGTGCCCAGTCGGGCCGTGGCATAGCTTGCTCCTTTTTGTTGAGATTGCTATGTTTCATCGCTCGGCTCACGCTCGTAGGTATTGTGCCCGGCCCGTGCCCGGGTATCCAGACCGCGCGATATGCGGTACCTATGCCCCGCAGAGCCAACCGGGGAGTTTGCCGAACGGGCGTCCGCCGTCGCCGTCCCGTGGATGGGAGCGCGCGATGGTCAATGGGCCGTCGGCGTGGCACCGTGTATATCGTGCAAACCTCCGATTTGACCGGGCTGCTCGTCGCAGTGCTGGTCCTGGCCGGCGCGACCGCGTACGGCCTGTGGCGCCGTGGCCGTGCCGGCCGTCTGCGCCCGGTCGCCGCCGCCGCGGATCGCGACCCGGCGGTGAGCTCCGACACTCTCGCCCACGACACCGGGCAGCACGTGGACCCCGTCCTGCTCGCGGGGCTCGGGGTCGAGCCGGGCGCGCCGGTGACCCTGCTGCAGTTCTCCTCGGCGTTCTGCGCGCCGTGCCGCGCCACGCGTCGCGTGCTCACCGAGGTGAGCGGGGTGCTCGACGGCGTACGGCATGTCGAGATCGACGCGGAGAGCCACCTCGACGCGGTCCGCGCCCTGGACGTGTGGAAGACGCCGACCGTGCTGGTGATCGACCATCGGGGTCGGGTCGTCCAGCGGGCGACCGGCGTACCGGCGAAGGCGCAGGTGATCGCCGCTGTGGCGCCCCTGTTAACGGGGGTCCGACCATGACCCGGCAGCATGATGTGCCCGCGACCCAACTGGATCCGCGCCGGTGCGACCCGACCGGCTGACATCCTCGGCCCGGTTCTGCTGATCCGGCGGCGCGCGGTCGACCACTGTCGACCGTCGCCCAGCCGCTGACACCGACCGCGCCCCACCCGCACAGCCCTCGGCGGCGCGACCGCCCGTACCCCACAGAGGTTGTCATGCTGCTCGACCCGCGTGGCCCGCGTTTCGCCGCGGCGCTCACATCCGTCGTATTCTTCGCGGTCCTGGTCACCGGCTCCGGCTGGCTCGCGCTCGCCCAGGCGGTCGTCTTCGCCATCGGTGCGGTGGACCCGCGATGGGGACCGTACGCGCTGCTCTTCCGGGCGCTCGTGGCGCCGCGCCTGGGGCGCCCGACCGAGCTGGAACCGGCGGCGCCGGTGCGCTTCGCCCAACTGCTGGGGCTGTTCTTCGCGCTCGCCGCGGCGGCGGCCTACCTGTCCGGCGTCGAGGTGGCCGGGATGGTGCTGGCCGCCGGGGGACTGGTCGCGGCCTTCCTCAACTCGGCCTTCGGCCTCTGCCTCGGATGCGAGGGCTATCTGGCGGTGCGGCGGCTGACCGGTCGTCCGATGGCCGCGCGCGTGCCGGCCACCGGCAAGGGCATCCCCGGCAGCGCCGGGGGCGAGGCGTGAGCAGTCGGGCCGGTCGGTGAACCGGCCGTGATCACGGAGTGGGGGAGCCGGCGGGCGTGACTGCCGCCGGCTCCCCCTCCGTCAGTGCGGGAGCGGATCAGAACTTCGGCGCGTCGGGCGCCTCGAGCAGCCCCAGTCGCAGCGCGGTCATCAGGGCCTGCGCCCGGTTGGCCGCGCCGAGCTTCTCGTAGAGCTTCGAGATGTGCGTCTTCGCCGTCGACTCGCTGACGAAGAGCTGCTTGGCGATGCCGGCCACACTCATGCCGTCGGCGAGCAGGCGAAGCACCTGACCCTCGCGTGGGGAGAGCTGGGGGCCGGAGGGGGCCAGGCGGCGCTTCATCGCCTCGGCGAGGTCGGCGGCGGTGAAGGCGCTCGGCGACGAGGCGGCGTGCCGCGCCGCGGCGACGACCTCGTCGGCCGGGGCCGTCTTGGGCACGAAGGCGCTCGCGCCGGCTTCGAGGGCGCCGAAGAGCTGATCGTCGCCGGCGTACATCGTCAGGACGACGATGCCCATGGTGGCGCTGGACTTGCGCAGCGCGCGGGTGGCCTCGAGGCCGCTGCCGTCGGGGAGGCGCAGGTCCATGATCACAACGTCGGGCTGGAGGGCGCCGGCTTGACGGACGCCTTCCGCCGCGGTCGCGGCCTCGCCGACGACCTCGAACTGCCGGTCCCGCTCGAACGCGTGCCGCAGGCCCTTGCGGATCAAGTCGTGATCGTCGACAAGTAGGACCTTGGTACGGGTCGTGGGCGTGGGGCTGGTGGTCATGCTCCGGTTACTCCCCTTCTGGTGCTGTCACGCTATCGCGCACGCTATCGCGCCGAGGCGAGGTTCCCAGCACCACGGCCACGGTTGTCCCGCTGGGCTGTCGTGGACTGATCTCCAGCCGGCCCCGGATACGTTCCGCTCTCTCCGCCATGATCGCAAGACCGTACCTCCCGTCGGGGCGCTGGTCAGCGATGCCCTGACCGTCATCCGACACTTCAATTTGGGCATACGGCGGGTCCACCGCGCACGTTACCCAGAGATTCGCCGCCCCGGCGTGCTTACGGGCGTTGGTGATGGCCTCCTGCGCGATGCGCAGCAACTCGGCCTCCGTGGCGGCGGGAAGCCGGGCGGTCGACTCGTCCAGCGACAGGTGCACGCGCAGCCCCGCCGACGCGCCGACGGTGCGCGCGTACTCGGCGATCGCGGCCGCGAGCCCGCCGTGCCGGTCCACCTCGCTGCGCAGCTCGAAGAGACTCAGCCGCAGTTCGGTGATGACCCGGGTGACCTCGCCGCGCAGGGTCCGCAGCTCCTCCGCGGCCTCCTTGGCGTCCTCGGGAAGGGTGGCGAGGGTGTTGTCGATGCCGTACCCGACCATGACGAGTTCCTGCGCCACCCCGTCGTGAATCTCTCTCGCGAGCCGCTGCCGTTCCTCGTTGGTCGCGAGCGACCGTACGTCGTCGAAGAGGAGCGCGGCCTCCAGCCGCAGGGCGGCGGGTCGGGTGAGCGCGGTGACCAGCGTCACCACGGACGCGGGGTAGGCGTTGGCCGCATCGGCTTCGAGGGTGACCAGACCGATCGTGCGCACCCCGGCGACGAGCGGCACGACGAGCGCGGACACGTCGCCGCCGCGGTGCGAGCGGGCCTGTGAGCGGGACGCGGTCTGCGGCTGCTGGCTGGCCCACGCGTCGGCGATCGCCGAGTCGGCGTCGAGGGTGGTCTCCCAGTCGACCCGCTCCACGCCCGCCTGGGCCAGGACGACGAGGCGTCCGCCGCCACTGGCCGACAGCACCGCCATCCGGTCGGCCCGGGCCACGGTGCGCAGCTCCTCGATCAGGTGCTCCGAGATGCCACCCGGATCCAACGTGGCGCCCGGCAGTTGGCGGGCGACGCTGCGCAGCTGGGTCAGGAGCCGGGTCGCCTCGGCGTACGGCTGCGGCTTGCTCTCGCCGCGCGCCTGCATGATGCGCTGCAGCGTCCCGGCGGCCACCGTGCCGAGCGAGGCCAGGACCAGCCACTGGGCGCAGACGGCCAGGTAGCCGAGTTGGGTGATCTGGGGATCACCGCCGCTCTGCGTGATGACCCCGCTGGCCACCAGCGTGATCGCCGCCACGCCGAGCAGGGCCGCGCCCTCGCGGGTGCGGCGCTGCAGCGCGGCGACGGTCAGCGGCACCGACAGGTAGGGCAGCATCGCGGACGCGCCGAGGCCGGGGCCGAGCGACCCGCCGACGGCCGCCGCCGCGGCCACCTGGCTGGCGGCCAGCGCGACGATGACCACCTCGGCGAAGCGGCCGAGCGGGCCGAGCACCCGGTGCCGTGGCGCGACCACCGCGGGCACACCGGCGACCGCGAGCAGCCCGATCCAGCGCAGTTCGGTGACGTCGCGGGTGGTGATCAGCGTCAGGACCGCGACCAGCGCGAGCATGACGACCCGCGCCGCCGCGGCGAGCGGGTGCGGGCGGGCGGGAGCGGCTGGCGATACGGACACGTGACGGATCGTAGTCAGCTGCCGTAGATGGTGGCGATTTCGTCGGCGTACATCTTCTGCACGACGTTCCGCTTGATCTTGAGCGAGGGGGTCATCTCCCCGGTCGCCTCGGTGAAGTCGTGCGGCAGGATGCGGAACACCTTGATCGCCTCCGCCTTGGAGACCGCCGCGTTGGCCTCGTCGATCGCGGTCTGGATCTCGGCCCGGAGCCGGTCGTCCTCGCACAGCTCAGCGACGGTGGCGGTGGCCGGGAGCCCGGCCTCGGCCAGCCACTGCGGCCAGGCCTCTTCGTCGATGGTGATCAGCGCGGCGATGAACGGTTGCCGGTCGCCGACCACCATGGCCTGGCTGATCAGCGAGTGGACGCGGATCCGGTCCTCCAGGACGGCGGGGGCGACGTTCTTCCCTCCGGCCGTGACGATGATCTCCTTTTTCCGGCCGGTGATCTTCAGGAAGCCGTCCGCGTCGAGCTCGCCGAGGTCGCCGGTGTGGAACCAGCGCTCCTCGTCGAGCGCCTCCGCGGTCGCGGCGGGGTTGTTCCAGTACTCCCGGAACACCAGGTCGCCCTTGATCAGGACTTCGCCGTCGTCGCCGATCCGGATCGACACGCCGGGCAGAGGCCGGCCGACGGTGCCGAGCCGGATCGCGTTCTGCAGGTTGGCGGCCGCCGCCGGGGAGGTCTCGGTCAGGCCGTAACCCTCGTAGATCGTGACGCCGACGCCGCGGAAGAAGTGGGCGAGCCGGGGCCCGAGCGGGGCGCCGCCCGAGATGGCGGTCGCGCAGCGGCCACCGAGCGCCGCCCGGAGCTTGCCGTAGACCAGCCGGTCGAAGACCTTGTGCTGGAACTTCAGTCCGAGGCCCGGCCCGCCGGGGGTGTCCAGCGCCTCGCTGTAGGCGATCGCGACCTGCTCGGCCTTGTCGAAGATCTTGCCCTTGCCGTCGGCGTGGGCCTTCTGCTTGGCGCTGTTGTAGACCTTCTCGAACACCCGGGGGACCGAGAGCACGAAGGTCGGCTTGAAGTCCTGCAGCTCGGCAACGAGGTTCTTCGTGTCCGGCGCGTGCCGCATGGTGGCCCGGGCCTGCACGATGCCGATCTGGATCAACCGGGCGAACGAGTGCGCCAGTGGCAGGAACAGCAGCGTCGAGGCGCCCTCGTGGAAGAGGTTCGGCAGCACCGGGATCGCGTTGGAGATGTCCGAGTGCATGTTGCGGTGGGTCAGCACGCAGCCCTTGGGCCGCCCGGTGGTTCCGCTGGTGTAGATGATCGTGGCGATGTCGTCGGCCGTGGCGGCGCGCCGGCGCTCGTCGATCTCGGTGGCCTCCACCGAGGCGCCCCGGTCGCGCACGGCGTCGATGTCGCCGACGTCGATCTGCCACACCTCGCGCAGCGCCGGCAGCTGCTCGCGAACCCCGGCCACCGCCAGCGCGTGGTTGCTGGTCTCGACGAAACAGGCGATCGCGCCCGAGTCGGAGAGGATCCAGGCCATCTGCTCGGCGCTGGAGGTCTCGTAGATCGGCACGGTCACCGCGCCGACCGACCAGATCGCGTAGTCCAGCAGGGTCCACTCGTACCGCGTCTTGCTCATCAGCGCGACCCGGTCGCCGGGCTCGATGCCGGCGGCGACCAGCCCCCGGGCCACCGCGACCACGTCGTCGCGGAACTGCGCGCAGGTCACATCCGTCCAGCCCGTGGGGGTCGGGCGGGTGAACTGCACGCTGTCCGGAGCCAGCTCGGCGTTGTCCCAGACCGGATCGGTCAGGTTCGCCGCGTCACCGATGGTGACGGCCGGGGGTACGGAGAACTCGCGCACGTGCACTCCCTCGTGCTCTTCGGGGGGTGCCGGACGGGGTGGGGCCGTGGTGGGCCGGTCCGGCTGGAACGAAACCTACCCGGCGACCCGGGGCGGCTGCGCGCTCGCCCCGTCACCGGTCCATTTGACGTCCGGGCCGCGGGCGGGCGAGCCGGCCGATGGATCAAGGACGCGCACGGGGTAGCCTGCCCCCCATGGCGGACTCCTCCACTCAGTCGATCGTCATCGACGCGCCTCCACCGCAGGTGGCCGCGGCGATCTGTGACTTCGCCCGTTACCCCGAGTGGACCGAGGCGCTCAAGAGCGTCGAGGTGATCGAGGAGTACGAGGACGGTTACGCCAGCCAGGTGCGGTTCGTGCTCGACGCGGGCGTGCTGGTCGACGAGTACACGCTGGCGTACGAGTACGCCGAGGACATTTCGCGGATCGAGTGGCGCCTGGTCGGGTCCTCGAAGATGCAGAAACGCCAGACCGGGTCGTACGACCTCGACGACAACGGCGACGGCACGACCACGGTGACGTACACCCTTGAGGTGGAGCTCTCCGTCGGCATGCTCGGCATGTTCCGTCGCAAGGCCGAGAAAATGATCATGGATACCGCGTTGAAGCAGCTCAAGCGCCGGGTCGAGCGACCCGGCGAGGGTTCCTGACGGCAGACGGAGGAGCACGACGATGCGGGGCACCGATCCGGGTTCGGCGCGCGAGGAGGCCGAGCGCCTGGTGGTCACGGCGCTCGCCGCGGCCAGACTCGCCGCCGCCGGTCGCGGATCGGCGGGTCCGGGGCCGTTCGGCCCGCTCGGTGACGCGATCTTCGGCGTTTTCGGGCCCGGGTCGGGTCCCGGACGGCACGACGACGACGCGGCGGAGACCGCGAGCTTCGCCACCGGCAGCGCCGAGTGCTGCGTGTGTCCGCTCTGCCGCGTCATCGCCGCGCTCCGCGATCCCAGCCCGGAGTTCGCCGAGCGGCTCGCGACCGGCGCCGGCGACTTCGCCGCCGGGGTGGCGAGCCTGATGCGGTCGTTCGCCGCGGCCAGCGGCAGCGCCGGCGAAGCTCCGCATCCCGGGCCCGGTGGCTCCGGTCACCCTGCGCACCCCGGCTCCGCCCGTGCCGATGCCGCGCCGTCGCACCCCGGGGCGGCGCAGGACGACGTATGGCGCAGTGCCACCCGCTCCGGTGACGACGTCCGGTCCGCGCCCGCGCAGCGGGACACCTCGCCCCCGCCCGCGCAGCGTGACGTCTGGGCGACCGCGACGAGGGCATACGACGAGGATGGAGAGGGCTCCGCCGCGCCCGCCGACGCCGCTGACCGCTCCGCGTCCGCGCGTCCGGACGGGGCCAGGCCGATGGCGCGCAAGGCGGTCAAGCGGGCCGCCGGCGCGACGGCGCGGGAGGGCACCGCGCCGGCAGAGGCGACCACGCCGCCGAAGAAGGCGGCGCCCCCGCGGGTCGACCGTGATCCCGGTGCCGCCGGCCGCGGCGACGACGTGGGGCCGGGCGACGGGGTCTGACCCCGCGATGTGGCGGGCATAGCTCAGGGGCGGGGCCCCGGATCCTCGATCCGGCGCCGGGCACAGCAGAGGGGAGTGGCGGGGTGACGCTGACCATCGGAGTCGACATCGGTGGCACGAAGGTGGCCGGTGGTGTCGTCGATGCGGACGGCAACGTCCTGGCGCGCACTCGCCGGGACACTCCCGCCGACGACGTCGCCAAGACCCGCGATGTGATCGTCGATGTGGTCGCGGATCTCGCGGCGGCCCATCCGGTCGAGGCCGTCGGCATCGGGGCCGCGGGCTGGATCGACGCGGACCGCTCCACCGTGCTTTTCGCGCCGAACATCGCCTGGCGGGACGAGCCGCTGCGCGACTACGTCAGCGCGGCGGTCAACCTGCCGGTCATCGTGGAGAACGACGCCAACGTGGCGGCCTGGGGGGAGTTCCGCTACGGCGCCGCGCGGCACGCCGACGACTCCATGATCATGTTTACGGTCGGCACCGGCATCGGTGGCGGGATCGTGCTCGGCGGCGAACTCGTCCGTGGCGCGCACGGCATCGCCGCGGAACTCGGGCACATGCTCGCCGTGCCGGAGGGGCATCTGTGCGGCTGCGGCCGGCACGGCTGCATCGAGCAGTATGCCAGCGGCCACGCCCTGGTCCGGTTCGCCCGGGCCGGCGCGCGCCAGGAACCGGACCGCGCCGTCGGGCTGCTGGAGCTGGCCGGCGGGGACGCCGAGCTCATCACCGGTCCCATGGTCACGGCCGCGGCGCAGGCCGGCGATCCGGTCTCCCGGCAGGCGTTCGCGCAGATCGGGCACTGGCTGGGCATCGGACTGGCCGACATGGTGCAGATCCTCGACCCGGAGATCCTGGTTCTCGGCGGTGGCGTCGTCGAGGCGGGAGACCTGCTCCTCGGACCGACCCGGCGTTCCTATGTGGACGCGCTGGCGCAGCGTGGCAAACTACCGGTGGCCGAGGTCCGCCCGGCCGAGTTGGGCAACACCGCGGGCACGGTCGGGGCCGCCGACCTGGCCCGGCGGCGCTAGGCCTCCCACAAGGCCCGCCCGAGCACGCCGAGGCCCGGTGGTCGTACGGGCCCGGCGCGGCCGGGCGCCGTCCTGGTCGGGTGCGCCCGCGACGGCAGCGACGAGCGAGGAGTGGGACGTGAGTCAGGCACAGGCGTCCGACGATCGGACCGGGGGAGAACGGGCCGGGGACGTCCGCCTGCGGGTCCTCTCCTACAACGTGCACAGCCGCCGCGACGATCTCGACGCGCTGGCCGGCGTCGTCCGGGACCTCCGGCCCGACGTCATGATCGTCCAGGAGGCGCCGCGTCGCTTCCGGTGGCGGCAGAAGTGCGCGTCGCTGGCGGACTCGTTCGGGATGGTCGTCGCCGCTGGTGGCCTCCCCTCCCTGGGCAACCTGCTGCTCACCACCCTGCGGGTGCGGGTCGGCGACACCTGGTGCCTGCGATATCCGCTCACCCCCGGCCGGCACCTGCGGGGCGCCGCCTTCGCGCGCTGCGCCGTCGGCCCCGCCGCCTTCGTGGTGGCCGGTTCGCATCTGAGCACCGACCCGACCGAGCGACCCGCCCAGGCGGCCCTGCTCAAGCAGACGATGGCCGAGGTGCGGGTTCCGCTGATCGTCGGCGCCGACCTCAACGAGAACTCCGGCGGCGCTGCGTGGCGCACCATCGCCGACGGGCTCACCGACACCGCGATCGCCGCCGATCGCGCCGACCGGCTCACCTTCTCCTGCGCCAATCCCCGCGACCGGATCGACGCGCTCTTCGTCGACCGTCGCATCAAGGTGCTCGACTACGACGTGGTGGACACGCCGCAGGCCCGCCGGGCCAGCGACCACTTTCCCGTCCTCGCGGATCTGCTCGTGCCCTCCTCGGCCTGAGTCCGGCGCCGGGCCGGGCCCGCGCGCGATGGGTCCGCCCGAGGTCTGGACAAAGGGGCCGTGCAGCCGCGAGGATTTCGCAGCCCGCAGAGAAGGAGATTGCTCGGTGTCCACCTCCGCCGACCACGACAGCCACGAGCCGGTCGCCACCCTCTGGCGGGACGGGCGCCCGGTGTACGACCGCGGCGAAACGATCTGCGTCATCGGCGCGGGGGCCAGCGGCCTGGCCGCGGTGAAGAACCTCAAGGAGCACGGCTTCGCCGTCGACTGCTACGAGCGGGAAACCGGGGTCGGTGGCGCGTGGAACTGGCGCCACGACCGCAGCCCGGTCTACGCGAGCACCCACGTGATCTCGTCGAAGCCGTTCACCCAGTACCCGGACTTCCCCATGCCGGACTCGTGGCCGGACTACCCCCACCACAGCCAGCTCCTGTCCTACCTGGAGCGGTACGCCGACCATTTCGGACTCCGCCCCGCCATCTGGTTCGGGACCGAGGCGGTGCGCGCCGAGCCGGCCGACGGCGACCGTTGGGACGTGACCACCCGCAGCACCGGCGGCTACGGCACGGAGCGCACCCAGCGCTACGCGGCCGTGGTCGTCGCCAACGGGCACAACTGGGCGCCCAAGAACCCGAGCTACGAAGGGCTGGAGGAGTTCAAGGGCCAGGTCATGCACGCCTCGGCGTACAAGGACCCGGCGCAACTGCGCGGCAAGCGGGTGTTGGTGGTGGGCGCCGGCAACACCGGCTGCGACATCGCCGTCGAGGCCGCGCAGCAGGCGGCCCGCTGCTGGCACTCGACGCGGCGCGGCTACTGGTACGCCCCGAAGTACGTCCTGGGTCGCCCCGCCGACCAGGTCAACGACGCCGTGCTGGCGATGGGGCTGCCGCTGCGGATGCGGCAGTGGCTCTTCCACCGCATGTTGAAGATGACCGTCGGTGACCTGACCCGGTTCGGCCTTCCGGCGCCGGACCACAAGGTCTACGAGACGCACCCGATCGCCAACAGCCAACTCGTCTACTACGTCGGGCACGGCGCGATCACCCCGGTGCGCGACATCGTCCGGTTCCGGCGCAACTCGGTCGAACTCGTCGGCGGGGAGGAGATCGAACCCGATCTGGTCGTCTTCGCCACCGGTTACCTGCCCCGCTTCGACTTCCTCGACCCGAACGTGTTGGGCGACGACGGCAGCGGACGCCCCACCCTCTACCTCAACGCGTTCCCGCGCCGCCATCCCACCCTCGCGGTGGCCGGGCTGCTGCAGCCCGACTCGGGGCTCTTCACCCTGGTGCACTGGCAGACCGTGGCGATCGCCCGGTGGCTGCGGCTGCGCCAGACCGCCCCGGAACGGGCCGGCGGCTTCCAGGCGCGCGTCGAGTCCGACGCCGGGCGGCGCTGGCACGACGCCAAGGTGAAGGACTCGACGCGGCACTGGTTCGAGGTCAGCCACGTCGACTACCTGCGGGCGCTGCAGAAGACCCTGGACGAGTTGGAGGTGGCGGCGTGACGGGGCCGGCGAGAACACGGATCATCCGGGCCCGGGACTGGACCCGCCCGGTGCCAGCGGCCCGCCGCGAGGTGCTCGCCGCGACCCCCGAGGTGGACGAGGACAAACCGCCCGTACTCTTCGTGCCCGGCTTCGGCCACGGCGCCTGGATCTTCGGCGAGCACTGGCTGGAGCACGCCGCCTCGCGCGGCTTCCCGGCACACGCGGTGAGCCTGCGCGGCCACGGTGGCAGTGCGGCGGCCCCCAACGCGACGCTGCGGGCGTATGCGCATGACGTGGTGCAGGTGGCGGCGAGTCTGCCGCGCCAGGCGGTGCTGGTGGGGCACGGCGCCGGGGCGCTGGTGGTGAGCCATGCGCTGGCGCGCTATCCCGCCCGTGCCGGCGTGCTGGTCGCTCCGGTCCTCGGTGGCCTGGCCACCGTCGGGACGGCGCTGCGCCGCAACCCGGTCGGCACGCTGCCGGCCCTGGTCGGCGGGAAGTTGCGACTCAGCCGGCGGCAGCTGTTCAGCCGCGAGTTGCCCGACACGGTGGCCCGCACGTACGTGAGTCGACTCGGGCGGGCCGCGGCGCGCGCGCAATGGCAGGTGCTGACGCACCGGGCGCCGGAGCCGCCGGTCGGTGGCCCGCCGATGCTGGTGATCGGCAGTCCGCAGGACCGTGTGGTGCCGGCCCCGGCGCTGGACCGGGCGGCGCGGCGGTACGGCGGCGCCCCGCTGCTCTTTCCCGGCATGGGGCACGACCTGATGCTCGACGCGCGCTGGCGGGAACCGATCGACGCGATTCTCGACTGGTTGGACAAGCGCGCGTCCTTCTAGGTGGGGCGCGACCGCGGCGGTCAGGGTGTGAGGCGGGCGGCGAGCGCGCCGCTGCGGTCGAGGGCGGTCAGGTAGGAGCGTGCCCACGCCCGGATGTCGTGCACCCGCAGGTGGGCGCGCATCGACCGCATCCGGTCGGTGATGTCGGCGGGGCTGGCGTCCAGCGCGTGCAGCAGGGTCAACTTGAGGCCGTCGAGGTCGTGCGGATTGACCAGGTACGCCTGCTGGAACTCGGCGGCGGCGCCGGCGAACTCGCTGAGCAGCAGCGCGCCCGTGTCGTCGACGCGGGCGGCGACGTACTCCTTCGCGACCAGGTTCATGCCGTCGCGCAGCGGGGTGACCGCCATGATGTCGGCGACCCGGTAGAGCGCGGCCAGCTCGGACCGGTCGAAGGACTGGTTGAGGTAGTGGATCGCGGGCTCGCCGACCCGGCCGAATTCGCCGTTGATCCGCCCGACCTCGCGCTCCACCCGGTCGCGCAGGATCTGGTACTGCGCGACCCGCTCCCGGCTGGGGACCGCGACCTGCACCATCACCGTGTCGTGCACCTTGATGTGCCCCTCGGCGATCAGCTCGCTGAAGGCCTGCAGCCGATGTTCGATGCCCTTGGTGTAGTCCATCCGGTCGACGCTGAGGATGACGTGCTGCGGGTCGCCGAGGTCGGCGCGGAGCTGTACGGCCCGGGCCGCCACGTCCGGACGGGCGCTGAGTGCCTCCATCTCCGCCATGTCGATGGAGACCGGGAACGCGCCGACACGTACCACCCGCCCCTCGACCGCGATCCGCCGGTCGGTGGCCGGCACCTTGAGCACCTTGGCGGCGAGCTGGGCGAAGTTGTGCGCGGCCTGCACCCGCTGGAAGCCCACCAGGTCGGCGCCGAGCATGCCGAGCAGCAGCTCGGCGCGGCGGGGGAGCTGCATGAACAGCTCCGGTGGCGGGAACGGCACGTGCAGGAAGAACCCGATGAGCAGGTCGGGGCGGAGCGCCCGCAGCATGCCGGGCACCAGCTGGAGGTGGTAGTCCTGCACCCAGACCAGCGCGCCCGGCTCGGCGGTCTCCGCCGCCGCGTCGGCGAACCGCTGGTTGACCCGCTGGTACGCCTCCCACCACCGACGGTGGTAGGTCGGGTGCTCCACGGAGTCGTGGTAGAGCGGCCAGAGGGTGGCGTTGGCGAAGCCCTCGTAGTGGTCGCGGATGTCCTCGGCGGAGAGCGCGACGGCATGCATCCGTACGCCGTCGACGTCCGGGAGGGTGGGGGCGTCACCGGCGTCGCCGGTCCAGCCCACCCAGGTCGCGGGCGTCTGCTGGAGGATCGGGTGCAGGGCGCCGACCAGACCGCCCGGGCTGCGACGCCATTCGCAGGCGCCGTCGGGCGCCACGCTGTCGTCGACCGGCAGACGGTTGGCCACCACCACGAGAGAACTCTGTCGCATCCGGGCACCTCGTTTCGGCGAGGCGACAACCGCGTCCGACGAGCGATCGCGGGTCCGTGAGGGGGAATGGCCTACTAGAAGTATTCCTACTGACGGCACGTTACGCGAGCGTTGCAGAGTGCCCACATATCTCAATGCTGATGTGGTGCGCAGTATGTAACTCGCCTATACGACCGCGCCGTCGTCCGGGTCGTAGTCGTCGTCCTTGTCGGGACGGAGCCGCCAGATCAGCGTCACGAAGCCGGCCAGCACGCTGACGAAGCCGATCAGAATGACCAGGCCGCGATCGACCGGCAGCAGGTCGGGGAAGAAGAAGAGCACGAAGCCCGCGACGATGCCGAGCACGCCCACGGCGGCGTACTTCGACACGCTGGGCAGCGGCGGGGGCGGAGGCGGGGTGTAGCCCTCGTCGTCGTCCGGCAGATCCGCGCCGAAGGTGTCCAGACCGTCCAGAAGCGACGGCTCGTCACGGCGACGGCCGACGGAGATGCCGGAGATGTCGCCCGCGTACGGGAGTCGGTGCGGCTCGCCCGGTACGTCGGTTTTCCGCTCTGGCGTGCGTACTCCCGTACCCTCGCCGCCATCGGCGGCCGGTCGGTCCGGTCCCGGTTCGTCCACCCGGGGGGTCTCCGTGGCGGTGCCCGCCGGATCGAGGTCGCCCCGATCGCCGGCACCGTTGGTGGCCGGGAGGTTCTCCGAGGCGGGCCACGGGACCGCCGTGGGATCGACCCGGGCGTGGTAGCCCGCGACGATGCTGGCCCACGCCGCATCGACGTCGGGCTCGCGCGTCGGCTCGGTGGGAAGGGAGGATTCGTCCTCGGTCAACTGCGACAGGTAGCCGCGGGCGGTCTCGAGGTGGGCGCGGTCGACGAAGAGCCGGTCCACCGGTCGGGACGGCACCGTCGTCGTACGGGTGATCGGGTTGAGATCGGCGGAGGGCTGCAGATACGCGGCGATGCCACCGGCGGCGAGGACATCCAGCAGATGCTCGCCGACGCGCGGGTCTACGTCGCCCACGACGGCGTACTCGCTCGCGTCGAGGCCGTTGTCGCGCCGACCCCGACGTGCGCCGCCCGCTGACACCCGACACACTCCTCACCGGCGCGCCCGAGCGCCCGATCCCGATCCGGCGACGCGTCCCCAGGTGCGCGCGCCGTGCACTGAATCGTGACACGGCGGCCGCTGGTTGCGGGAGTGCGTTGTGGCGCGGCGTACCTGCTTCGTAGGCTCATTGCCGACAGTTCCGCGTACGCGACCGACGTGGGGAAGCGCGGAACATCTCGGAAAGGACACCGGTGCTGTACTGGCTGCTCAAGTACATCATCCTCGGCCCTGCGCTGAAGTTGATCTTTCGACCGCAGGTTGAGGGGAGGGAGCACGTCCCGGATTCGGGTCCGGCCATCCTCGCCAGCAACCACCTCTCCTTCTCCGACTCGATCTTCATGCCGCTCATGGTGAAGCGAAAGGTGACCTTCGTCGCAAAGGCGGAGTACTTCACCGGCAAGGGGATCAAAGGCTGGCTCATCAAGCAGTTCTTCGTCGGCACCGGCACGATTCCGGTGGACCGTTCCGGCGGCCGGGCGGCGCAGGCAGCGCTCGACACGCA
The DNA here is from genome assembly GCF_040659735.1 of Micromonospora sp. NPDC049679. Classification (NCBI taxonomy): domain Bacteria; kingdom Bacillati; phylum Actinomycetota; class Actinomycetes; order Micromonosporales; family Micromonosporaceae; genus Micromonospora; species Micromonospora sp. NPDC049679. The sequence goes on from NZ_JBFANZ010000015.1 coordinate 51,412, forward strand.
GCTGCGGGTGCTGCGCGGCGGCAACCTCGCCGGCATCTATCCGGAAGGCACCCGCTCGCCGGACGGGCGGCTCTACCGCGGCAAGACGGGCGTGGCCCGGCTGGCGTTGGAGAGCGGCGCCCCGGTCATTCCGGTGGTGATGCTCAACGCCGACGAGATCCAGCCGCCCGGCGCGCTCATCCCGAAGATCAAGCGGGTGAAGATCCGCTTCGGTGCTCCGCTGGACTTCTCCCGCTACGCCGGGATGTCCGGTGACCGCTTCGTCGAGCGGGCGGTCACCGACGAGATCATGTACGACCTGATGGAGCTCTCCGGGCGGGAATACGTGGACATGTACGCCCAGAAGGCGAAGGCGCAGGCGGTGGTCCCCGCGCAGGCCGAGCCCCGCGAGAGCGTCGCAGCCTGACCCCCGCCCCCGTCGATCAAGGAGGGCCGACCGGGGGTCAGGAGGCGAGGGTGGGGGACCAGTCGGCTCCGGGATTCGCTGTGCCGGGGGGATCGGTCAGCAGCAGCAGGCCGGGGGCCTGGTTGCGCAGCGCGAAGGTGCGGACCTCCGCCAACGCCACCTCCGCCGCGCTCCGGTCGTCCGCCCGTTCCAGCTCGCCCGCCGCCAGCGCCAGCGCCAGCATCCGGTCCGTGGTGTCCGGAATCTGGGCGTAGATCTCCGCGGCGGCCAGATGGAGCTGCCCGGCCCGCGCGTGGTCCCCCTCGGCGGCCACGACGGCCGCGCTGACCGTCCGTAGCGCCGCCTCCGCCCAGGGCGTGCGGTGGCCGACCCCGTCGAGCATCCCGCGCACCTGCCCGGCCGCGTCCCGTCCGGCGAGTGCGGCGGCGTACGCGGCCGCGGCGATCCACTCTCCGCTGGCGAGCGCCGGCACCGCCGACCATGTCCCGGCCAGCTCGTCGAGAAGCTCGGTCGCGTCCTTGTGCCGCCCCTGCAGCGCGCGGCACAGCGCGCCCAGGCCGAGGGTGGTCCAGTGCAGGCGGTGGAAGCCGCTGCGCCGGGCGGTTTCGAGCGCGTCGGTGACGTCGTCGCCGGGGGCGTCCACCGGCTCGGAGAGCGGCCGCGGCAGGCCCGCGCCGGAGGGCGTGACCGCCTCCTTCCCGCCCGGTACCGGCTCGCCCCGCAGCACCCGCAGGCAGGAGCGCAGGCCGCGGACCTGCATGTCCCAGCGCCCGGTCGGGGTGTCGACGAAGGCGTCGGCGGCGGTGAGCAGCTTGTCGAACTCGCCGGCGAAGTAGGCCCGCATCGCCTCCCCGGAGTATCCGGTCGCCAAGGTATGTCCACCGTGGACGCTGTCGGAGCCGTCCGTCAGCAGCTGGTCCGAGCGGAGCCAGTCGCCTTCCTCGCGGATCGCGTACGCCAGGTTCTGGATCGCGCGGGGCAGCGCGAGCAGTTGGTGGCGGCGGCAGAACTCGGTGGCGGAGTGCAGCTCGTCCAGCCCCACCCGGTCGCCGGCCTGGTAACGCGCCGCCGCCATCGTGATCCGCGCGTTGGTGCGCGCCTCGATCAGCCCCAGCCGCTCGGCGATGTCCGCGGCGATGCCGGCCGCGTTGATCGCCGCGTCGCGCTCGTAGTTGAGCATGTGCAGCCGGCCCAGTTCGGCGTAGGCGTCGGCCTTCTCCGCCGTGTCCGGCAGCGCCTCGAAGAGGGCGACCGCCCGGTCCAGGCACGACAGCGCGGCGTCCCGGTCGGCGCGCAGCCAGGCGGCCTTGCCGAGCAGGGTCCAGGCGCGGGCGGCACACGCCCGGTCGCCGAGGGCGTGGAGACGGTCGGCGAGCGCGGTCAACTGCTCGGTGCCGCCACCGGAGAGGAAGCCGGTGCCGTCCCGGTAGAACGAGATCTCCGTGCTGAGCAGCTCAAGCTGAAGCCGGCCGACCGGGTCGGTGTCGTCGGCGAGCGCAAGGGCGCGACCGGCGTGACTGGCCGCGGCGTCCAGCACGTGCAACGAGTACGCCCGGCGCGCCGCCCGGTGCAGCGCTTCGCGCGCCGCCGGGGCGTACCGGTCGGTGTCGACCCCCAACGTGCGGGCGATCTCGTGTGCGGCCCACCGGTGGTGGGCGAGCACCTCCGCCAGGTCGGTGTCCCGGGTGCGGGAGAGCCCGTCGAGCCAGTCGGCGGTCCGCTCGTGCCGGGCCACCCGCTCGGTGCGGGGGAGCCGTTGGTAACAGACGTCGCGGACCAGGACGTGGCGGAAGCGCAGCTCGGACTGCCCGGCCATGGTGGACGTGGGCTGCTCGTGCACGAAGTCGCGCTGCTCCAGCCGCCGCAGTGCGCGTTCGACCGTCTCGACGGGCCGGCCGAGGGCGGCGGCGACCGCCCCGGGCCAGAACTGCATGCCGACCACGGAGGCGGCCAGCAGAACCGTACGGTCCTGCGCGTCGAGCAGGTCGACCCGGTTGGCGATGACGGCGTGGACGCTGTCCGGCATCGGCAGGTTCTGGCTCTTCTCCAGCGACCATCCCCGCCCGGACTGCTGCAGTGCCCCCTGCTCGATGAGCATCCGGACGTATTCGTGGGCGTAGAGCGGGTTGCCGTCGGCGACCTCGACGAGCGGGCTGAGCAGATCGGCGGAGAACGCGGCCTGGCCGAACATGTGCGCGTAGAGCGAGGCGATGCCGGTGTTGCGCAGCGGCGGCAGGGTGATCGTCAGCGAACCGGCGATCGACCCCGCCCAGCTCGGATCCCGGTCGACCAGCTCCGGCCGGGCGGTGCAGAGCAGCAGCAACGGCACGTCCCGCGCGGAGCCGCCGAGCAGGTCGATGAAGCGCAACATCGTGTCGTCGGCCCAGTGCAGGTCCTCGAAGACCAGCACGGTCGGCTTGCGGGCGGCGAGCGCGACGAGGAACCGCCGCCACGCGGACTCGGTCTCCTCGGCGGGGAGCTTCGGACCGGAGAGCCCGACCAGCGGGCGCAGCGCGTCGGTCAGCCGGTCGGCCTCCAGGGGATCGACCAGTTCGGCGACCGCCGACTCGAGCCGTTGGGCGGCCGAGCCGGCGGTGTCGGTGTCGAGAATGCCCGCCTCGGCCTTGACGATGTCGGCGAGCGCGGCGAACGTGACGTTCTCCCCGAACGGAGGGCAGCGCCCGGTGCGCCAGGTCAACGGCTCGTCGATGAGCCGCTCCGCGTGCCGGAACAGCTCACGCACCAGGCGGCTCTTGCCGATCCCGGCCCGGCCCAGCAGCGTCACCACCTGCGGCAGCTGATCACGCATCGACCGGTGCAGCGCGTTGACCAGCAACCCCAGCTCGTGTTCGCGGTCGACCAGCGGGGTGACGTCGGGCTCGCGGTCGGGCTGCTGGCGCTGCACAGGCGCGAGCGCCAGCCACACCTCGGTGGGGGAGGAGCGCCCGCGGAGCGTGACGGCCGGCTGCTCCTCGTACTGGATCCCGGTCTTGGTCAGCGCGTAGCTGTTGCCGCAGACCAGTACCCCGCCGGGCGGCGCCACCGACTGTATCCGCGAGGCGGTGTTGACCACGTCGCCGGCGACGATCGCCTGCCCCCCGTCACGCGCCGCGGCCACGTCGACGAGCGCCTCGCCGGTGGCCACGCCGACCCGGAACCGCAGGCTGGCCCGTGCGCCCCCGCGCTGCTGTCCGGCCGGCCGGGCGTCCTGCGCGGGAGCGAACCGGGCGAGTACCCGCTGCAGCTCCAAACCGGCCCGTACGCACCGCAGCGCGTCGGTCTCGGTGGCGACCGGGGCGCCGAAGAGCGCCATCACCGCGTCGCCGATGTACTTCTCCACCACGCCGCCGTACTGCCCGACCACGCGCCGGGCGGCGGAGAAGAAGCCGGTCTGCATGGCCCGGACCAGCTCCGGATCGGACTGCTCGACGTAGGGGGTGAAGTCGATGAGATCGACAAAGAGGACACTCACCCGACGCCGGTCCTCCAGGGTGCCCGAGGCCGGTCGCGCCCCGTCCGCCACCGGGGCGCCGCAGGACGTGCAGAAGGCGGCGTCCGAGGGGAGCGGGTGGCCGCAGTGTTGGCAGGCGGACGCCAACTCCGCACCGCAGCCACCGCAGAAACGGTCCTCGTCGGCAGCGGTCCGGCCACACCGGGCGCATGGGGCGGGAATGCCGGCCTCCTGGCATGTCTCGGTCGGTCGGGATCGCGCACGGCGACCGTCGGGCCGCCAGTGCCGAGTATCGCGGGCGGACGCTCTGTCGTGAACCCGGCTGTTGGTTAATGGACAGTGCCCGTCCAGGGTGGTGCGGGCTACAGTCGGGCAGCCGTTGGTCACCACTAAAGAGGGAGATACGTCGATGGTTTACGTCCGGCTTGACGCGGAGTGGACCGATGGCGGAGGCGTTAGCCACGCCGCGGGGGAGATGGTGGACGTGGATGCGGCGACCCTGGCCGATCTCGAGTCCAAGGGCATCGTGCACAGCGACGGCACCAACTGGGCCGGCCCGACGGGCGACAATCCGACCGGGGGCAAGGAAGGAATCACCTGGGCGGGGCCGACCACCGACCCGCAGGCCTGGGCCGGGCCGACCAGCGACCGCCCCTGACGCGACCGGATCGAATGCGGGGCGGGCACGCCGTCGGCGTCCCGCCCCGAACCACGTCTGACGTCCTAGCGGTCGGCCATGCCCGCCCGGCGGCGCAGCGCCGACACGTCCGTGACCACGATCCGCCGCCCCTCGGTACGCAGCCAGCCCCGGCTGGCGAACGAGCCGATCGCCTGGTTGACGCTCTGCCGCGAGCCGCCGGCCATCTCGGCCAACTGACTCTGGTTGAGCTCGATCGTGATCATCGGCGCCTGGCTCTCCCCGGCCAGCCGGACCAGCGTCTTGGCGACCCGACCGGGCAGGTCGAGGAAGACGTGATCGGCGTTCTGCTCGGTGAGCCGGCGGATCAGCCCGCCGAGCGAGCGCATCACCGCGTCGAGGATGCGCGGGTTGGAGTGCACCAGGTCCATGAAGGCGCCCCGGGAGAGCGCGAGAGCCGTGCAGTCCTCGATCGCCTCCGCCGACGCCGAGCGGGTGGAGGCGTCCAGCAGCGAGACTTCGCCGAGCACGTCCGGAGGGCGGATCACCGACAGCACCGCGCGCTCGCCGGTCGGCGCGGTGCGGAACACCGCCACGGCGCCGCGCTTGAGCACGATGAGGGATTCGCCGGGGTCGTTCTCGACGAACAGCAACTGGCCTTTGCGGTAGGTGCGGGGCACCGCCGCGGCGATCACCCGTTGACGCACCTCGGGCTCGAGACCAGCGAACATCTCGACGCCGGTGAGCGCATCACCGGGATCCGGCAGGCGAACCTCCACGGTCCAACCCCTCCCCGGTAAGGACCACAGTCCTGCTCCGGACAATTCGTGTCGCCCGGAAGCAGGCGAACTAACAGCAGATACCACTCGTTGAGCGATATCAACATAGATCATGGCGGGCCTGTCGCGTGCTGTACACCCCCGGAATCATTTCTGTGACAGTCCTGTGCATCGTGCCCCGGCAGACTTCTTTCAGATCCGCCGGTGGGTGGGGGCCGTACGGGGGCTCGGCGGGTCGGGGCCGCGGGGATGCCGGGCCGGCCGGAGAGGCGTTGAAATCAGCTTCTCTCCGGCCGGTCGCCACTTATCACCGCTAAAACGGAGCTTTTGCATTATCGCCACGGAGAGCCGCGTGAGGGATAATTCCGCAGTGGCGTACGACGATGCGCTCCGCAGGGCGCTCCGCACCGGGTGGCACTGCGTTCCCGACCGCATCGCGCCCCTCGCCCGCGGCCTGACGTCACTTACCTGGCTGGTCGCCGTCGACGGTGAGGAATACGTCGCCAAACTCGTTCCGGCCCAGCGGCGTGCCCACTTCGAGGCCGGTCTGGCAGCCGCACACCATCTGCTGACCCGCGGGATCGACGCCGGGGCGCCCGTACGCACGCTCGCCGGCCGGCTCGTCGTCGACCTCGCCGAGGGGGCGTTGGCGCTGCTGCGCCGGGTGCCCGGCGGGACCGGCCGGACCGGCGTGATCGACTGGGGCTCCGCGGCGAGCGGCCCGCTGATGTTCGACGTGGCGTCCGCGGTGATGTACGCCGGCGGCCCGGACGTGGCCGGAGACCTGCTCGACGGCTACGCGGCGGCGGGGCCGGTGCCGCGCGACGAGATCGAAACGACGCTGCCGGTGCTGCTGCGCTTCCGCTGGGCGGCGCAGGCCGACTGGTTCGCCCGTCGCATCCACGAGGCCGACGTGACCGGGGTGCGCGACGCCGCCGACAACCTCGCCGGCCTGCACGCCGCCCGCGACGCCCTCGCCCGGATCGCCTGCGTCGAACGCTGATCCTCCTGTGCCGGGCGCTGATCCGTACGCGCCGGCCGCGCCCTCCGACGCCCGGGTGCGACCACTGACCGCCCCGCCGTCACTCGGCGTCCGCCGATCGGCAAGGATGGCGGTGATGGTCTACCGCTATTTCTACGACTGTGAGTTCATCGAGGACGGCCGGACCGTCGACCTGGTGTCGATCGGCGTCGTCGACGAGTACGGCCGCGAGTTCTACGCGGTCTCCACGGAGTTCGACGACTCCCGGGCGATACCGTGGGTGCGTCGCAACGTGCTCGACAAGCTGCCCTCGCCGGCCGACCGGGCGTGGCGGTCGCGGGAGCGTATCCGCGATGAGCTCTACGAGTTTCTCGTCGAGCCGCTGCGCGGCCGGCCGGGGGAGCAGATCGAGCTGTGGGCCTGGTTCGCGGCGTACGACCACGTGGTGCTCGCCCAGCTCTGGGGTGCGATGCCCGCGCTGCCACGGGAGATCCCGCGCTTCACCAAGGAACTGCGCCAGCTCTGGGACGACCGGGGGCGCCCGCCGCTGCCCGACGCGGAGTCCGGCCGGCACGACGCACTCGTCGACGCCCGCCACAATCTGGCCCGCTGGCACGCCATGCGCACCCGCTCCTGACCCCGAGATCCGCGTGATCAGGGAACGGCCCGCGTGTGTCGTCGGCGCGCCACGACGTCGGCTCCCTGATCACGCCGATCATCGCGCGTGGACCGCGTTCGCACCGTCGGGTCGCGAGGGAGAGAGATCGTCCAACGTGGTGGCCCGCCGCCTTGCCGGACGACTACAGTGCGCACTGACGGCCCGCCCCGGGCCGGCAACGACGCCGATGGTCTGACCTGACTGCGTACCTGGGGCTTGAATGGGCTTACCTCGAGTTCCTGGAGGATGAGCAGATCATGCGTATCGGCGTGCTCACCGGCGGCGGCGACTGCCCAGGTCTGAACGCGGTGATCCGAGCGGTGGTGCGTAAAGGCGTCGCTGAGTACGGACACGAGTTCATCGGCTTCCGCGACGGCTGGCGGGGTCCGTTGGAGGGGGTCAGCAAGCCCCTCGGCATCGCGGAGGTCCGGGGCATCCTGCCCCGCGGCGGCACCATCCTCGGCTCGTCGCGCACCAACCCGTTCAAGATTGACGGCGGCGTCGAGAAGATCAAGACCAATCTCGCGGAGCAGGGCGTCGACGCGCTGGTCGCGATCGGCGGCGAGGACACCCTGGGGGTCGCGACCAAGCTGCACGAGCTCGGCGTCAACGTCGTCGGGGTGCCGAAGACGATCGACAACGACCTCGGCGCGACGGACTACACCTTCGGCTTCGACACCGCGGTCAACATCGCGATGGAGGCGATCGACCGCCTGCACACCACGGCGGAGAGCCACCACCGCACGCTGGTCGTCGAGGTGATGGGGCGGCACGCCGGCTGGATCGCCCTGCACGCCGGGCTCGCCGGCGGCGCCAACGTGATCCTTCTGCCGGAACGGCCGTTCGATGTGGACCAGGTCGCGGGCTACGTCGAGAAGCGCTTCCAGCACCAGTACGCCCCGATCGTGGTGGTCTCCGAGGGCGCCCACCCGATGGAGGGCCAGATGGTGGTGCAACACCAGCAGCTGGATTCGTTCGGCCACGTGCGTCTCGGCGGCATCGGCCAGTGGCTGGCCGAGCAGATCGAAGCGAAGACCGGCAAGGAGGCCCGCACGGTCGTGCTCGGCCACATCCAGCGCGGTGGCACGCCGACGGCGTTCGACCGGGTGCTCGCCACCCGGCTCGGGCTGCACGCGATCGACGCCGCGCACGAGGGTGACTGGGGCAAGATGGTCGCCATGCAGGGCACGGACATCGTGCGGGTGCCGTTGGCCGAGGCGACGCGCGAGCTGAAGACCGTGCCGCTGGAGCGCTACAACGAGGCCGAGGTCTTCTTCGGCAGCTGACCGACCAAGGCCGACCCCGTCGATCAAGGGCAAACTCCCACGGTCTGATCTTCAATCGTGTGAACTAACCCTTGATCGACGGGGAAGTCCTTGATCGACGGAGGCCGCGGCGGGGTCGTGGCGGTGATCAGCGGGGGTGCGGAACGTGAATGAGGGGACGGACGCGGTCATGCCGGGAGTAGTGGTGCCGGGAGCGCACACGGTCGCGGTGATCGGCACCGGAAAGATCGGCGAGCTGATGCTCTCCGGGCTGCTGCGCGCGGGCTGGCCGGCCGCCAAGCTGCTCGCCACCGCCCGCCGGGAGGAGCGCGCCGCCGAACTGGGCGCCCGCTACGGCGTACGCATGGTCGACAACTTCACCGCGGTCGACGAGGCGGAGGTGCTCGCGATCGCGGTCAAGCCGCAGGACGCCGCCGGTCTGCTGGACGAGATCGGCCCGAAGGTCCCCGCCGACAAGCTGGTGATCTCGCTCTGCGCCGGCCTGCCGACCAGCTTCTTCAACCGCCGGCTCCCCGACGGGACCCCGGTCGTCCGGGTCATGACCAACACCCCGGCGCTCGTCGACGAGGCGATGACCGCGATCTCCGCCGGCCCGCACGCGACCGCGGCGCACCTGATGCTCGCCGAGGAGATGTTCAAGCCGCTCGGCGCCACCATCCGGGTGCCCGAGTCGCAGCAGGACGCCGTCACGGCGCTCTCCGGATCCGGCCCGGCCTACTTCTACCTGCTGGTCGAGGCGATGATCGACGCCGGCATCCTGCTCGGGCTGCCGCGTCAGGTGGCGCACGATCTGATCGTGCAGACCGCGATCGGTTCGGCGGTCATGCTGCGTGACTCCGGCGAACACCCGGTCAAGCTGCGCGAGGCGGTCACATCGCCCGCCGGCACCACCATCTCCGCCATCCGCGAGCTGGAAAACCACGGGGTCCGCGCGGCGCTGCTCGCCGCGTTGGAGGCCGCCCGGGACCGGGCGCGGGAGCTGGCCGAGCAGAACCTCTAATAGGTTCATTCATGTTTCACCCCCTTCCCACCGGGGATGCCGCGCTACTACCTTCACCACAACGAGTAGCGATATCGGCACTCTCGGAGGTGGATCATGCGGCGTCCAGCGATCATCCTCGGCATTGTGGCGGCGGCGCTGATGGTCTCCGCTCCGGCATCGGCCTTCGCTCACGACAAGGCCACCAACCCGGCCCTGCACGCCGCGCTGGACGTGCTCGTACTCGCCGTGGTCACCGCGCCGCTCTGGACCGCGTACCTCTGGGGTGGCCGTCGGCGCGGACTGCTGCTGGCGCTGGTCGCCATGGTCCAGGCGCCGGTCGCGGTGATCGCCTTCGTGCCGATCGTCCACCCGCTGGTGCACGCGGTCTCGCTCGTCCTGGCGCTCGGCCTGACGGTCGCGTCTCTGATCTTCGTACGCCGGTCCGCGCCTTCCCCCGCGGCCGCGTCGGAGCCGGTCTAGCGGCGTGTCCGGCTGATCGTGCCGGATTGCCGTCCGGGCCCGTTTCGCGGCGGGTTGGTCGGCCGGACACGCGCTAACGGCTCCCGGGGCAATGTGGATCTACGGCGTCACCGGTGCCGGCGGCGGCACGCCGGGATCCGCCCTCCCCCTCGGTACGGCGGGTGGGCGACCGGGTGCGGTCGGCAGCACATGGCCGTTGATCGTCAGCGCCGTCACCCGCCCGCCGTCGCGAGCCTTCGCAACCGGGGGACAGCCCGGCCGGGGCGGCCCCCACGATCCGTCGGAACGGCGCAGCGCGGTGAACCGGCAGTGCGGTTCGCCGACGTACCCCCACGCCATGAAGAGCTCGACCCCGGCGTAGCGGTAGACGCCGACGGTCCGCACCCGCGACCCGGCCGCGCGGCGGTGGAACGTGGCCGACAGACCCGGCACGACCACGCCCTCAAGATCGACATCGGTCACGACCTTGTGCGGCCGATACTCCGACAGATCCGGCAGGGTCACATGCCTCCAACGAGTCGCCCCTACGGCGCGACGCGACCGCCGACGCCGGCGATGAGCGGTGGGCGGTTGCGCCTCCGTTTCCGGGACGTCGTCAGCCGAGCACGTCCGTGTGACCCCGTTCCAGGTACACCGTCGACCACGTGACGACACCCGCGGCGGTGGCGTCACCGACGCCGCTGGCCAGGACCTCCCCGGTCTGCGGGTCGATGAGCAGATACTCCCGGCCCTGGTCGCCGGGGCTCGGCTGAGGACTCCGGCCACCGCCGGCCGAGACCGCGATGCCGCTGCGTCCGGCGGGATCGGTCTGTTCGCCGCGGCAGGTCACCCCCTCCGTTCCGGCGAGGAACCGCAGCACAGCAGCCCGGTGCGCAGAGTCCAGAACCCGCTGGCTGTTCAGGCCCGCGACGCCGACGAGCGCCTGCGACGGACCGTTCTCCCGCGGTTGGTACAGCGCCTGCTCCATCGCTGCCGGATTCGCGGCGGGCAACACGGTGACGGTGAAGTCTCCGGAGCGTAGGTCCTTCGTCTCGCTACCCGCCTTCGGCCCGATATCCGGGTGCTGGGCGTAGAAACTCCGCGACGCCTCGTCCGGGTACGTCGGCGCCCCGCGAACGACGCGCATGCGTCCCGACCCGTCGGCCGCGAGCCACTGCGATGTCTCATGGCTGAACAGTGCCGTGGCGACGCCGGTGGGTCTACCCGGCATCTGGATCTGATAGCCGCTGTGCCCTGTCATGTGGAGGTACTCATACCGTCCGGTCCGCCCGTCGTACGACGTGGCTCGCAGACCGTCCGCGATCGGCGTCAGGCAGTCGGCCGGGACCCGGGTGGTATCCGGAACGATGGAGGGCGCGGGCGATCCGGGCGGTCCGGGGGTGGGCTGCAGGACCGTGATCGCGGTCGCCACGACAACGATGGCGCCGCAGGCGGCACCGACGACGGCGAGCCGCGAACCCCGTGGCCGCGCCGGCACGACAGCGGCGTGGGGAGTGATGTCGGCGCGGGCGAGTAGGAGGAGCGCCTCGACATCACCGGCCCCCACCTGCGCCCCACGCGCCGGGTCAGCCGCTTCAAGTAGTTCCCGCACCCGCTTGCTCATCGCGCTCCTCCCAGCTGGCTGATGATCGAAGGGGTCGGTTCGGATCGCTCCCGCACCATCGCGGTGAGCCGCCGCCGTGCCCGGTGCAGCCGCACCTTGGCCGTGGCCGGACCGCAGCCCAGGACCAGCGCCGCCTCGCCCACCGACAACTGCTCCCAGCCGACCAGCCGCAAGATCTCTTGATCGTCGTCGGACAGGCGGAAGAGCGCCGAACGCACGTCGACCAGCCGCACGACGCCGTCATGCCGGTCCAGCGCGACCGTCTCGGTCAGTTCCACGGACGGGGGTACGGCCCGCTGCGCCCGCCAATGGTTGGCCAGCACTCGACGGGCGACCCCGTACAGCCAGGGAAGGGTCCGCGCCGGCACCTCCCACCGGCGCCGCCAGGTCACCAGGAACACCTCCTGGGCCAGTTCCTCGGCCGCCGTCGGGCCGTCGAGCCGGCGCAGGCCATAGCGCACGACGTCCGGATAGTGCCGCGCGTAGAGCCCGCGGAACCAGTCCGTCTCCCGGTCGTTGACTTCCCTCATACCCATACTTGTGTCAGCCGCCGGCCGGACGTTACGGACCGCATGGTCAATTTTCCGGAGCACGCGCAGCGGCCTGCACAGCTCGGGCGATCGACTCAGGTACGGCTATCCCGGCACAGTGGGGGCAAATGCACCCGGCCGGATGGACCATACTGGCGGGCGTGTTCACCCTCGCCCAGGCGCGCCACCTGATGGCGACGCTGCGCCCCCGGATAGATGAGCTGATCAACCTCCGCGCGGACCTGACCGAGTTGCGGGCCGACCTCGCCGACGGCGGCACCAGCCCGCTCGGCGGAGTGCCCGAGGTCAAGGCGCTGGAGGCCCGGATCTACGCGATTCTGGAGGAGCTCAACGGGCACGACATCCAGGTCAAGGGCTTCGCGCCGATGCTGCTGGACTTCTCCGGCGAACGCGACGGACGACCCGTGCTCTGGTGCTGGCTGGAGGGGGACGAGGAGATCCGGTGGTACCACCGGGTCGAGTGCGGCTTCTCCGGCCGCCGCCCGGTCTGACCCGTCAGGGCGTAACGCCCGGAAGGCGGCGGCTGCGCCAGTGGGCGACCGTCTCGATCAGCGCGTCCCACGGCACGAACGGCGGCGCGTCGCCGGTGGCGAGACGTCCGGGGTCGAAGAGCACGCTGACCCGCCAGGACCGCAACCGCGCGACGCTCTCGGTGAAGGCCGGATGCCGGGCCAACGCCGCGGTGGGCGTCGGCGCGGCCGCGAGCGGCAGACCGAGGCCGACCGCTTCGTTGAGCAGGCCGAGCGCGAGCGTGTCGCTCGCTCCGTACGCCCACTTGTTGATCGTGTTGAAGGTGGCCGGCGCGACCACCATGGCGTCGGGCGGCGGGAGCACGTCCGGCTCGTCCGGATGCTTGTAGTCGTGTCGCACGGGATGGCCGGTCAGGTCGGCCAGCGCTACCGGGTCCATGAACTTGAGCGCCGACGGGGTGGCCACGACGCACACGTCCCACCCCTCGTCCTGGCACGACTTGGCGAACGGACCCAGCTCACCGGCGGGCCGGCCGCCGCATGCGATGACGTACAGGACTGGTCGTGGTGCTGTTCCGGTCACTCCCGCTCCCTACCGCGTCGGCGCTCGATCCCTCGGTGCCGCTGGGTGGCATTCTCCCGCGCCAATGGCCCTTCGCGGGCCGACATGGGCATCATCCCTGCGTGGTCTTGCAACGGAATACGCGGATGGCGCTCGTGTTACCGCCAACGGTCACGGAGCAGGAAGAAGCGTCGTAGGCGCTAGAGCAGGTTTCGTGCTGGTGCAGTTCGCGGGCGGAGAAGCACGTCGAAGAGCGGCGCGTGCTCCCAGTTTGGACACAACTCTGCGACTTTCTGCCAGCCCCACTTGGCGTACGTGGCTTGCGCCGGTTCGTTGTCGGGACGGGCGAGCAGGGTGGCCCGCTCCTCGGGTCGGCTGTTGAGCAACTCGTCATGCAGTGCCTTGGCAATGCCCCGTCGACGCCATGTTGGCCGGACCAACAGCTCGCTGAGTGCGAACGTGCGCCGGCCGGTCTCATGGGTGAAGTCGTCAGGTACCGGCGTCTGCAGCCCTTCCCACCAGCGTGTCCCACGCGGCAGGGGAAAGCCGTAGATGTACCCGATCATCTCGTCGCCGAGACTCGCCGCCACCTGGCTCCAGCCCGGCACGTTCATGTGCGCCGCTAATTGGCGGCGGTAGCGGTCCTCGCTGTAAAACGGGCCGTCATCCTCGTGGGCTTCGAGGTAGACCGCGACCAGTTGGTCGACTACCGGCTTTGCGCTGTCAACGTCATGGTGCGCGAAAGTCAGTTCGTGGTTCATGAGCTCATTGGGCCGTAGGATGGGCGGCAGATGGGTGGACTGCACCAAAACTTCTGATTCCGTTGACCAGGTAGCACGGGAAACCCTCTGCCGCCGCCGCGATGGACGCCGTGACGCGGGCCGCGACGTAGGGGCGAAGTAAGGACTTCGCTGCTTTTGGTGAGCAGAACTGATAGCCCGTCAGTTCGTCGTCCGTCAGCCGGAGGCTACTGATCTGCGCGTTCGTCAGCGTCCCACCGTCGAACACGAACATGAGGCTGTCGTCCCACGGTCCGTGCGGGGCGACCCAGTCGACCACCAGAACGGTTTGCAGCCTCAACTGAAGTCCGAGTTCTTCCCGTAATTCGCGCTGCGCCGCCCCGTGCGGAGCTTCGTTGGCCTCGGCCATGCCCCCTGGAAGATCCCAGTCCGGTTTGTACCGCGGATTCACCAGCAGCACCTCGCCCCGGTCGTTGCGGATCAGCACGTCCGCACCGACGCGTTTCCGCGCCTGTCTCGCGTTGCCCTCCGCGAGGTGGGCGTGCCACGCCGCCGGGTCACGTTCGAAGAGTGGACGGTCATCCATCAGCTGGCTCGCCCTGAATCGTGGCCTCGTGGAGCGCGTGAACCGAAGCGATCCATGCTTGCTCGCGCACGACACTGCGGAGGCGGTCCAGGAGTGGCGTGACATGTGGCGACGTCGTGGTGTGCGGCGCGAGTAGCATCCCGACGTGGTCGAGGTGGTCTCCGATGATCGCCGAACCAAGCCCGGCGACGACTCCTAATGTTTCTTCAACCAGCGAGCAAGCTTCGTCCAGTTCACCCCTGCCGAGGAGCGCGGTGACGAGCATCAGTTGAGCGAACGCCCGGCTCCTGACGCGGACAGCAGGCGTATGGGCGAGTGCATCCTCTAGTCGTCTCCGCGCCTCGGCAAGGTCACCTATGCGCAGGAAGAAGCGAGCCGCTTCGATGGCGAAAGATGCGGTGTCGAATGGGCTCAGCCAGTCGGAAGTCACGCACGTCTCTCGCTGAAGAGCCTTCTCCGCCTCCGCGAGGACGGTAGCCGCTTCTGCAACCCTTCCTCCAGATGCCAGGCCGCGTGCCTGCATGGCAAGGAGTTTCGATTGGAGACGGCCGTGTGGCGGCCCGCTTCCGAGATGTCTCAATCCGTCCTGCGCGAATGAGATGGCCGCCCTGGAATTACCGTGATGGCACGCAAAGTGACTGATGCTGGCGGACGCCTGCGCGGCGAGTTGATGATCGCCGCTGTGCCCCGCGAGCGCCATCGCACGGTACAGATGTTTCCGCGCCGGGCCGGCCGCAGCGGAGTCATGGGCCATCCATCCCGCCATCTCGTTCAAAGACGCCGTAGCGGCGAGGAGTTGCTTCGGTGCGAACGCCGCGGGGAGTTGCTGTGGAGATAGATCGCCAGTGTCAGCCAGGTAGGCCGTCACCGATGCATAGAGGTGCCCGCCACCAACCTGCCGGTCAGCGCTACGCAGTGACCGAATGAAGTGCAGATGGGCTTCGGGTGAAGGCATTTCACGCGCGTTCCCTCGTGCGTGGTGGTCGCGGTTCGGCGACGTCCCCGGCGGTAGGGCGATCCACAGCAGGTCCTGCGGCATGTCGAGGAGCCTGGCCCATGCGGCAAGCCGATCAATATGGCGTAGGGCGGGGCCGTTCTCCAGTCGACTGAGCTGCGCCTGCGTTTGCCCCATCCAGCTAGCCACGACCTCCTGCGGGAGCGGACGGGCGCCGTGAATCGGGTGATGGCGGTAGACCTTGATGACGCGGCCGATGTGGCGACTCGCGAATGCCGCTCGGAACTCCTTCGTGCGCCAGAAACCTGGCGGCAACGGCGGGGGAGCCAGGAGCCGGCGTCGCTGCTCCTGGCGGCAACCGCCGCAGGTGCCCGTGCGATTGTCGTGCGCTAACCGCGTCCCACACGCGCAGTACAGCGTCCTTCGCTGCCTCGGCATCGCGTACCTCGAACATCAGTGGAGCGCTGATAGAACGCAGCAAGGCTATCCAACCTATGCGCCGTGCGTATATGTCGCATCAGCGTCCCGTCATTCTGCCCGTACAGCATCCGCCCCACGATCGAGGCACGGCCCGGGGCGGGTGCCGGGCTCCGGCAGCCTCCTGCTCCCCACCCCAGGAGAGTCGACCCCGCCCGCCTCGGTGCCGCTCCATTGTCGACTTCAGGGAGGCGGATCGTGGCGGTGCTAGTGGTGGATCCGATTGGGGACGCGCTGGGGGAGTTCCCGGTGGTCGAGCCCGTCTCGGACGAGGATGCGCGGTTGGCTGTACGCGCGGTCGTGGTGCACGCCGCCGAGGAGTGGCCGGCCGGCACGATCTGCCGCAACGACCGGGCGCCGCATCCGTGCCGGCTGGCGCGCTGGGGCTGGCGGGTGCTGCTCGCGGCCGAGGTTCCCGCGGAGCGGATCGGGGAGCTGGCGGACAAAGGCGACCCGGACGCGTCGCCGTGGGCATGACCGGGCGGGCGTACCCGATGACGGCGGAGTGGTTCGACCGGTTGGGCGGCGCAGCCGGGGTGCGGGACGCGGTCAGGTGGTGGCTGCGGCTGGTGGCGGCGGACGCCGAGCTGGCGCCGTACCTGGTCGGGGTGGAGGTGTCGCGGCTGGCCGGGCATCTGGCGCTGCTGCTGACGGCGGCGCTGGGTGGGTCGACCGGCGACATCGCGCGCCCGGTGACCGAGGCGTGGCAGGGATTGGGGTTGAGCGAGGGGCATCACCGCCGGGTGCTGGACTATCTGGCCGGGGTGCTGTGGGCGATGGACCTGCCCGCCGCGGGAATCGCCGCCGTCGCGCGCGCCTTCGCCGACGGGACGACGCCGTGACCCGGCTCGGGCAGAGCTGGGCGACCGTGAGCGCCGCCGCTGACCAGGCCGCCTGTCAGTTCTGCGCTGCGGTGCAGGGCTGCCATCGGGGGCTGCCGGTGCTCATTCCGCCGGGGGAGCGCGGCGAACTCTTCGCGGCGCTCGGTCAGCTCGCCGCCCGCATCGGCACCCCGGCGACCCGCGCGGCGCTGCGGACCGTGCTGGCCCGCGTCCACCGCCGGGCCGGGCTGCTGCCGGCGCACTACGTGATGATCGGCGAGGCGCTGCTGGAGACGCTTCGGTACCAGCTCGGTCCATCGTGGACGCCGACGTTGACGGAGGAGTGGAAGCGGGCGTACCAGTCGGCCAGCCTCGCGCTGATTCGTGCCGCCGCCGACGCGGGCGACGGCGGCCCGGCCTGGTGGCCGGCCGAGGTCGTCGGCCACCAGCGGCCCGCGACGGGCATCGCGATCCTGACGGTACGGCCGGAGCCGCGCCTGCCCTTCCGGCCCGGCCAGGCGATCCCGCTGCACACGGAGCGTCGGCCGGGGCAGTGGCGGTGGTACTCGCCGGCCAACGCCCCGCGCCCCGACGAGACGATCGAGCTGCACGTGCGGGCCGTCGACGGCGGGCAGGTGTCGGGCGCGCTCGTCCACGACGTACGCCCCGGTGAGATCGTGCGGCTCGGCCCGGCGGCCGGGCGCGGCCTGACGCTCGACGGGCCGCCCCGCCGCGACCTGCTGCTCATCGCCGGCGGCACCGGGCTGGCGCCGCTGCGGGCGTTGGTCGAGCAGCTCGCCGCCGGCAACCCCGCCGACCGTCGGATCACGCTCGTCGTCGGCGCGCGCACCCTCGACGAGCTGTACGACTCGATCACGCTCGACGCACTCCAGCGCGCCCATCCCTGGCTGACCATGCTGGTCGCGTTCTCCGACGACGCGTTCGTGCGCACGCGCGAGCGCGGGACCGCGACGTGGATGGCGCTGACGCGCGGGCGTTGGGACGACCATGACGTGTACGTCTGTGGCCCGGAGGCGATGGTCGCGGACGCGCGGGCCCGACTGACGGCGGCCGGGGTGCCAGCGGATCAGGTGTACCTGCCGGACGCTTTCGAGGAGGAGCCGGATGGCGACGTACCGCAGTAGTAGCGCGTGCGGCCGGCTCACTCCGACGCCATTGGGCTGTACGGGCCAGAACGCAGCATCATCGCCGTAGCGCGGCTGCGCCCGATGGTCGCGCCTACCTCGATCTGTAGAACCTGGCTCGACGTAGCCGTCGCCCTACCGCAGCGTGGAGCGGGTCGCTAAGTATCGCCAGGTGCGGCTCGCGCCACTGGCCGAGCTCCTCAACGGATACCTTTACTGAACTGTGCAAGCCCTGAAGCGGGTTTTGTTGGGCTTACTGTCGTGTCGCCCGCGCCGATGGTGCTCAGTGAGTGCCGGTCCCGGTGAGGACGCCGGACTCGAGGATGATCACGGCGCCGATGAGCATGAAGACGCCGGGCACGATCCAGTGTCCGTAGCGCTCGACCACCGTGATGACGTTCTTGTGCGAGCCGAGCCAGGAGCCGGCTAGGCACCAGGCGGCGATCCCGATGGTGAACACGGCGACGGTGATCAGGCTGTTGGTCAGGCCGATGGTGCGGAACATGGGGGTGTAGACGGAGATGTTGTCCGCTCCGTTGGCGATCGTGATCCCGGCGACCGAGATTAGCCCGGTCGCGACTGCCGGCGAGGGTTGTTCGTTGTCGCCTCGGCTGCGGATCGCCGCGATCAGTCCCTTGACGCCGAGGGCGAAGGGGATCAGGCCGAGGAGGCCGACCCACCGGTCGGGGACGATGGTCAGGCCGAGGGCCGCGACGGCGGAGATGGCGACGAGCAGGGCGACGCCGGCGTACTGACCGGTCCAGATCTGCCAGGGGCGAGGTTTGCCGGTGGCTCGGAAGGACAGGAAGAGCACGGTGAGCACGATGATGTCGTCGATGTTGGTGCCGGCGAACACGGCCACCGCGGCCCCGATGGTTCCGAGCGCATCTCCCATGATCGAGGACTCTAGTTCGGTGGTCCGTGGCCTTCGCGGCTACCGCGGGTGACCAGCGCGGTGCGCCGCGTCGACGGTGCCCGTGCAGACGGAGCGGCGGCCGGACGCGGCCTGGTGCTCGACGGGGACTGCCCCCGGTTGTCGGGTAACACGGGCGCCGATCGTTGATTTTCGGTGCGCGTATCCGACGTCGACGCATGGGGATGCATGCATATTTAGATGTTCGACCCATGTCGCGACGGCGACGGTTCCTGATCGGATGCCAGAACGGTATCAGTCGATCAACCAAGGAGGCATCGTGCGCACACCATCGCGTGCGTCCGCCGGGACCACAGCGCTGCTGGTCGCAGCCGCGCTGGTCCTGGCCGCCGGATCCGGCAGCCAGGCGGCACCAGGGGGCCGACCGGCGGCCGAAGCCGAGCCAGTACAAGTCCCGGGCGACCATGCCCAGGACAAGAGCAGGGACAACCGCAAGGGCAGGGTGTCGCCCACGGCGCGGCAGCGGGACCGGGCCGACGCGCTCGGCGCCCGGGCCCGCTGGACCTCGTTCGGCACGCCCTCGACGCTCACCTCCACCGGCAAGCCTCTGGCGACCGGCCTACCGGCCGAGCCCGTCGCCGGCGCCCGCGCCTACGTCGACGCCAACCGCGAGCTGCTGGGCCTCTCCGCGGACGGCGCCCAGTCGCTGGAGCTGCTGACCGTCGCGCCGATGGGCGAGGGTGCCACCGTCCTGTTCCGGCAACGCTTCGGAGATCTCCCGGCGGCGGTCGACGGCATCCTCTCCGTCGGACTGCGTAAGGGGACCGTCTGGCACGTCTCCTCGTCGCTGGCCCGCGATGGCGCGGCGCCCGCACCGGCGACCTTGTCGCAGACGCGGGCCGAGGAGATCGCCAGGAGCGACGCCGGCCTGCCTGCGGCGCGGATCCTCCGTACCCAGTTGGTGGCCGTGCCGACCGCCGACCGCGGCCCCCGGGCGGCCTATCAGGTCGTGCTCGGCGCCGACCTGTCCGGTGCGGAGCCGGAAGCCTTCACCAGCTACGTCGACGGGCGCGACGGAGATGTGCTGGTGCGGGAGAACCTGGTGGACCACCACGGCGACAACCCGGAGTGGGAGGTCTTCCCCAACTCGCCGTCGACCGACTACTCGTCGAAAGACACCCGGGACCGCTGGTGCTTCGCGCCGAGACCGGGCTGTGACGAGGTGGTCCGCACCTCCGCCTCGCCGCTGCCCTGGGACGTCGACCCGGTGACCGGCCAGTCGACCAACACGACCCGCGGCAACAACGCGATCGCGGTGCACAACTGGTTCAGCAACGACGCGTTGACCGTCGGCACCGAGACGGCGACCGCGCGGCCGAACCGCGACTACCGGTACCCGTGGACGAACCAGTGGTACGAACAGAAGTGCAACCCGGAGGTGTTCAACTCGCCTCAGCGCAACGACCTCGACGCGGCCCGGGCCAACCTGTTCGCCATGCACAACCGCATGCACGACTGGTCCTACCACCTCGGCTTCACCGAGGCCACCTGGAACATGCAGAACGACAACTCCGGCCGGGGCGGCCTCGGCAACGACCCGGAGCAGGGCAACGCGCAGGCCGGTGGGGTCAGCGGCGGGCCGCCGGACTTCGCGGCCCGCGACAACGCCAACCAGATCACCTTCCCCGACGGCGTCGCTCCGATCACCAACATGTACCTGTGGCAGCCGATCGCCGGTTCCTTCTACGCCCCCTGTGTGGACGGTGACTACGACATGTCGGTCATCGCCCACGAGTACACCCACGCGATCACCAACCGGATGATCGCCGGCCCGAGCGCCGGGGTCAGCTCGCCGCAGGGGATGAGCGAGAGCTGGTCCGACCAGCTCGCTATGGAGTACCTCTACGAGCACGGGTACGCCCCGGCGGGCCGCCGCGGCTTCACCATCGGCGAGTACGCCACCGGCGACGCGGGCGCCGGCATCCGCAACTACAACATGAGCGTCAGCCCGCTCAACTACAGCCACATCGACTACGACTTCGTCGGGCTGCAGGTGCACGCCTCGGGCGAGGTGTGGAGCGCCACCAACGTCGACATCCGCAGCGCGATGATGCGGCGCTACGGCGCCGGCAACTCGCTCCTGCAGAAGGCGTGCGCGAAGGGCATCGTCCCGGTCACCGCCTGCCCCGGCAACCGGCGCTGGATTCAGCTCGTGTTCGACTCGTTCCTGCTGATGGCGGTCAGTCAGGTCAGCATGGTCGACGCTCGGGACGCGATGCTCGCCGCCGACCGGATCCGCTTCGGCGGAGCGAACCAGGACCTGCTCTGGAACGCGTTCGCGCAGCGCGGCCTCGGCGAGGGCGCCAGCAGCATCGGGCACACCGACGTCGACCCGGTGCCGAGCTTCGCGTCGCCGCACGCCAAGGAGGCGACGGTGCGGTTCCGGCCGGTGGGCGACCGTGCGGCCATCGCGGGTGCGCAGTTGTTCGTCGGCGACTACCAGGCCCGGGCGGTGCCGGTGGCCGACACGGATCCGGCGACCGCGCTGACCGGCGAGGTCAAGCTGGTGCCGGGCACGTACGAGTTCGTCGCCCGGGCGCCGGGACGCGGACATGTCCGGCTCGGCCCGGTCACCGTCAAGGCCGGCCAGGTACGCGACCTTCCGGTGGAGATGCGCCTCAATCTGGCCTCGGGCGCGGCCGGCGCAGCAGTCTCCGGTGACGGCATCAACCTCGACAAGGTCGTCGACGACGATGAGGCGACGAACTGGGCGTCGCTCAACAGTCCGGTCGCGGGCAAGCAGGTGACGGTTGACCTGGCCGGTGGCGCCCAGCAGGTGGGTCGGGTCCAGGTCAGCGCGATGCTGAGGCCGACGATTCCGACCGACGCCGACAACGGCAACCAGAGCCGGTTCTCCGCGCTGCGGCAGTTCCGGGTCCTCGCCTGCGAGGCGAAGGGTGCTGTCACCTGTTCGGCCACGGCCGACTTCCGCCCGGTCTACACCAGCCCGGTCGACGCGTTCCCCTCGGTCGCGCCACGCCCCCGGGCGCCGGAGCTGATCATCCGGTCGTTCGACATCCCCCGCACCACGGCGACCCACCTGCGGTTCGAGGTGGTCACCAACCAGTGCACCGGGGCCCCGGACTACGCCGGCGAGCAGGACGCCGACCCGCGCGCCAACACCGACTGCACGACGGCGAGCCCACAGGCGCTGAACGTGCGCGTGGCGGAGTTCCAGGCGTTCGCCAAGTAACCCGACGAACGGGATAAGGCCAGGGGGCGTACCGGAAGGTGCGCCCCCTGCGCCGTCCGAGCTCTCGTATCTGGCCCGAACTAACATCCGTCGGCTCGAGAGCTGGCCTCCGGCCAACGACTCGGCGTGAGGAGCGGCTGTGAGCAGGGCGGCGGCGACGGGCGCACGGAGCGAGCAGATCCCCGCCGCTTGACAGAACCCCTAGGGACACCTCCCCAGCGGCATCTCACACGGCGGCTGCCGTACTAGCCGTCGCAGGTGCTGGCGAGGCCGGCGAGCAGCACGCGCAGCCCGTACTCGAATTGCTGGTCGTGGTCCTGCTTGGCGAGTTCCGCGCCGACCTCGCGGACGGTGGGCAGGAGTCGGCCGACGGAGACCTCGTTCAGCGAGCCCTCGGGCGGCTGGGCCGCGGGGTGGCTGCCGAAGTAGTCGCGGAGCTCGAACTGCAGGCTGCCCAGGACGTACGCGGTGACGATCCGGTACGCGCGGGCGGTCTCGGCGGGGTCGAATCCGGCGGCGCGCAGGGCGCGGAAGCCGCCCTCGACGAAGGCGAGCGCATCCGGGGTACGGGGCGGAAAGCGTCCGATCAGCGGGGCGGCGTTCGGGTGCCGCAGCGCGCTGCGCCGTAGCGCGCACATCATGTGTCGGATCACCGCCTGCCAGTCGAGCGTGGCGGCGGGCGGCTCGACCTCGCCGAACAGCAGTTGGGTGACCGCCTCCAGCACCGTGTCCTTGTCGGGGAAGTGGTGGTAGACCGCCATCGGTCCGGTGCCGAGTTCGGTGGCGAGGCGGCGCATGGTCAGGCCGTCGATGCCCTCGGCGTCGATGACGGTGAGCGCGGCGGACGCGATGGAACGTTCGGTCAGTCGCCGTACGGCCATATCGACCCTTTCTGTACAACCGAAATTCCTAAACGTACGGCGTACGTTTCCGACGGTACGGGCGAATCAATTCCTCGGGCGCGCCCCGACCCCGTACCTCCACCAAAGGTGATGCCATGTCCGCTCACTTCTCCACACCGCCCGATCGCCATGCACGCGGGCTCCTGGCACGCCTGATCGGCGATCGTTCGCTCAACACAAAGATTTTGCTGATCATTGGTGTGATGACGGCGGTCGCTGGAACCATCGGCGTGTTGTCGGTCAACCGGATGAGCCAACTGAACGACGAGGTCACGCAGGTCTACGAGAGCGGCCTGCTGCCCGTCCAGCGCATCGACAAGGTGATGCTGGACATCGCCGAGGGACGCCGCAACGTGCTCAACCACGCCGTGGCGCTGTCCGACGAGGACAAGGACACGTACGAGGAGACGATCCGGAAGCTGGACGACCAGCTCAATACCGACCTCGACGCGTACGCGTCGAACACCACGGTGGCCCAGCTGGTTCCGCAGGTGCGTGAGGCGTGGGCGAACTACGCGAAGGTCCGCGACGAACAGATGTTGCCGGCGAGCCGGCGGGACGACATGGCCGGGTTCTCGAAGATCCGCGACGAGGTTGCCGCGCCGCATGCCCAAAAGGCGGCGGAGACCGCGCAGCAGATCGCCGATGCGGAGAGCGTCGACGCGAAGCGGCGCCTGGACAAGGCGCGCGCGGCGTACTCGTCGGCCCGCACCACGACGATCGTGGTCCTGGTCACCGGTGTGTTGATCGCGCTGGTGTTCGGCCTCTACATCGCCCGGATGATCGTTGAGGCGGTCCGCAAGGTGGCACATGTGGCGGAGGGCCTCGCCGAGGGGGACCTCACGCGCAGCGCCGGGGTGCGGCAGCGCGACGAGGTCGGCCGCATGGCCGGCCAGCTCGACACGGCCACGCACCGGCTGCGGGAGGCCATCGGCCGGATCGGCGGCAACAGCGAGACGCTCGCGGGCGCCGCCCAGGAGCTGTCCGCGGTGAGCACGCAGATCGCCGGCAGCGCCGACGAGGTCAGCGGGCGGGCCGGCGCGGTGGCGGCCGCCGCGGAGCAGGTCTCGCGCAATGTGGAGACGGTGTCGGCCGGCGCCGAGGAGATGGGCGCGTCGATCCGCGAGATCGCCAACAACGCGACCGACGCCGCCAGGGTGGCCCAGACCGCGGTCGAGGTCACGGAGTCCGCGAACGCGACCGTGACCAAGCTCGGCGAGTCCAGCGGCGAGATCGGGAACGTGGTCAAGCTGATTACCTCGATCGCCGAGCAGACCAACCTGCTGGCGCTCAACGCCACGATCGAGGCGGCCCGCGCCGGCGAGCTCGGCAAGGGCTTCGCCGTCGTCGCCAGCGAGGTCAAGGACCTGGCGCAGGCGACCTCGCGGGCGACCGAGGACATCTCCGGGAAGATCGGGGCGATCCAGGGCGACGCGCAGGCGGCGGTGGAGGCGATCCGGCGCATCGCCGAGGTCATTGACAAGATCGACGGCTACTCGTCCACTATCGCCTCCGCGGTCGAGGAGCAGACCGCGACGACCAGCGAGATCAGCCGTAACGTCGCGGAGGCCGCGAGCGGCACCACCGAGATCGCTCAGAACGTCACGAACGTCGCGACGGCCGCCGGGGCGACCAGTCTCGGAGTCGGCGAGTCCCGCAAGGCCGCGGAGCAGTTGGCGCAGATGTCCAGCGAGCTGCAGCAGCTGGTTGCCGGGTTCCGGATCTGACGTACGCCGGGGGCGGCGTTCCGCGCCGTCCCCCGGCCACTGCCGACCTGACGCGGCGGGCGCGGCCGACGACTGTCACGCGGCGATGGCCGGCACGCCATGGGTGGCTTGGACCGGGTCAGGGCTCTCGCGGTGTCGAACGCGAACTGTTGATCAAGGTGCCCGATCAAGGATCGGTCGGCTCCGGGATGCTCTGGAAGCCGCTCGCGCGAGTGAGATAGGACCGTGTGCCGCGCCGGACGATGTCTCCGCGCACGGAAACCTGCAGCATCTCCTGATGGGCGCGAACCGCCGTCTCGTAGTCGCTGCCGGCAAGCTCCACCCAGATCCGTCGCAGCCGATCGTCGCCTTCAGTCGTGCCGGCGACGGTCACCTCGCCTGCCGCGGACCCCTCGCGATAGAGCCACACGACGTTACCGACGACCAGCGAGTCTTCTTCGGCGGAGCGTGCCCGCAGTTCCTGTGCGGCCGACGCGTGGCTGCGCCTCAGAAGCGGTAGGCAGTTGCCCCAGGACGTGACGCTGCTGGAGCATGAGCTGGCCGAATCTCGCTACTATCGCGATCATCCGGGCGCTACCTATCAGGAGGCGCACGCGGCGGCCAACGAGATGTCCAACTGGCAACGGCAGATTCCTGATCCGACGTTCGAAGACTTTGCGGAGCCCTGGGGGTAACGGCAGTGGGCATGATGGTGACCGCTCGGAAGCTGGTGGATGGGCCCGGCGAGGTGCGCTATGAGTTCGGCTTCGACAGGGATTTCAATCGTGTGCTGGTAATCGACAAGGAGACGTGGGAGGTGCGCGCGGAGGACGGCAACTTCGACGCCGCCGCCGGAGCAATCTCCTCGAAGATCAAAAAGGCGTGGCGCGAAAGCGGCGACTTCCCGCCCGGTGCTCTCTTCGCAAGCTGACCGCGCCGCGAATCGGGCTCACGTCTCATACCGGATTACCATCGGTCGATGCGGCAATTCCGTCGTGTGGATGGCCGTAGGTGCGGCCGTTCTGGATCTATACGGGATTTTCGCGGGGGTAGACCATTCAGTTCGGGTCGCGTTGCTTTCCCTGACCGGCACCGATCAGGTTGCTGACAGGATCTCCTTGGCCCTCCGTGTCCGCCGTGTCGATCAGATCGCGGGACGCTCATACACGCTGACGCCCGACGAGATCACTTGCCCAACCCCAACACGGGCACGTGTCCGGTAGATCGAAATATAGACATCTTGACGAGGCGATGAACTTCTGAGTAGCGTCTCACTACGTTTCTGGAAAGTTTCCTAACTGTTTGGGGAGACGCCACATGAAGAGATCCCTCCGCCGCGCCCTGTGGGCCGGTGCGGCGGTCGCGCTCGCGGTCGCCGCCGTACCCGTCACCGCGGCCCTCGGCGCGGGCAGCGTGACCACCACCTTCGCCGCCGCGTCGGACTGGGGGACCGGCCACGAGGCGAAGGTGACCGTCACCAACGGCTCGGACGCCTCCGTGAGCACCTGGCGGATCGAGTTCGACCTGCCGGCCGGCACCACGATCAGCAGCTTCTGGGACGCCGACGTGACCAGCAGCGGCAACCACTACGTGGCGGTCAAGAAGAGCTGGGCCGGCGCGCTCGCCCCCGGCGCCTCGTTCAGCTGGGGCTACAACGCCACCGGCGGCTTCAAGGCCCCGGCGAACTGCACGGTCAACGGCGCCTCCTGCGGTGGCGGCACCCCGCCGCCGGCCACGACGCCGCCCACGACCAAGCCACCGACCACCCCGCCGACGACGCAGCCGCCGACCACCCCGCCCACGCAGCCCCCGACCACGCCCCCGCCGACCGGCGGCAAGAAGGTCGTCGGCTACTTCGCGGAGTGGGGCGTCTACGGGCGTAACTACCACGTCAAGAACATCCACACGAGCGGCTCGGCCGCGAAGCTGACCCACATCCTGTACGCCTTCGGCAACACCACCGGCGGCCGCTGCAGCATCGGCGACAGCTACGCCGACTACGACAAGGCGTACACGGCGGCGGACAGCGTCGACGGCGTCGCCGACACCTGGGATGCCGGTGCGCTGCGCGGCAGCTTCAACCAGCTCCGCAAGCTCAAGAAGATGTACCCGCACCTGAAGGTGATCTACTCCTTCGGCGGGTGGACCTGGTCCGGCGGCTTCACCCAGGCCGCGCAGAACCCGGCGGCGTTCGCCGACTCCTGCCACAGCCTCGTCGAGGACCCGCGCTGGGCCGATGTCTTCGACGGCATCGACATCGACTGGGAGTACCCCAACGCCTGCGGGCTGCAGTGCGACACCAGCGGACCCAACGCGTTCAAGAACGTGATCGGGGCGCTGCGGGCCAAGTTCGGCTCGTCCGCGCTGGTCACCGCCGCCATCACGGCGGATGGCAGCAACGGCGGCAAGATCGACGCCACCGACTACGCCGGTGCGGTCAACAACCTCAACTGGCTGATGCCGATGACGTACGACTACTTCGGCGCGTTCAACGCCCAGGGCCCGACGGCGCCGCACTCGCCGTTGACGTCGTACGCCGGGATCCCGCAGCAGGGCTTCAACTCCGACGCGGCCATCCAGAAGCTGAAGAGCAAGGGTGTGCCGGCGAGCAAGCTGCTGCTCGGCGTCGGCTTCTACGGTCGTGGCTGGACCGGGGTGACCCAGGCCGCACCGGGTGGCACGGCGACCGGCGCCGCGCCCGGCACGTACGAGGCGGGCATCGAGGACTACAAGGTCCTCAAGAACAGCTGCCCGGCCACCGGCACCATCGCCGGAACGGCGTACGCCAAGTGCGGCAGCAACTGGTGGAGCTACGACACCCCGAGCACCATCAACGGCAAGATGACGTACGCCAACAACCAGGGTCTGGGTGGCTCCTTCTTCTGGGAGCTCTCCGGCGACACGGCCAACGGCGAGCTCATCACGGCCGTGAAGAACGGCCTCGGCTGAGCCAACGCAGCCGCAGGCAGGGGCGGGGAGTCGGCGTTGCCGGCTCCCCGCCCCGCTGCGTATATCGGTGGCCCGGATCGACGCTCCTGGCTACCGTGATCGGCATGTTCGCCACGGTTGGATTCGCGCGCCCCGCAGGCACCTGCCTGCCCGGCGCCGTCGCCGTGTGCGTGGGACGGCTGGATAACGGCGCGCGAGGCTGACCCTCCTCCCGGACCAGCAGAACCCACGGAGGAGGGTGGCCCGGATTCCCGGCGCCACCTGATCGTGGTGTCCGGACGCGCGGTTCTGGCGCGGTCGACTCAGGGGTGGCGCCCCGGCCGCGTACGTCGTCCGCCAACCGTCTCTCCTTTGAGGACGCATCATGGCCAAGAGCCAGTTCGTACGGAGCAAGCCGCACCTCAACATCGGCACGATGGGGCACGTCGACCACGGCAAGACGACCCTGACCGCCGCGATCACCAAGGTCCTCGCCGACCGCGACCCGGCCGCCAACCGGTTCGTCGCGTTCGACGGCATCGACCGGGCGCCGGAGGAGGTCGCCCGCGGCATCACCATCACCATCGCCCACGTCGAGTACGAGACCGCGACGCGGCACTACGCGCACGTGGACATGCCCGGCCATGCCGACTACGTGAAAAACATGATCACGGGGGCGGCGCAGGTGGACGCCGCGATCCTGGTCGTCTCCGCGCTCGACGGGGCGATGCCGCAGACCCGGGAGCACGTGCTGCTCGCCCGGCGCATCGGCGTACCCCATCTGGTCGTGGCGATGAACAAGGCCGACGCCGTGGACGACCCGGACCTGCTCGACCTGGTCGAGCTGGAGGTGCGCGAACTGCTCACCGGGTACGGCTTCCCCGGTGACGAGGTGCCGGTGGTCCGGGTGTCGGCGTTGCGGGCGCTGGAGGGCGACCCGCGGTGGGTGGGCTCGGTCGTCGAGCTGCTCGACGCGGTCGACCGCCACGTCCCGCTACCGCCGCGGCAGCTCGACGGGCCGTTCCTGATGCCGATCGAGAACGTGCTCACCATCTCCGGGCGCGGGACCGTGGTCACCGGCGCGATCGAGCGGGGCACGCTGCGCGTCGGTGACCCGGTGGAGGTCGTCGGGCTCGGTCCGACGCTGTCCACGGTGGCGACCGGGCTGGAGACCTTCGGGCGGTCGCTGCCGGTGGCCGAAGCGGGGGACAACGCCGCGGTGCTGCTGCGCGGGGTCCGCCGCGAGCAGGTGCAGCGGGGCCAGGTGGTGGCGCTGCCGGGCACCGTACGGCCGCACCGCCGGTTCGCGGCGCGACTCTCGGCGCTGACCGCGGCCGAGGGCGGGCGGCGCACGCCGTTCGCCGCCAACTACCGGCCCCAGTTCTACTTCCGCACCACGGATGTGGTGGGGGCGGTCGAGCTGGGACCGCTCAGCCAGGTGGCGCCCGGCGACACAGTGTCGATCACCGTCGAGCTCGGCCGGCCGGTCGCGATGGACGTCGGGCTCGGCTTCGCGGTCCGCGAAGGCGGTCGTACGGTCGCCGCCGGCACGGTGACCGAGTTGCTGGACTGAGATGTGCGGAAGGGCTCCTTCTCCCATGAAGGGGTCCTTCCGTGCGGATGGGGTTCACCGGTGCGTAACGATCTATGTGTGAGACTCGGTCGACCGGTGCGGTCCGTACCGGTCACAGACGGAGAGGAGCGACATGCGAATGCGTACCCTGCCTGCCGTCACCCTGATCGGCTCGCTCGCGGTGCTGCCGCTCGGCCTCGCGGCGTGCGGCTCGGACGACGGCAACGCCAACGCCAGCGGGGGTAGCTGGGAAAGCCCGAAGGTCAGCGACGGCAACTCGGAAAGCCCGAAGGCCGTCAGCGACGGTGCCGCCGAGTCCCGCCAGGTCGTGCAGACCTATCTCGAGGCGATGACCGACAAGGACGTCGCCAAGGGGCGCGCACAACTGTGCGAGCCGCTGCGGGCCGCGTTCGACAAGACCGCAACTTCCCCGAACGGCGACTTCAGCGCCGCGTTCACCGTCGACCAGGCGAAGGTCACCGGCGCGCGCGTCGTCGCCGGTAAGCACGAGGTGACCACCTCGGCGCGCGTGGTCGCCAAGAGCCGGAAGGTGCCGGTCAATATCGTGTTTACCGTCACCAACGCGGACGGCTGGTGCATCGCCAACGAGAAGCTCGGCGGCACCCCGACGCCCACGCCTGCCGCCTCCTGAGCGCGGATCCGCCGTACCACGCCGTTCGCGGCCCCCCGACCGCCGCTGACCAGCCAAGGTCCCACGCACCGGAACGCCGCCCCTCGCCGGCCGGCCACCCCGGCGGTCGCCGTACGCTTTTGGACATGCGCCATGAGTGGCATCAGTTGAGCTACCCCGCAGTGGGCACCCCCGGCCTCCAGACCAGCCGGCCGACCGTCGACTCCGCCGAGGACGAGGCCCTCGGTCTGGACCGCTGGCGCACCATGCCGCGCGCCCAGACCCCGCCCTGGCCGGACCAGAACGCGGTCACCGAGGTGTGCAAGGTCCTCGACAACGTGCCGTCGATCGTCGCCCCCTACGAGGTCGACCACCTGCGTGAACGGCTGGCGCTGGTCTGCGAGGGCAAGGCGTTCCTGCTGCAGGGCGGCGACTGCGCCGAGACCTTCGTCGACAACACCGAGAGCCACCTGCTGGCCAACGCCCGCACCCTGCTCCAGATGGCGATCGTGCTGACCTACGGCGCCTCGCTGCCGGTGGTCAAGGTGGCCCGGGTCGCCGGGCAGTACACCAAGCCCCGTTCGTCGGCGACCGACGCGCTCGGCCTGCCGGCCTACCGCGGCGACCTGATCAACTCGCTGGAGACGACGCCGGAGGCGCGCGTCGCCGACCCGCAGCGCATGATCCGGGCGTACGCCAACTCGGCCGCCGCGATGAACATGCTCCGCGCCTACCTCTCCGGCGGCCTCGCCGACCTGCACGCCGTGCACGACTGGAACAAGGGCTTCGTCAAGAACTCTCCGGCGGGGGAGCGCTACGAGGCGATCGCCCGGGAGATCGACCGGGCGCTGGCGTTCATCCGCGCGTGCGGGATGACGGACGAGGACGCGCTGCGCACCGTCACCCTCTACTGCTCGCACGAGGCGCTCGCCCTGGAGTACGACCGGGCGCTGACCCGCGTGTCGGACCGCAAGGCGTACGGCCTCTCCGGCCACTTCCTCTGGATCGGCGAGCGCACCCGGCAACTCGACGGGGCGCACATCGACTACATCTCCCGGATCGCCAACCCGATCGGGGTCAAGCTCGGCCCGACCACCACGCCGGAACAGGCGCTGGAGCTGTGCGAGAAGCTCAACCCCGACAACATTCCGGGGCGGCTCACGCTGATCAGCCGGATGGGCAACCACAAGGTCCGCGACGCCCTGCCGCCGATCGTGGAGAAGGTCACCGCCGCCGGCGCCAAGGTGGTGTGGCAGTGCGACCCGATGCACGGCAACACCCACGAGTCGTCCAACGGCTACAAGACCCGTCACTTCGACCGCATCGTCGACGAGGTGCTCGGCTACTTCGAGGTGCACCGCGGCCTGGAGACCCACCCCGGCGGGCTGCACGTCGAGTTGACCGGCGAGGACGTCACGGAGTGCCTCGGCGGCGCCCAGGCGATCGAGGACGTTCACCTCCCCGACCGCTACGAGACGGCCTGCGACCCGCGCCTCAACACCCAGCAGTCCCTCGAACTGGCCTTCCTCGTGGCGGAGATGCTCCGTGGTTGATCTCCGCTCGGACACCGTGACCAAGCCGACCCCCGCGATGCGGGCCGCGATGGCGCAGGCCGAGGTCGGCGACGACGTCTACGGCGAGGACCCGACCGTCGCGGTGCTCGAAGCCGAGGTCGCCGCGCTCTTCGGGCACGAGGCGGCGCTCTTCGCCCCCACCGGGTCGATGGCCAACCAGATCGCCCTGCAACTGCTCGTGTCGCCGGCCGACGAACTGCTCTGCGACGCCGACGCGCACGTGGTGACGTACGAGATCGGGGCCGCCGCCGCGTACGGCGGAATCTCCTCGCGGACCTGGCCCGCGGTCGGCGCCGAGATCGACCCCGAGGTGGTCGCCGGCATGATCCGGCCGGACGGCTACTTCGCCGTCCCGACCCGGGCGATCGCCGTCGAGCAGACCCACAACCGGGGCGGTGGCGGCGTCATCCCGCTGCCGACCCTGCGTGAGCTGCGCGGCGTGGCCGACGACGCCGGGGTGGCGCTGCACTGCGACGGCGCCCGGATCTGGCACGCCCACGTGGCGGACGGCGTGCCGCTGCGCGACTACGGCACGCTCTTCGACACCCTGTCGGTCTGCCTCTCCAAGGGGCTGGGCGCGCCGGTCGGCTCGCTCGTCGTCGGCAGCGCCGAGAAGATCGAGCGGGCGCGGTGGATCCGCAAGCGGATGGGCGGCGGCATGCGCCAGGTCGGCATCCTCGCCGCCGGTGGCCTGCACGCGCTCCGGCACCACATCGAGCGGCTCGCCGACGACCACGCCCGGGCGTCGCGGCTCGCCGAGGCGCTCGCGCCGTTCGGCGTCGTCGACGCGGCGCGGGTCCGCACCAACATCGTGCCGCTCGACCTGACCAAGTCGGCGCTGGACGCCCCGGCGCTCGGCGCGGCGGCCCGCGCCGAAGGCGTGTTCGTGTCGGTGCTCGGCCCGCGTACCGCGCGACTCGTCACCCACCTGGATCTCGACGACGCCGGTGTGGACCGGGCGACCGAGGTCCTCACCACCATCTTCCGCCGCTGACCCACCCGCCGCCCCGCCCGGCGGGCCTGCCGCGTCGATCAAGGACGTATTCACACGCTTTGATCTTCATTCGTGTGTATATACCCTTGATCGACGGGTAATTCCTTGATCGACGGGGTGGGGAGCGCGGGTCGGCGCGGATCGACGGGAATGCGTCGGCGACCGGGCGATCGGGGACGACCGATCGGCTCCGGAGACTGAACCATCGGTCAGGGGCGTCGGTGAGCGTGCTCGATACGCTGACGCAGATGGAAGCCGACCCGGTCACCCGCGCTGACTTCTACCGGTTGATTCCGATCGGACGCCCCGAGCCGATCGCCCCGCCGACGCGCGTCTGGACCGCCGCACAGTGGGGACGGATCCGACGCGGCGTCAACGCCGAGTTGCTCGACGAGCCGTGGCTGGCGCTGGTCGAAGGGGACCGGCTCTCCCTGCACCGCAGCTGGAGCGGCTACGGGATCTACTACGCCGACTTCGCCCCCTGCGGTGGCGGCCACCGCATCCACTCCGCCTGGGTCGAGGGCGACCGCGAGCGCTACCGACGCGGCACCGACCGCCACGAGGCCGTACTGCTGGAAACCGTGATCCGGGTGGTCATCCTGACCCCCGACGCCGACGCGCTCCGGCGGCAGGTGCTGGCCGCGATGGGCATCGAGGAGCCGGATCCGCGATCGGAGGCACCCGCGCCGACCTGTTGACCCGGAAACCGACTCGCGGCCGCGGGCCGCGCGACTCAGGGGCGGAGCCGCTTGAGGGTGGCGATGTCGGCGGCGTGGCCCTCGTGCCCCTCGGTGGGGGTCTCAACCACGATCGGGACACCGGCGGTGGCCGGATGCGTCATCAACTCGGCGAACGCGGGCTCGCCGATGTTGCCCTTGCCGATCGTCTCGTGCCGGTCTCGCGTCGACCCGCACAGATCGCGCGAGTCGTTGGCGTGCACCAGCCACAGCCGGTCGGCGCCGACCGCCGCGACGAGCGCGTCGAGCGTACGGGTCATGCCTCCCTCGCTGGCCAGGTCATGGCCGGCCGCCCACGCGTGGCAGGTGTCGAAGCACACGCCGAGGCGCGGGTGCCGGTCCACCGCCGCCAGGTAGGGCTCGAGCTGCTCGACCCGCGCGGCCAACGACCGCCCGCCACCGGCGCTCGGCTCCACCAGCAGGGCCGGACCGCCGGCCGCCTCCGCGGCGTCGAGTACGGGCAGCAGTGCCTCGCGGAGCTGTGCCATCGCCTTGTCGGCGTGGCCGGCGTCGACCGCGCTGCCGGCGTGGAAGACCACGCCGCGGGCGCCGATCGCCGCGCCCCGGTGCAGCGCGTGGGTCAGCGTGGCGACCGACTTCTCGACCGTGGCCTCGGTCGGCGAGCCGAGATTGACCAGCAGCGACGCGTGGATGTAGACCGGGATGTCCCGCTCTTCGCATCCCGCCCGGAAGGCGGCGTCCTGAGCGGGGTTACCCATGGGCAGCGCCCAGCCGCGGGAGTTGGAGACGTAGACCTGCACCACCTCGGACTCCGCCGCGTCGGCGTAGGGGAGGGCCGCTTTGGCGAGGCCGCCAGAGGTGGGCGTGTGCGAACCCACGGGTCGGTTGAGGGACATGTCAGAGGCATCCGATCGCGATCTGGGTGCCGGGCGGTACCTGGGTGTTCTCGCCCGGGACCTGGTAGCGCACGGTCCCGTTCGGGTTGAAGTCCACCCGAACCTGCAGTTGCTGGCTTTCCAGGATCTGCTTCGCCTGCGCGCACGGCATGTCTATCACGCGCGGGACCGGAATCGTCGGTGGACCCTTGCTGACCTGCAGTGTGATCTGCGCGCCCTGCTCCGCCCCGGAACCGTCCGGCGGGTCCTGGCCGAGGACCAGGTCCTTGGTCTTCTCGGAGGGGACGTACACCTCCACCGCCGCCAGCCCGAGCTGCTGCAGCGCGGCGCGCGCGTCGGTGATGCTCTTGCCGACAACGTTGGGCACCGTGATCGGCGCCTTGCCCTTGCTGACCGTGACGGTGACCTTGTCGCCCGGCTTGACCTGCGTGCCGACCGGGGGATCGATGGCCACCACCATGCCGGCGGGCAGGTTGTTGTCGAACTTGTCCGGGCCCTTCGACACCACCAGCCGGGCCTTCTCCAGGTCGGCCTGGGCCAGGTCGAGCGTCTTGCCGAGCACGTCCGGCACCTGGTAGCGCTCCGGCCCCATGGAAAGGATGAGCGTGATCTTGCCGCCCTTGACGATGCGGTCGCCCGACGCCGGCTGCTGACCCAGCACGACGTCCTTCGGGATCTTCTCGTTGTAGCGCTGCTCGCCGTACGCGATGGTGAAGCCGCCCCGCGCGGCCTGCGCCGCGGCCGCGGCCTTGGGCATGTTGACCAGCTCCGGCGCGACGGTGTAGCGCCCGAAGCCCAGCCACCACCCGCCGGAGACGGCCAGCAGGACGATCGCCACGAGCGCGGCGGTGACCGCCTTCCGCCCCCGCTTGTCGGCCAGGATCTGCCGCCACGCCAGCCGAAGACGCGCGATCGCGCCCTCCGACGCCGCCGCGTCCTCCGCGCGACGCCGGCGCGGCTGGGGCTTCTCCTTCTGGTCGGGAAGCCGGGCCCACGCGGGGCGCTCGGCGGGGCGCACCGTCGACACCACGACGGTCGGCTGCGCCACCTGGCGCAGGACCGCGGTGTTGGCGCTGGCGTTGCCGAGATCGTCCCGGACGACCTGCACCTCGGCCAGGAGCGCGCCGGCATCGGTGGGGCGCGCGCCCGGGTCACGCCGGGTGGCCCGCGCGACGAGGTCGTCGAGGACCGGGGGGAGCCCCGCGACCAACTTCGACGGGGGCGGCACGTCCCGGTCGACGTGCTGCCAGGCGACCTCGGCCGGCTTGTCCCCGTCGTACGGGACCCGTCCGGTGAGCATCTCGAAGAGCACGATGCCGGCGGAGTAGACGTCGGTGCGCGGGTCGGCGCGGCCACTGGTGACCAGCTCCGGCGCGACGTACGCGACCGTCGCCATCAGCGGCCCGGTCGAGTCCTCGTCGGCGCTGGCCTCGACCGCCCGGGCGAGCCCGAAGTCGGCGACCTTCACGACGCTGTCGATCAGGTTGCCGGCGCCTCCGCTCGGCGCCTCCGCGACGAGCACGTTCTCCGGCTTGACGTCGCGGTGCACCAGACCCGCCCGGTGGGAGGCGGCGATCGCGGCGAGCATCTGCTCGAGGATCGCGAGCGCCTCGCCCGGGTTGAGTCGCCGCCGCTCGCTCAGGACGTCGCGCAGCGTGCGGCCGCGCACGTACTCCATGACGAGGTACGGCAGGCCGGCGTGCGTGCCCTGGTCGTAGACCGCCACCACATTGGGGTGGGTCAGCCGGGCGATCGTTTTCGCCTCGTCGGTGAAGCGCTCCAGGAAACCGGGGAGGCTCGCCCGCGCGTCCTCGGCCTGTGCCGGGTGAATGATCTTCAAAGCGACGGTGCGTTCGAGCCGCTCATCGATGGCTGTGTAGACGGTAGCCATGCCACCACGAGCCACGCGACCGCGAATGCGGTAGCGCCCGTCGATCAGCGAGCCCAGCAGCGTGTCGGCGACCTGTGTGTCCATCGGCAGGCAGTCTATGTGTCGGAAGGGTGACGGCAGAACAGGATGCCACAGCGGCAGGGGAAGAGGAACCCGCCGGCCCGGTACGCAGCCACACGGACCGGGACAATTATCCCGAAAATCGGGGGCGGATGTGTCGTCAGCCGCCCGTCGGCGGCGGCAAGGAGGGCTCCACCGTCGGCGTGCCGGGGGAACTCGGCGACGGCGACGGGGTCACCGACGCCGACGGACTGACGCTGGACCGGCTCGGCGACGGCGACTGGCGGAGCGGCGGCGACGACCTGCTCGGGTTCGGCTCGCCGCTGCGGCGGGGCGACGGACTCCGCGACGGCGTCGCCCGACGCGGCGGAGCCGGCGAATCGTTGACGGCCGGATGGAGCGTCGGGTCGGGCGTCAGGACCACATCCTGCGTGACCGGTCGGTCCGGCCGGACCAGCACGGGCGCCTGCTCGGCCGGTGCGCCCTCATCGGAGATGAGCGCGCCCAGACCGATGACCACCCCGAAGTACGTTCCGATGGCGCCGACCACCGCCAGCATCCCGATTCCGGACATGGCGAGCAGACGCCGCGGCTTACGTCCTTCCGCCCAGTCGGCGCTTCCGTACGGGTGGCGTGTGGCCGTCGGCCGCCGCGCCAGGTCGTACCGCAGCGAGCGCCACGCGCCCGCCAGTTCTCGGCGTACGCCCTGCCAGGTGCTCACGTGGGTTCCTTTCGACGGCGACCAAGGCGGACGGGTCACCGCACGAACGGGCGTGTCCGGTCAGGTCCGGCTGCCGGAACACGCGATGGGATCAGGGGGCATGTGGATCCGGCCAGGTGGACCGGGGGTACGTGGACCGGGGCAATTGGAACGTGTCGGCGGTGCCGGTGGTACGCGACGGCGGCGACATGGCAGTGTGATCGGGTGACCGATTCCCTACCTGCCGGGACGCCGGCCGACACCTCGCAGCCCGCTCCGCTGGAGCCGACCGAGTGGTTGACCCTGCCCGACGTCGCCGAGCGGCTCGACGTGTCGATCAGCAAGGTGCACCAGATGATCCGGGACCGGGAGTTGCTCGCGGTGCGCCGCGACGCGGTGCGACGGGTCCCGGCTGAGCTGGTGGCGAACCACACCGTGCTCAAGCACCTCCCCGGCATCCTCACGTTGCTGCACGATGCTGGGTACAACGACGAAGAGGCGTTGCGGTGGCTCTATCTGCCCGACGACACCCTTCCGGGGACCCACGCGGCGGCGCTCGGCGGCGACCGCGCGCGTGAGGTGAAACGCCGCGCGCAGGCGCTCGGGTTCTGAGCCGGGGGTGCGGCACTTCTCCTACCTTGCCGTCCTCGTCGGATGTCTGGCCGCCGCATTGTGGTTGGAGCCGGCGCTGCGCGTCAACGTCCTGCGCCGCTGGCGTCGGCTGCTGCTGACGTTGCTCCCGGTCGTCGTCGTCTTCGTCCTCTGGGATCTCGCCGCCATCGCCGCCGGACACTGGACGTTCGACCCGGAGCAGATCACCGGGGTGCTGCTCCCCGGTGGCCTGCCCCTGGACGAGATGCTCTTCTTCGTCGTCGTGCCGATCTGTGCCGTACTCGGCTTCGAGGCGGTCCGGGCGGTCCTCGCTCCGGCGGGGAGCACGGACCCGCGCTGGCGGGTGGGCGACGAGCCCGGCGCTGACGGCCGAGAGGCGCGATGACGTACACCACTGCCGTGCTGCTCGGCGTGGCCGGCGCGCTCGTCGTGGACCTCGCCGTGCTCCGCACCCGCCTGGTGCGGCGCGCCGTGTTCTGGGCCACCTACCCGATCATCTTCTTCTTCCAGTTGCTCTCCAACGGCATCCTCACCGGCCGCGACATCGTCCGGTACGACCCGGCCGCCATCGTCGGCGTACGCCTGGTCCACGCCCCCGTGGAAGACCTGCTGTTCGGGTTCGCGCTGATCCTGCTCACGCTGTCGGTCTGGGTGTGGCTGGGCCGGCGGGGCGTGCAGCCCTTACCCGCCGCGGGTGAGGGCAGCCGGCTGCTGCGGCGGCTGCGCCGCGATCGCTAGCCGCGCCGGCGGCCCGACGGACCGGTCGCCGGCCACGTGCGGTGGACATCACGCGTCGCCGCCCGCCTCCGTCACGCTCGCCAAGAGCTCCACCGGACGGGCCCCGGTCGGATCGTCCGCCCGGCGGCTTGCCTCCGCCGGGCCGGGGCAGCAGACTGCGCAGGCACGTCCAGCGCCGGGGGGCCGAAACGGGACGTGCGTCGGGGGAGGGGCGTAGTGGTGAGGCGAGGGGGAGTCGGTGCACGGGTTCCGGCAGGTGCCGCGGTGATGCGGCACGATGGGTCGGCCGGCAGCCGATCGTCGAACCGCGGCCGGTTCGACCGCCCGTCCGGCCCGGCCACGACCCCCCGGCTCGACGCGGTGTTGAGCGGAGCCAGAAATCCGGGCGTCTACCGCTGGCTGTCCCGGGCGCACCCCGAACCCGTACGTCGGGAGCTCTCCGCCGCCGGCTGGACCAGCCATCTGCTCGACGGCCGTGCCCTGACCGGAGCGACGGAGGTGTTGGAGCGGTACGCCGAGGAGCTTGCGTTCCCCGCGTGGTTCCGGCACACCTGGGACGGCTTCGCCGACTGCCTGGCCGACCTCTCCTGGGTCCCGGGGCGGGGACATCTGCTGCTGTGGGACCGCTACGGCGTGCTCGCCCGCACCGATCCGAAGGCGTGGACGCTGGCCTACCAGACGTTCGCGACGACGGCCGAGGCCCGGCGCGCGGCCGGCCTGCCCCCGCTCTATCTGCTGCTGCGCGGGGCCGGCCCGGTCAACGACCCCGAGGGCGTGCCGATCCCCGTGCTGTGACGCCGCCCCTGGGCGGGCTGCCGCCGCGTCACGCCCAGGGCCTGCGGCGGCTGTCGCTGTGCCGTCTAGTCCGTCCGTCGGGTCGCCGCGGCGGCCAGTTCGACGAGTACCTGGCGCGACTCACCGTCCAACTCCACGCCGGCGAGGGCGGCGAGCGCCCCCTCGGTCAGCTCGTCGATCCGCCGCTCGGTGCGGGCCAGCGCCCCGCTCGCCGTGATGATCTCGCGGAGCTGGCCGACCCCGGCGGCATCCAGTCGTGGATCGCCGAGCCGGCGCTCCAGCGTCGCCCGGCCGGCCTCGTCCGTCGCGTCGAACGCCGCCGCCACCAGGTAGGTGCGTTTCCCCTCCCGCAGGTCGTCGCCGGCGGGCTTGCCGGTCTGCGCCGGGTCACCGAATACCCCGAGAACGTCGTCGCGCAGCTGGAAGGCCTCGCCGAGCGGCAGCCCGTACGCCGAGTAGGCGGCCGTCACCTCGGCCGGCGCGGCGGCGAGCGCGGCGCCGAGCAGCAGCGGACGCTCGACGGTGTATTTGGCCGACTTGTAGCGCGCCACCTTGCTCGCCCGGTCGACCGATGTGTCACCGGTGGCCTGGGTGAGCACGTCGAGGTACTGCCCGACGGTCACCTCGGTGCGCATCTCGTCGAAGACCGGGCGGGCGCGGGCCAGCGTCTCCGGCTCGAGGCCGCTGCTGTGCAGCAGTTCGTCGGACCAGACCAGGCAGAGGTCGCCGAGAAGGATCGCCGCGGAGTCCCCGAAGCTGTCGGCGTCACCGCGCCAGCCGGCGGCCTGGTGCTGGGCGCTGAACCGCCGGTGGATGGCGGGCTCGCCGCGCCGCGTGTCGGAGCGGTCCATCAGGTCGTCGTGGATCAGCGCGCTCGCCTGCACCAGCTCCAACGCGGCCAGGGTCGCCACGACCTGGTCGGTGTCGACCCCGCCCGCCCCGCGATATCCCCAGTAGGCGAAGGCCGGGCGGAGCCGCTTGCCGCGCAGCACGAACGCTTCCAGCGCCTCGGCCACCGGCAGCAGGGCGTCATCGACGCCGTGCAGCCAGCGCCGCCGCTCGGCCAGGAAGTCGGCGAGCGCCTTGTCGATGCGTTGACGCAGGCCGGCGCGGTCAACCGGAGCGACGGGGGTACGTTCGGTCACGCCATGACGCTAGTCGGTCGATGCGCGGGGCGCCGGTCCCCACCCTCCCGCCCCGTCGACGGGGCTGGTCGCGGGGCATGCGGGCAGCGTTCCGGCCGGTTCCGGAAGGTAGGGTCGGGCGGCCGCGACGAGCGCCGCGTGCCGCCACGCGGCCGGCCGGTCCCGGACCGGTGCGAGCCGCCGGTTCACTCCGTCGATCAGCGCCACCGCCCGCGCCGAGCCGGCGCGCACGGCGTCCAGCAGCGCCACCTCCGCGACCCGGCAGGCCTGGTCCGCCTCGCCGAGATCGAGATACGTGCGGGCCAGCCACGCGCCGTAGAGCGCCCGTGACCGCGGCGGACCGCCCCGGGCGACGGCGGCGGCGAGCAGCGGCTCGGCCCGCAGCGGACGGCCGAGCGCCGCGAGGCACCGCCCGGTCATCGCGCGGAGTTCGCCGTCGTCGAGCCAGTACAGCCAGGCCGGGTCCGCCTGCCGCGCCGCGCGGTCCGCCGCCCGTTCCGCGGCGACCAGCGCGCGGGCCGCCTCGCCCGGCTGCCGGCAGGAGGCGGCCGCGAAGGCCACGCGGTGCAGCAGGAGCGCCCGGGTGCGCGGGGACGCGGCGCGGCGGGCGCCGGCGTACGCGGTGCGGGCCAGCAGCAACCCCTCGCGCGGGCGCCCCTGCGCGACGAGGAGATGGCTCGCCGAGCCGAGCGCGTGCCCCGCCAGCGGGCGGTCGGCGGCGCCGGACGCGGCGGCGACGGACCGCCGGTACGCCGACAGCGCCGCCACCGGGTCGCCGGCGTCGGCGGAGATCCATCCGGCCAGCTGGGCGAACTCGGCGACCAGCCCGAGCATGCGACGGCGTCGCGGTGGGGTGCCGGCCGCCAGCCGCGCGCGGACCAGGGGAAGAAGGTCCAGACCGCCGACCGTGTCGTCCATCCGGCGCAGGGTCGCCAGTTCGGCCGCGACGGCGTCCGTGGGGGGAACCCCGCGTCGACCACGGCACGGTCGCGCCCCGTTCCGGTCGGTCCTCGGGTACGCGCCGCCGTCCGGGTACGCCCCGCCGTCGTCCGGATACGCCCCGCCGGTCAGGTACGCGCCGTCGTCCGGGTCGGCCGTGTCCCGGGTGGCGGCGCTGGTCGGGTCGGCGAGCCAGGCATGGGCGACACGGACCAGATCGGTGCGGGCGCGCCGGAAAGCGGTCTCGGGGCTGCCGGCGGCGGCCCGCTGCTCCAGTGCCCGCCGGGCGGCGGCCGTCAGCTCGCCGAGGGGCGCGGCCAGCACCCGCGCCAGCCAGCCGAGCCAGAAATCAGCCGGGATCCGCTCCTGCCGCTCCCAGCGCGAAACCTCGTGGCGGCTCACCGTCGGTACGCCGGACGCCCCGCACAGCCGTTCGGCGAGGCGCGCCTGGCTCCACCCGCGGGCCAGCCGCAGCTGGACCAGGAGCGCGCCGAGCGGCGGCGGGAACGCGTCGAAGGGGCCGGGGATGGGCGGTGTCACGTCGTCCTCCGAAGGTCGTCGGTGATGCCCCCGACGCGGCGCGTCCCGGCGGTCCGGCACGACGCCCCCGCGTCGCCTGTGCCGGCCCGTCACTGTGCGCTGGCCCCCGGGGGCCAGCACCTGGCCCCCACCCGCTGGCTCCTCCCTACCGGACCGGTACGACGCTTTGCTGGTCGCCGTCGCGCAACCCGTCGCGATCCCCGATGAGGGCCCAGGAGCGACCCATGGCAGAGCTGCCGTTCGATCCCGACAATCCACCCGACGAACCGCCCGAGCAGGTGCGGCAGCCGATGATGTGGCGGCTGGCCCTACGACTGCACCGCGACCACGAACGCGGCCGACCCGACGCGGCCGGATCCCCGTTCTGCCGTGCCTGCGGCGACCCCTGGCCCTGCCGACCCCGACGGATCGCCCGGCGCGGGCTCGTCGCCGCCCTGCGTGACCCGCGCGCCCCACGGGGCGCCACGTCCCACTCCGACTGGTACCGCCGCCCCGACCCCGACCGGCCCGGACCGTACTGAGGCCGTCGCGGAGTGCCCGAGCGTCGAGTGCCGTGGCGTCGAGTGCCCGGGCGTCGAGTGCCGTCGCGTCGAGTGCCCGGGCGTCGAGTGCCGTGGCGCTCGTCACGGCGGCGCCACGGGCTGGGACGAACCGGATGACGGGCACGTCGGCCGGTAGAGTCGCGGAATGGCGCTCGGTCTCCCATCAGTCCTCCCCGGCTCACAGCCGTCGATCGGGGACCTCATCCGTGACGGGCGCCCGACGTTCTCGTTCGAGTTCTTCCCGCCGAAGACCGATGAGGGCGAGCGCCTGCTGTGGCAGGCGATCCGCGAGCTGGAGTCGCTGCGGCCGTCGTTCGTGTCGATCACCTACGGCGCCGGCGGTTCCACCCGCGACACCACCGTCTCGGTCACCGAGCGCATCGCCACCGAGACGACGCTGCTGCCGATGGCGCACCTGACCGCCGTCGACCACTCCGTCGCCGAGCTGCGCAACGTGATCGGCCGGGTCGCCGGGGCCGGGGTGCGCAACGTGCTCGTTCTGCGCGGCGACCCGCCCGGCAACCCGATGGGCGACTGGGTGCGTCACCCCGAAGGGGTGCTCTACGCCGAGGATCTGGTCCGGCTGGTGAAGGAGTCGGGTGACTTCAGCATCGGGGTGGCCGCCTTCCCGTACAAGCACCCGCGTTCGCCCGACGTGGCCACCGACACCGCGCACTTCGTCCGCAAGTGCCGCGCCGGCGCCGACTTCGCGATCACCCAGATGTTCTTCGACGCCGACGACTACCTGCGGTTGCGCGACCGGGTGGCGGAGACGGGCTGCGACACGCCGATCGTCGCCGGCGTCATGCCGGTGACCCGGATGGCCACCATCGAGCGGTCGCGGCAGCTCTCCGGCGCGCCGTTCCCCGCCGCGCTGGCCGCCCAGTTCGAGCGCGTCGCGGACGACCCGGAGGCCGTGCGCCGGCTCGGCGTCGAACAATGCAGCGAGATGTGTCGCCGGCTGCTCGACGAAGGGGTGCCCGGCATCCACTTCATCACCCTCAACCGCTCCACCGCCACGCGTGAGGTGTGGCAGAACCTCGAGGCCGGCGCGCGGGTGTGAGACCGCCACCTCGCCCCCCACTGCGCGGTTGATCCGTGGTGAGCACCCGGCTGAACTGGGACGAATACGCGACCACCTGGGCGCGGTTGCACGGCGGGTTCGACCCGCGCCTGGCCACACCTGTGGTGAGCGGCTGGTTGCGCATGGCGTACGCGGTGGGCACCGTGCTCGCCCGACTGCGCGTGAAGCCGACCGCGGTCACCGTGTTCGGGCTGCTGCTCTGCCTGGCCGTGCCGCTGAGCGTGACCCGACCCCCGTACGGGATCTTCCTCGGCGCGTCGCTCGTCGTGCTGTCGGCGGTCGCCGACAGCGTTGACGGCGCCGTCGCGGTGACCACGGGGCAGGCCAGCCGTCTGGGCTACGTCTACGACTCGCTCGCCGACCGGCTCGGCGAGGCCGCATGGCTCGCGGCGTTCTGGTTGATCGGGGCACCGGGTCCGCTGGTCGTGGCCGGTGGGGTGCTGTGCTGGTTGCACGAGTATGTGCGTGCCCGCGCGGCGGCGGCGGGAATGCGGGAGATCGGTGCGGTGACGGTCGGGGAGCGCCCGACCCGGGTCTCCGTCGCCCTGGTCGGGTTCCTGGTCGCGGGGGCGGGCGCGATCATCCAGCCGGATCTGGCCGCGGGGATCGTCACCCTGGTGGCCGTGGTCTGGGTGCTGCTGAGCATCTTCGGCCTGGTCCAACTGCTGGCCGCCGTCCGCGCCGCTCTGGGCTGACCGCCGCGCCCCGAACCCCGAACCCCGCACGCCCCGCCGCCCTGCGTCCGGCCTCTCCCCGTCGATCAAGGACTTTCCCGTCGATCAAGGACGTATTCACCCGATCGGAGATCCATCCATGCGAATACGTCCTTGATCGACGGGGCAGTGGCCGCCGGGGGGGGAGGGGTCAGGCGGGGCCGATTTCGGCGGCGACGATCTGGGCGGAGAGGGTGACCATCGGTAGGCCGCCGCCCGGATGGGTGGCGCCGCCGACGAGGAAGAGTCCGCGCACCGGACCGCGGTTCGCGGGGCGCAGCAGCCCGCCGGCGGTGCCGTAGATCGCTCCGCCCGGTGTGCCGGTGGCCGTGTCGAGGTCGGCGGGCGTGCGGATTTCCCGGAACAGCAGCCGATCGCGGACGTCGACGCCGCGCGCCGCGAGCACGTCGAGGATCCGGTCGGCGTACGCCTCGGCGAGCCCCGGCCGGCGCCAGTCCACCGCCGACGTCGCCCGGCCGTGCCGGGCGGCGTTGACCAGGACGAACCACGCCTCGTGCCCGTCCGGGCGGACCGCCGGATCGTCGGCGACCGTCACGAACACGGTCGGGTCGGCGGCCGGGCGGGCCGCGACACCGCGCCCCGGATCGCCGAAGACCGCGTCGAACTCGGCGTCGTAATCATCGGGGAAGAAGACGGTGTGATGGGCCAGCCCGGGGGTTCGGCCGC
The DNA here is from genome assembly GCF_040659735.1 of Micromonospora sp. NPDC049679. Classification (NCBI taxonomy): domain Bacteria; kingdom Bacillati; phylum Actinomycetota; class Actinomycetes; order Micromonosporales; family Micromonosporaceae; genus Micromonospora; species Micromonospora sp. NPDC049679. The sequence goes on from NZ_JBFANZ010000015.1 coordinate 95,458, forward strand.
GTACCCCGAGCAGCAGCACGAAGCCGGCGAGGCTCCGGTCGGTGAGCCCGGCCAGCCGGGTCGGGGTGGGCAGCAGGTCCCGGTAGACGGTGAGCGCGTCCACATTGGCCACGACCACGTCGGCGCGGACCCGGGCGCCGGCGGCGAGGCGTACGCCGTGCACCCGACCGCCGGCGGCGTCGATGGCGGTGACGGGTGTGCCGGTCCGCACCTGCACGCCGAGTTCCCGGCAGCGGGCCAGCAGCGCGTCGGCGAGCGTGCCGAGGCCGCCCCGCAGGTAGTAGCCGCCGAAGGCCAGTTCGGCGTAGGGGACGGCGACCAGCGCGGCCGGCGCGCGGCGCGGGTCGGCGCCGGTGTAGGTGGCGTAGCGGTCCAGCAGCATCCGCAGCCGCGGATCCCGCAGATGCCGTCGGCCGAGCCCGCGCAGCGTCTGCCCCGGGGCGATGGCGGCCAGGTCACCGAAGCGCCAGCCGAGGCGGACCAGGGAGAGGGGCGAATCGACGGGGGCGCGCAGGATGTCCCGCCACGAGGCGTGCCAGACCCGCTCGGCGCGCCGCCACAACCGCTGCCAGTCCTCGGCGGCCTCGGCGCCGAGGACCGCGCCGATCCGGGCCGCGAAGGTGGCCGGATCGGCGCACGAGTCCAGCACCGACCGGTCGGGGAAGACGTGCCGCACGATCGGGTCGAGCGGCACGGGTTCCAGCGGCGCGGGGGCGGGGCCGGTCGCCGCGAACAGGTCGGCGAAGACCTGCGGCAGCGTCAACAGGCTCGGCCCGGTGTCGAAGTGGAACGGACCGGCGGGCGTCTCCCGGACGAACCGACCGAGCTTGCCGCCGACCGTCTCGGCGCGTTCGTAGACGGTGACCCGGTGCCCGGTGGCGGCCAGCCGGGCGGCGGTCGCGAGCCCGCCGACCCCGGCGCCGACCACGACGACGTGGCTCACGGCGTCACCACGGGACGGCCGCGCCAGGACAGCCGCCGCCGACGTCGCAGGTGGTGGGAGCGCGCGACCAGCCAGCCGAAGAGCGCGACCGAGACCGGGTGGGCGAGCGCGTCCGGCCAGGCGCGTCCGCCGGTCGCCCGCGCGCTGACCGCGCGGCCGACGACCCCGAGCAGGTACGCCGACAGTCCGGCCGCCGCCATCCCGACCTCGCCGGCGAGCGCCGCGCCGATCGCGAGCAGCGGCGGCACGACGTACAGCGCGAGGAGCAGCAGCACGCCGGCCGTGGCGCCGGCCGGTGAGCCGAATGACGCCCAGAGCGATTTGGTGTAGCCGGCGGAGAGCTCGCGCCAGGACGTGTACATCCGGCAGGTGGCCAGCGTGGAGCCGTCGGCCAGGGCGATCCGGCCGCCGCCGCGCTTGACCGCCCGGGCCAGCTCGATGTCCTCCAGGATCCGGTCGCGCACCGCGGCATGACCGCCGGCCCGCTGGTAGCCGGACCGGTCCAGCACGAGGAACTGGCCGCCGGCGGCGGCCAGCGACGGCCGCGGTGAGCGTTCCATCGCGCGCAGCGGCAGGAACGTCAGCCACGACCACTGCAGCAACGGCTGCACGAGCCGCTCGCCGGGTGAGCCGGCCACGATCCTCGGGTACGGGGAGAGCAGCTCAACCCCGGCCGCGCGGAGAGTGGCCACGGCCGTGGCGACGGCGTGCGGGGCGAGCACCACGTCGGCGTCGACGAAGACCAGGGCGGTGCTGGCCGGATCGGCGGCCGCGGCGAGCTGGTGGCAGGCGTGCGGCTTGCCCAGCCAGCCCGGCGGCGGGGTGGCGCCGGTGAGCAGCCGCAGCCGCGGGTCGTCGCCGCCGATCGCGTGCACCAGTTCGGCGGTGGCGTCGGTGGAGCCGTCATCGAGGACGAGAAGCTCCATCCGGGACAGCCCTTCCTGAGCCAGCAGCGAGCGCAGGCACGGAGCGAGCCGGTCGGCCTCGTCGCGCAGCGGCAGCAGCACGGTGACCGGCTCATCCACTGTGGATGGCGTAGCCGACGGTCGACGCAGCCAGCGGCCGGCGTTGACGGCGGTATGCGCGGTGAGCGCGGCGACGGCCGCGGTGAGCAGCCAGCTCACACCGGCACGGCCCGGCGTCGCGGGCGGGCGAGCGTGACGGCCAGTGGCAGGGCGACCAGCGCCATGGCCAGCCCGCCCCAGACCGCCGAGGCGGGCAGGTCGAGGAAGACGGCGTGCGCCAGCACGCTCGAGGCGTACGTCCAGAGGTAGAGGGCGTACATCGGCTGATCCGCGTCGGCGGGCCGCGGGGCGGCTCCGCCGACCAGCCCGAGCAGCCCCATCATCGCCACCGCGACGACCAGCCAGCCGAGGTAGTTGCCGACCGGGATGCCGGGTACGCCGGGCAGCGCCGGGGTCGGGTCGTGCCACGTCCAGTAGCCCGCCGAGACCATCTGCGGATCGAGGAACACGTCCCAGGTCGCCAGCCCCACCCCGGCCACGATGATCCGGGCGGCGGGCGAGCGGGTCAGGCGCAGCGCCGCGAGCCACCCCGGCCAGGCCATCCAGGTCCAGGCCAGGGGGATGACCAGCGGCACCCCGAGCAGCTTCGGGCCCAGACCGCCGGAGTAGTCGTAGTCGCCGAACGGCACGCCGGTGGCGACCCCGACCGCTTCGACGGCCAGGCCGCCCCCGGTGGTGACCAGCACGAGCGCGACGGCGGTGCGCGGGCCCCGGGTGAGCAGCGCGTGGGTCACCGACAGCAGATAGCCGAGCACCACGGTGACGACGGTGAGCCGGGCCCGGGCGGCGCCGCCGGTCAGTGGGTAGGCGATCTGCGCCAGCACCAGACAGGCCAGCATCGCCCAGGCGGTCGGCAGCGCCCGGGACGGTCGGCGGCGGATCATTGCCCGGGCGGCGGCAGCGGCAGGTCCCGTCCGAGGACCGCGAAGGGCCGCTCGTCGCCGGGGAAGCGGAAGTCGCGCAGGACGTCGACGAAGCCGTACCGCCGGTAGAGCCGCCAGGCCCGCGAGGTCTGCTCGTCGGTCTCGGGTGTGGAGAGCAGCGTCGTCGTGCCGGTCGCCATGGTCAGCAGCGCCCGCAGCTGCCGGTCGCCCAGCCCGTGCCCCTGCGCGGCGGGCCGTACGTGCAGCTCCACCACCTCGAAGCAGTCGGTCAGCCATCTCCGGCGGGTCGCCTCATCCAGCGGGCCGCGCACCTGGTCGTGCCACCACTGCCCCGCCGCGGAGGTGTATCCGTAGCCGAAGCCCGCGAGCTGTCCCTCGGTGGTCAGCGTCGCGACCGCCCGGAAACCGGGGCGACGCGCGTGGGTCGCGATGTAGCCCCGCCGCGACTCCAGCAGCTCGGCGCGGTAACCCATCGCCTCGCCGTAGACGGTGACCACGTCATCCAACCGCCGGACGAGATCATCCGGCTGCCACGGCACCAACCTCATGCGTGCCCGCTCCTCACGTTCGCCTCACCGTCGTCCCCCACCCAACCGAGCACTGCCCGGTCCCCGGCGACGTCACGCACCTCGAAGCGCGCGAACAGCTCCTCCGCGTACCACCGCTCCGTCGGCGTACGCGCGATCGCCGCCCGGTGCTCCGGGTGACGGTACGCGAACCGCACCAGGTCCGACGCGTTGCGCCACACGCTCACTGTGCCCTGCCATCCGATCGGGGCCTCGCCGACGCCGAACCGGGCGAGCAGTCCCGGCGCGCTCCGCAGCGCCGCCGCGACCGGCGGGACCGCGCGCCAGAACGTCGGCGCCCGCCGCGCCCGGAGCCGGGCCCGGGTCAACGCCAGCACCGGTCGGTCGCTCCGCCCGCCGTCCGGCTGACCGAAGGGTTCGATCCCCGACCACCGGCCACGGCTGGCCAGCGGGCGCAGGTCGAGACGCGCTCCGGCGGTGGCGATGCGCTGCCAGGCCCGGCCGACACCGGTGGCGTCGAAGCGCGCCGCGGCGGCCGGGTCGGCCCACACCACCAGCGCGGCCCACCGGGTCAGATCCGTGTCGGTCGGCCCGAAGCCGGTGCCGGTGCCCGTGCCGAGAAGCTTGCCGAAGCGGACTCCCGCGGTGCGGCGTAGCCGGCGCGGGTCGAGCGCCATCCGGGTCAGGGCACGGGGAAGCGCCCGGCGGGGCACCCGCCAGACGTGCAGGGTGACCAGCTCAGATACGTCGCTCACGCCACTGCGGTCGGCGTGCCGGCGGTGACTCGCAGCAGCTCCGGGTAGGTGGTGGCGAAGATCGACTGAGGTACGCCGCCGGCCGCCCAGATCTCGTCGTACCCGGCGAGAGCGGTGTCGACCAGGGTGCGCACCGGCTTGGGATGCCCGAGCGGGGCGACCCCGCCGATCGGCTGGCCGGTGTGCTCGCGGACGAACTCGGGGGTGGCCCGCCTGACGCCGGTCACGCCGAGGGTCGCGGCGACCCGTGCGGTGTCCACCCGGTGCGCGCCGGAGGTGAGCACCAGCAGCGGCTCGCCGTCCGCGTCGAAGATCAGCGAGTTGGCGATCTGCCCCACCTCGACGTCGAGCGCGGTCGCGGCCGCCGCCGCCGTGTGCACCGCCTCGGGCAGGAGCCGCACCCGGCACGCCTCGCCGGACCCGTCCCGCGCGCCGGCATTGTCCAGCGCGTCCTGCACCGCCTGCACATTCGGGTGTCGCTGCATAGTGCCTATCTTGCTCGTGGTGACCCCGGGTTGACCAGCGGGTTGCATCGGCGCGCCGCCCTCGCGCGCCCGCCGCGTGATCACGAATGATTCGTGGTGCCCTGACCCCACTGATCGTTCCGGATCATCGGGCCGCACCGGACAGTCGGACCCGCAGGGCGTCGCCTGCCCCGTCCAGCCGTTGCGCCGTAGCACCCCGGCGACCTGCGCCGCCACCGCGCACGCGCGGGTCGTCACGTCCGCCGCGCCGTACCGCAGCACGCTGAGCCCTTCGGCGACCCCGGCATTGTCCCGGTGCAGGTCGCGCCACCGTTGGTCCTCCGGATGCGCCGCGCGTCCGTCGACCTCGACGAGCGTGTCGTAGCTTGGGTAGCGCACGTCGTCGTACCACCGGCCACCCCGTCGTGCGCGCCGCCCCTGCCGCAGCCCGGCGGGCAGTCCGTGTGCGCGTTCCACGTCGTGCATATAGCGCAGCTCCAGTGGCGAATGGCAGCCCTCCTCGACGTCCGAGAGGGTGGCGTTGATCTCGGCCCGCCACCGCGCCTTCCTGCGCGCGGTGAGCGCGGTGCGCAGCCGCTGGACGGTGGTCAGCCGGCGGGCCACCGCCCTGGTCAGGTGGGACAGCGCCTGGTCAAGTGTTCGTGCGGTCTGGGTCAGGTCGAGCACGGTCTGCTCGACGCGCGTCTGCGGCGGCGCCTTGCCGGGGTGGCGGGCCGCGTCGAGGTGTTTCGAGATGTGTACGACCATCCCCGGTATCCGGCGGACCCGCCGGGCGGCCGGGATGGTGACGTGGATGGCCGGTCGGGGCGCGTCGAGGAGCCCGCAGAGTTCGGCCGCGGTCTCGTGGCTGAGCACGGCGCCGTCGCCGGCGGTCAGCAGCGCCGCCCAGAGCTGGGCCGAACGCGGTGGTGTGCCGCTGAACGTCGCGTAGACCCCGGGGAACAGCCGTCGCCAGCGCCCCGAGCGCAGCCGGGCCCGAATCTGCTCCGGGGTGAGGCCGCAGGCGACCGCCTGCTGCCGGGTCACCACCCCGCGCTGGTGCCGACAGATCTCCTCGAACACGCCGCCCAGACTGCTGCCCTCACTCGTACGGCGCCAGAGCCTGTCGACCGGCTGTGGACGACACGCGGGTTGTCCACAGCCGGCGCTCCCGATGATCGCGAATGATCGGTGGGGCCATGACCACACCGATCATTCGCGATCACGAAGACACGGTTTGCTGGCCGGTGGGGGCGATGACGTCGGGGGCGGGTGGGACCGGCGGGGGTGCCCCCGCGACGCGCGCCGTTTCGGCCAGCGCCACGCCGGCCAGCACGAGGGCGCCGCCGGCGAGCTGGGCGGCGTTGAGCGCCTCGCCGACGCCGAGGGCGAGCCAGGCGACCGCGGCGGCGATCACGGGCTCGACCATGCCGACGATCCCGACGCTGGTGGCCGGCAGATGCCGCAGCGCCGCGGCCGCCAGGAGGTAGGGCGCGATCGAGCCGAGCACGATCACGTAGCCGCAGAGCGCGATGACCGGGATGCCGCCGTCCGTACGGGCGGCAAGTGGCTCCCACCCGCCGCTGCCGGCGGTCACCGCCCGGGTGAGTAGCCCGGCCACGGCCGAGGCGCCGAACGCCCAGGTGGTCAGGGACAGCGTGTCGCGCCGCGTCACGCCGTACGCGCCGAGCACGTAGTAGAAGGCGAGCATGACGGCGGCGCCGAGTCCGGCGAGGACGCCGAGGCCGTCGAGCTTGAGGTCGCCCCAGATCTCGGCCACGCACGCCAGGCCGGCGAGGCTCAGGGTCAGGCCGGCCCAGAGCCGGGGGCGCACCCGCTGGCGCTGGCCGAAGCGGGCCCAGAGCGCGACGAGCAGGGGAGCGGTGTATTCGAACAGCAGCGCGATCCCCACCGGCATCCGGGAGATCGCCACGAAGTAGAGCATGGGGACGAGGAAGAAGCCGGTCAGGCCGTACGCGACGAGGAGCGGCAGTTCGTGGCGGGAGACCCGGAGCCGGGGGGCGCCGGGACGCAGCGCCACGCTCAGCAGGAGCAGGCCGGCGAAGGCGCCGGCCGCGCGCAGCAGGGTGAGCTGCGGGGCCTCGATGCCGGCGCGCAGGACCAGTTTCGACACGGTGCCGTTGACCGCGAACAGCACGCCCGAGCCGACCACCATCGCCACGCCGAGAGCCGGTCGCCGAGTCGTCACGCGGTGAGGCTACCGGGGTACGTGTCACGGGCGGATTCTGCCGGGCCCCTTACGCGACGCGGACCTGCGAACTCGCCGCGCGGGACGTTGCTTTTTTGTCGGCGGCGGGGTGTACTGTCTCCAGTAGTTAGAACGAGTGTTCGATTCACTCGAACGCCCGTGCTAGCTGATCGGGAGCGGCGATTCGCGGCGCGGCTCCCGGCGGTGCGGTTCCGCGGACCGCACAGGGTTCTGGACGTTCGCGGGTCCGAGCCCAACAGGCAGGACCGCTGTCCGCCGCCCTCGACCCCCGGGTGGCGGACAGCGGACCCGCCGGCACAGCCGGCCGGGTGGGTGTGGGGAAGCATCACACCCGGCCGGCCACGCACGGCCGCGTCTTCCTCCGCGGGCGGGCTCTTCGATCCAGGTGTCGGCGGTCGGATTCGACCCGACCGCGCGACACCCCGAATTGGCGACCCGGAGGAGACAGTCCCATGCCGACCAGCCCGGCTCAGCCGCCTACGGTGCCGGCCCATGTGCTACCGCACCGCACCCCGGCCCAGCTGCTCGTCATCGCCCGGCACGGGCTGGCGGAGGCGGCGGTGACGCGCCCCGACGGGCTGCGCTACGCCGCCGCGCACCTGGCCGCTCTGCGCGCCGCCGCGGCGATGCTCGCCACCCGTGCCCGACCGGCGCCCACCCGGCGCAACCGCGTCACCAATGTCTGGACGCTGCTGCTGATGGTCGCTCCCGAGTTGGACGAGTGGGCCACCTTCTTCGCGGCCGGCGCGAGCAAGCGGGCCGCCGCCGAGGCGGGCATCCCCCGGGTGGTGAGCGCCCGGGAGGCGGATGACCTGTTGCGCGCCGCGGAGCAGTTCGTGGCGGTGGTCGAGGTGGCGCTCGGCGTGGCACACCAGCCCGTCCTCGACGGCCTGGCAGCCTGACCCGACGCCGACGCCGACGCCGACGCCGACGCCGACGCCGACGCCGACACTGTCGGCAGCGTGCAGCGCCACACGGATCGGCGGCGTGCAGCGTGCAGCGTCGCCCACGCGGATCGGCGGCGTGCGGCGGCAGCGTGCGGCGCCCGCCCTCGTAGAGGGCGCGTGACGCGTCGCGTGCCTGGCGCGTAACCCACTGAAATCGTCGCCCCACCGTCGGGGCGAGCTTGTCCATCGCAAGTCCATTTTGTGCCGTTAATGCATTTCGGGATCCACTCAAGCGAAGAAATCAGATGAGTAACACGGGGGCGAGATAATGGCGGGCCGGATGGTGGTCGGGGCCACCGCGCTGTCCGCCGTCGCGGCGGGACTGGTCCGACCGGCGAGTGAGCCGGATCCGGCCGGCGCACACCGGGTGCTGCCGGTGTTGCCCGAGCTGAGTGGGCTGCTGCCCAACCGCGGGCTGCGCCGGGGCAGCACGGTGGCGGTCGCGAGCGGCCGTCCCGCGCGCGGCGGCGGGAGTTCGCTGGTGCTCGCGTTGCTCGCCGAGGCGTCGCGCTCGGGATCGTGGTGCGCCGTCGTCGGAGTGCCCACCTTCGGCGCGGTCGCCGCCGCCGACGTGGGCATCGCGCTCGACCGGCTCGCTCTCGTGCCCCATCCGGGGCCCGAATGGGCGACCGTGGTCGCCGCGCTGATCGACGGGGTCGACGTCGTCGTCGTCGCCGTTCCGCCGGCGCTCACCGCCTCGGTCGCCACCCGGCTGGCGGCGCGGGCCCGGCAGCGCGGCAGCGTGCTGGTCCCGTACGGCCCGTGGGAGGGCGCCGACGTCACGCTCCAGGTGATGCGGGGCATGTGGGAGGGGCTCGGACAGGGCCGGGGACGGCTGCGCCGACGTGAGGTGACCATCTCCGCACGGGGTCGGGGAGCGGCGGCCCGCCCCAAAGAGGTCAAGGTCTGGATGCCCGGTGACGGGGCGACCCGCGCCGTCACCGCGACCGGAAGGCCGCCCGCCACGACCGGGAGCCCGCTCGTCCCGACCCGCTCCGGGCCGGCGGCGCGCCGCGCCGCGCTCACCCTCGTCGGGCGGTCGGCGTCGTGACCGCTCCGGTGCGCACGCTGCTCGTCTGGTGTCCGGACTGGCCGGTGATCGCCGCCGAGATCGTCGACGGGGTCCCGGCGTCCACGCCGGTCGCCGTGCTGCACGCCAACCGGGTGGTGGCCTGTTCCGAGGCGGCCCGGGCCGAGGGGGTGCGTCGCGGGCTGCGTAAGCGGGAGGCGCAGAGCCGTTGCCCGCAGTTGACGACGGTCGACCACGATCCCGGCCGGGACGCGCGCGCGTTCGAGCCGGTGGTCGCCGCCGTCGAAGAGATCGCCGCCGGCGTGGAGGTGGTGCGCCCCGGCGCCTGTGCGCTCGCCGCCCGTGGGCCGGCGCGCTACTTCGGCGGCGAGGAACGGGCGGCCGAGCAGATCATCGAACAGGTGGCCCAGACGTGCGCGGTGGAGAGCCAGATCGGGATCGCCGACGGGGTCTTCGCCGCCGGGATGGCCGCCCGCGCCGGTCAGATCGTCGAGCCCGGCGCCACGCCACGGTTCCTCGCCGGCCTGCCCGTCGGGGCGCTCGGCCGTCCTACGCTGACCGACCTGCTGCGCCGGCTCGGTGTACGTACCCTCGGGGACTTCGCGGCGCTGCCCGCCGCGGACGTCCTGTCCCGGTTCGGGTTCGACGCGGCGCTGGCCCACCGGCTCGCCGCCGGCCGCGACCACCGGCCGCTCGCGGCGCGTCGCCCCCCGGTCGATCTCGACGTGACCGACACCTACGACGAGCCGATCGACCGGGTCGACGTGGCCGCGTTCGCCGCCCGGTCGCTCGCCGAGCGGCTGCACGACACGCTCGCCCGGTACGGCCTGGCCTGCACCCGGCTCGGCATCGAGGCGGTGACGGCGCACGGCCAGGAGCTGCACCGGGTCTGGCGGCACGACGGGCTGCTGACCGCGGCGGCGATCGCCGACCGGGTGCGCTGGCAGCTCGACGGATGGCTCTCCGGGCAGGGACGCGTCCGGCCGGGCGGCGCCGGTCGGGTGATGCCGCCCCGGCCGACCTCCGGGATCATCCGGCTACGCCTGATCCCCGACGGGGTGCTCGCGCACGTCGGGCTGCAGCCCGGGCTCTGGGGCGAGACCGGCGAGGAGCGGGAGCGCGCGCACCGGGCACTGAGCCGGGTGCAGGGCATCCTCGGTCCGGAGTCCGTGGTCACCCCGGTGCTCGGTGGCGGTCGTTCCCCCGGGGACCAGGTGCGGCTGGTGCCGTGGGGGGACGAGCGCGTGCCGACCCGGCCGGGTGCCCAGGATGGTGACAACGGCCGCGCGGTTCCGCCGTGGCCCGGCCGGTTGCCGGCGCCGGCGCCGGCCCTGGTGCTGCCCACGCCGCTGCCCGCGGCGGTCTACGACGTCGCCGGCGAGCTCGTCGCGGTGACCGCCCGGCTGGAGGTCAGCGCCGCGCCGGCCCGCATCGCCGTGGGGAGCCAGGCGCTGGTGGAGATCGTCGGCTGGGCGGGTCCGTGGCCGGTCGACGAGCGCTGGTGGGCGCCGGCCGAGTCGCGGCGGCGGGCCCGGTTCCAGGTCAGCCTCGCCGACGGGACGGCGCTGCTGCTCTCCCTCGCCGCGGGGCAGTGGTCGGTGGAGGCGATCTATGACTAGCGCGGGGACGACCAGGCCGGTGAGCACGCGATGAGCTTCCACAACCCGAAGATGTCCTGGTCGGAGCTGGAGCGCACGCTCTCCGGCCGTTCCGGCGAGGGCCGCGCGAAGCCGGGGGAGGCCGGCCACCTGCACGTGGTGGACCCGCTCGCCGTCGATGGTGACGGCGGGGACTCGCCGGCGTGGACGCGCAAGCGGCCGGCGTACGAACCGCCGGCGGCCGGCGCGCGCCGTGATCCGGCCGACGTGCCCTACGCCGAGCTGCACTGCCACAGCAACTTCAGCTTCCTCGACGGGGCCAGCCACCCCGAGGAACTGGCCGAGGAGGCGGTCCGGCTGGGGCTGACCGCGCTCGCGGTGACCGACCACGACGGGTTCTACGGCGTGGTCCGCTTCGCCGACGCGGCCCGCGCGCTGCGCCTGCCCACCATCTTCGGCGCCGAGCTCTCGCTCGGCGAGGCCGCCGCCGACCGGGGGCGCTCGGCGATCCGTACCGGGGAGCCCGATCCGCTCGGGCGGCACCTGCTGGTGCTCGCGCACGGCCCCGAGGGGTACGCGCGGATGGCGCGGACCATCGGCCGGGCACAGCTGCGTGGCGGGGAGAAGGGGCGCCCGGTCTACGGCGAGCTGGAAGAGCTCGCCGCGGAGCTCCGCGACCACGTGCTGGTGCTCACCGGCTGCCGCAAGGGACTCGTGCCGTCGGCGCTGCTCACCGAGGGGGTCGAGGGGGCCGCGCGCGAACTGGACCGGTTGACCGCGCTCTTCGGCGCGGAGAACGTGGCCGTCGAGCTGACCGACCACGGCGATCCGCTCGACGGCGACCGCAACGACGCGCTCGACGAGCTGGCCCGCGGGCACGGCCTGCCCACGGTCGCCACCAACAACGTGCACTACGCCAACCCGTCGCGCCGCCGACTCGCCACGGCGCTCGCCGCGGTCCGCGCGCGGCGCAGCCTCGACGAGATCGACGGCTGGCTCCCCGCCGCCGCCACCGCCCACCTGCGCAGCGGCGCCGAGATGGCGGCCCGGTTCGCCGCGTATCCGGGTGCGGTCGCCCGGGCCGCGGAGTTCGGCGCCGAGCTCGCCTTCGACCTGCATCTGGTCGCGCCGAAGCTGCCCGACTACGACGTGCCGGCCGGGCACACCGAGATGAGCTGGCTGCGCGAGCTGACCATGCGTGGGGCGCTGGAACGCTACGGCCCGCGCGCCGCACATCCACGCGCGTACGAGCAGCTTGAGCACGAACTGCGGATGATCGAGGAGCTGGGCTTCCCCGGCTATTTCCTGGTGGTCTACGACATCGTCCAGTTCTGCCGGGACAACGACATCTACTGCCAGGGCCGCGGCTCGGCGGCCAACTCGGCGGTCTGCTACGCGCTGCGCATCACCAACGTCGACGCGGTCCGGCACAACCTGCTCTTCGAGCGCTTCCTCGCCCCGGAGCGCGACGGTCCACCCGACATCGACGTCGACATCGAGTCCGACCGGCGCGAGGAGGTCATCCAGCACGTCTACGCGAAGTGCGGCCGGGAGCACACCGCCCAGGTCGCCAACGTCATCTCCTACCGGCCGCGGTCGGCGGTGCGCGACATCGCGAAGGCGTTCGGCTTCTCGCCGGGACAGCAGGACGCCTGGAGCAAGCAGATCGACCGGTGGGGGTCCGTCGCCGCGGTCGACGTCGAAGGTATCCCGGAGCACGTGGTGGCGTACGCCAACGAGCTGCAGACCTTTCCGCGGCATCTGGGTATCCACTCGGGTGGGATGGTGATCTGCGACCGGCCCGTGATCGAGGTGTGCCCGGTGGAGTGGGGGCGGATGCCGGGGCGCACGGTGCTGCAGTGGGACAAGGACGACTGCGCGAGCGCCGGACTGGTCAAGTTCGACCTGCTCGGCCTCGGCATGCTCTCCGCCCTGCACTACGCGTACGACATGATCGAGTCCGAACTCGACCTGGGCGGCATGTCGCTGGACGACCCCGAGGTCTACGCGATGCTGCAACGGGCGGACTCGGTCGGGGTGTTCCAGGTGGAGAGCCGGGCGCAGATGGCGACCCTGCCCCGGCTCAAGCCGGAGTGCTTCTACGACCTTGTCGTCGAGGTGGCGCTGATCCGACCCGGTCCGATCCAGGGCGGCTCGGTGCATCCGTACATCCGGCGCAAGAACGGCCTGGAGCCGGTCGAGTTCGCGCATCCGTTGATGCGCAACGCGTTGGAGAAGACGCTCGGGGTGCCGCTGTTCCAGGAGCAGTTGATGCAGCTGGCGATCGATGTGGCCGGCTTCGACGCGGGCGGCGCCGATGAGCTTCGCCGGGCGATGGGGTCGAAGCGCTCGATGGAGCGGATGACGCAGATCAAGGAACGGCTCTACGCCGGGATGGCCGAGCGGGGCATCATCGGCGAGCTCGCCGACGATCTCTTTCTCAAGTTGTCGGCCTTCGCCAGTTACGGCTTCCCGGAGAGCCACGCGATGAGCTTCGCCTACCTGGTCTACGCCAGCTCGTGGCTCAAGCGCTACCACCCGGCGCCGTTCCTGGCCGCGCTGCTCAATGCGCAGCCGATGGGCTTCTACTCGCCGCAGACCCTGGTCGACGACGCCCGCCGGCACGGGGTGGAGGTGCGGCGCCCGGACATCAACGCCAGCCACGCCAAGGCGGTGCTGGAGTCGGCGAGGGAGACCCGGTGGGGGAGCGCGCCCGGCGAGCCGCCGCACCAGTGGGGGCTGGGTGGTCCGGCGGTGCGGATGGGGCTGTCCAGTGTGCGCACGCTCGGCGATGACCTGGCCGAGCGGATCGCGGCGGAGCGGGTGGCGAACGGCCCGTACGGGAGCATGCCGGAGCTCGCCCGCCGGGTGGGTCTGACGACCGCGCAGTTGGAGGCGCTGGCCACCGCGGACGCCTTCGCCTGTTTCGGGCTGAGCCGTCGCGAGGCGCTCTGGGCGGCGGGGGCGGCCGCGCAGGAGCGTCCGGACCGGCTGCCCGGCACGATCGCCGCGACGACGGCACCGACCCTGCCCGGGCTGGACGAGGTGGACAAACTGGTCGCCGACGTCTGGGCGACCGGCCTGTCGCCGGAGACGCATCCGGCGCGGTTCATCCGGCCGCAGCTCGACTCACTCGGCGCGGTGCCGATCGCGCGGCTCGGCCGGGTGGAGCACGGACGGCGGGTCCGGGTCGGCGGCATCGTGACCCACCGGCAGCGGCCGGCGACCGCTGGCGGGGTCACGTTCCTGAACCTCGAGGACGAGACCGGCATGCTCAACGTGAGTTGTTCGCCGGGGTTGTGGCAGCGCTACCGCACGGTCGCGCGGACCAGTGCGGCGCTGGTGGTGCGGGGCCGGCTGGAGAAGCACGAGGGGGTGCTCAACCTGACCGCCGACCGGCTCGACGCGATCACCGCGCCGGTCAGCCCCGCCTCCCGGGACTTCCGCTGACTCGGGCCAAGGCGGCTGGAATACGGACACCTCGACCCGCAAGGGCAGGCGCCAAGCGATTGGAAGGCCAGCGCCGTTGCGCGGTGCGGCTACGATCCGTGACCGGCGATATTGTCAGCCGGCTACTGGAACGGGACGCGGGACCAGCGGGGGAGACGTGCTTCACACATCACGTACGGTCACAAGGGGCGATCCACGGTTCGATCAGGCCCGGCAGTTCGTACGGCAGATGGAGGAGTCACTCTCGCGCGTCCCTGCGAACCGGCCGGTCGACGGGCTGGAACGCATCTCGGCGACGGACCGGACCGCCACGGTCACCTGCACGGTCGACGCCCGCGGCGAGTTCGTGGATCTCGGCATCGGCGCTGACTGGTGGTACTCGGTGGGCCCGTCGGGCATCGCCTCGGCCATTCTCGACGCCCTTCAGTTCGCTCAGGACAAGGCCATGCTGGCGAGGATGACGCTGCGTCGCCGTGGCCGGCAGGTCCCAGCCGCACCACGGGACGATCCGTTTTCGGCCGGGGATTCGGCGTCGGGGCCATCGCGCGACGCGTGGGCGGCGTGGGCCGCTGCGGAGGCGAAGGTCGAGCGGGGGTACGCCCTGATGACGATTGCTGATCGGGTCGCGGAACTCCGAGACTCCGGCCAGCCGCGGTCGATCTCCGGCCCGTCGGGGCTTTTCCGTTTGCACCTGGTCGGATTCGCCATCACCGGCAGCGAGGTCGACGTCCAGTCGCTCTCCGAACTGGACACGGACCGGCTGGCCGAGGACGCCAGGGCGGCGCTGCGGCAGGCGAGTCGGGAACAGGACCCGGCGTACTGGTTCGTCGGGGAGGGGGCGCGGCGGTGACCGACTACAACTGGTTCAGTTCAGCCCCCATCGAGGCCGCGACCGAGGGCATCCGCGCCGAGGCGAAGAAGTGGTACGGATTCGCCGACACGACGGAGACCATCGCCCAGCAGATGGCGTCCATGACGCTGCAGCCGGCGGCGTTCGCGGTCATCGACGTGTCGGCCGCCATGACGACCGTGGACCAGCACGGCGCGTACACCACGACGCAGGGCTGGCTCACTCAGCTGTTCAGAGACGCGGCACAGCGATTTAACGAGTTGGGCGACGCGCTGAAGAAGTGTGCCAACGAGTACGACGAGACTGACGGCCGGAGCGCCGCCAGCTTCGACAAGATCGCAAAGTCGTGACGGTTTCCGCGCATCTGAAGGGCCACAGCGTGACGTCTCCCGGCGGCGGTTCCGCGTACACTCCGATCTCGATCGAGGGCTTCGACAGGGCGGTGTCCCTGGTCGAGCAGTTCATCGCGAAGATCCGAACCGAACTCGACAATCTGATCAGCCGCGTCAACACCTTCATCTCGAACGCGCAGAAGGAACTCGAGGACAGCTGGATCGACTCCCTCTTCGAGTTCTTCAACAACGACATCAGCGAAGGGCTGGACGAGATCCGGCAGCTTCTCGAACGGGCGACGAACAAGATCAGCGAGCTGCTGGAGAAGGCGGAGAAGTCGGTCGCCGGCTCCATCGCGGTCGGTTCGCTGTTTTCCCGGGCGTTGGACCTGGGCGACAAGATCAACCGTCCGCTGACCGGCATGTACGGGGAGATGACCGGGTCCGGCGAAATCGACTTCTGGCGCGGACCCGCGAAGATCACCTACGAGAAGCGGGTCGGTGACCAGCAGAACGCGCTCACCAACGCCTCCGACAAGGTGGAGTCGCTGGCTTCGTTCCTCGGTGACGCCGCCACCGCCAACATGACGTACATGGCGGACCTGGGAGCGCGCATGGGCGAGGTCTACGGGGCGGTCGCCACGACCTGTGTCGACCTGGCGGCCGCCAGCGCGGGCGCCATCACCCAGGTCATGGAGGCGCTGGCGCATATCTCTGAGGTGATCGGCACCGCCGTCTCGCAGGTCATCGGCTACATCACCGCACTGGGCGCCCGGATCGCGGAAGTACTCAACCAGATCCTCGCCCTGGAGACGTCGAAATCGGACCTGACCGGACTGACGCCGGACGGGACATGGCCGGCGCCGGTGTCGTCGTGACGGTGTCGCCGGCGACCGGCGGCAGGCATGACGACCGAAGGCTGAAGAGGAGAACCATGGTGCGGAGAGTGGGGCGATTTTCTCGGCTCGCGCGGGCCTCGCTGTCGGTCCTGATGCTGGCGCTGCCGGCGGGATGTGCTGGATCCCGACCACCGGAGCGCGAGAGCCAGACCACGGTGCCCGCGGTGCCGACAACGTCGTTCACGGGCCGGTGGACGAAGCTCGCCGGTGTGTGCCCGACGCTGACCGGCGCGACCGCCGCCTCGGTGGGGAGAACCGGTGCCGGTAAACCTGGGCCTGGGAACGTGGACACACCGGTGGCGCAGATCGTCAACTGCACCTGGGGTGAGGGCGAGAAATCGGTCGGCGTGCTCCTCTCCCTCAATCGCAGCGACGGGCCGCTGCCGGCGGACCAGGCGACGGCGCAGCAGTTCCAGCGCTTCTTCGACCGGTACGTCGCGGACGGTTCGACCGTGTACTGGAAGCCCGAACCAGCTCTGGAGGACAAGGCCTACCTCAGCATCCACAAGGACCGCGTCACCATAAAGCTGTCGATTTTGTCCAGCAACGCCGAGTTCACGGTCTACTACCAGGTTGCCGAGCTGGAGCGATCCGCTTGGGACGATGCCTTGGCGGAGCATCGGGAGATTCTGCGTGGCCTGGCTGCCGACGTCCTCGACGACCTACGTTAGCGAGATCTCTGGGTCGCGAAGTAGGGCTTTGGTAGGTCGGCGTGTCGTGGGCTCACGGGGTGGCGTGGGTAGGTTCACCTCCGGTGACCCCTGACGAACTTCCCGCAATGCGGCAACCCGAACGGACTGCACCCCTTCGGTCGGTGCGCCGAACCGATCGTGCGGCATCTCGTCGATCCGGCTACCTCGACAGCGACGACGGCATGCTCCATGCGCGAGGTGCTGCTCGATGCGGACCCGCCGGTGACGCTCACCCCGCGCGCAGTCGACCGGCTCGCGAAGCAGCGGAAGGAGAAGCCAGCGTGGCGCTACCGGAGCGGCTGGCGATGGCGACCGTCGCCGCGCGCCTCGCCGATCTCGCCGGTGCTACGGCCGTCCTACGCGAATCCACCCGGTTCGTGCTCCGTTTCTCCTAAATGAAGCTCAGCGGCGGCGGCCGCACCCATAGCGCCCGATGACGCCATTGCGAGGGGTGGCATAGGCTCGCGCAGGTGGAGCGAACACACACCCGGGGCCACGGCGCCCCGCCCGCCGGCCCCCGCACCGCCGCGGTCTGGGCGGTGCTGCGGCGCGAACTCGAGCGCCTCGGCGACCGCACGCTCACCGTGCTCGACGTGGGGGGCGGCACCGGCGGGTTCGCGGTGCCGTTGGCCGAGGCCGGGCACCGGGTGACCGTCGTCGACGCCAGCCCCGACGCGCTCGCCGCGCTGACCCGCCGGGCCGCCGACGCCGGCGTCGCGGAGCGGGTGCGGGCGGTGCAGGGCGACGGCGACGCGCTCGCCGGGCTCGTCGAGCCGGCCAGCGCCGATCTGGTCCTCTGTCACGCTGTGCTGGAGGTGGTCGACGATCCCGCCGACGTGGTGCGCGCCGTCGCCACCGCGCTGCGACCGGGCGGCGCGGCGAGCGTACTGGTCGCCAGCCGGGCCGCCGCCGTGCTGACCCGGGCCATGAACGGTCATCTCGACCTCGCCGCCACGATCCTCGCCGACCCCGACGGCTGCGCCGGGGCGCGCGACACGCTGCGGCGGCGCTACGACGCCGGGAGCGCCGGGGCGCTGCTGCGCGCCGCGGGGCTGGAGGTCGAGCAGACCCACGGGGTACGGGTGCTCGCCGACCTGATCCCGGCCGTGGTCGCCGACGCCGATCCGTCGGCGCTGCTCGAGCTCGAGCTGGCCGCCGCCGCGCTTCCGCCGTACCGAGACATCGCCGCCCAGTTGCACCTGTTCGCCCGGCGCCCCGCGTCGTGAGCGTTCCCGTCACCGACCCGTTCGCGCCGGTTCGGCCGCGGTACGGGGCGGCGAGCCTCGCCGACGTGCTGCCCAGCGCGCTGGCCGTGCTGGG
The DNA here is from genome assembly GCF_040659735.1 of Micromonospora sp. NPDC049679. NCBI lineage: Bacteria > Bacillati > Actinomycetota > Actinomycetes > Micromonosporales > Micromonosporaceae > Micromonospora > Micromonospora sp. NPDC049679. Next base: position 113,404 of record NZ_JBFANZ010000015.1, read on the forward strand.
GGTGCCGGGCGCCGTCGACGTGCTCGGCCTTTCCGACGGGTTGGCGGGCGTACGCCGGATCGCCGTTCTCCTCGTCGACGGGCTCGGCTGGCACCAGATCCCGACCGCGGCGCCGTACGCCCCGACCCTGGCCGAACTTGCCGCCGACGGTCGACCCCTGACCACCGGGTTTCCCTCGACCACCCCGACCAGCCTGGTCAGCCTCGGCACCGGCGCCGCGCCGGGCGCGCACGGCATCCTGGGCTTCCGGGTCAACGTGCCCGGCACCGACCGGGTGCTCACGCACATCGACTGGGGCGACGACCCGGATCCGCAGCGGTGGCAGCCGGTCCGTACCCAGTTGGATCGGGCGGCGGCGGCCGGTGTGACGGCGACCGTGGTGACCCGGCCGGAGTACGCGGGCAGTGGCCTGACCGTCTCGGCCAACCGGGGCGGCGCGTTCCGGGGCGCGGCCGATGTCGACACGCTGGCGCGCGCGATGCTCGCGGCGTTGACGACGGGGGACGGTCCGACCCTGGTCTCCGGCTACCACCCCGATCTCGACCGGGAGGGGCACGGCAGCGGGGTCGACTCGTTGCCGTGGCGGGCCGCGGCGTCGGATGTGGACCGGTTGCTCACCCGGCTGGTCGACGGGCTGCCGTCCGACGCGGCGCTGCTCGTCACCGCCGATCACGGGCAGCTCAACGTGCCGCAGACGCACCGGTTCGACATGGATGCCGACCCCCGGCTGCGAAACGGCGTACGCCTGGTGGCGGGGGAGGCGCGGGTGCGCTACCTGCACGCCGAGCCCGGGGCGGTCGACGACGTGATCGCGATCTGGCGGGGCGTGCTCGGTGACGCCGCCTGGGTGGCGGGTCGGGACGAGGCGGTGGCGGCGGGCTGGTTCGGGCCGGTGCCGGAGGCGCATCTGCAGCGGGTGGGTGACGTGGTGGTGGCCTGCCACGGGTCGTACGCGGTGCTGGCGAGCCGGACCGATCACCCGGCCGAGGCGACGCTGGTCGCCTACCACGGCTCCTACACGGCGGTCGAGATGACCATCCCGCTCCTGGTGGTCCGCGGCGGTGCGCACCATTAGACGCGCACCACTGCAACCGCGGCGAGCAGGGGAAATGTCGTAGCCGCGGGTTAGCCTCGCGGGCATGGGTCGGAGCCAGGCGGTGCCACGTGGCGGCGATCCGCGCTTCGGCGCGGACGCCGACGACACCGATTGCCCGATTCTGCACGTGGACATGGACGCGTTCTTCGCCTCCGTCGAGGTGCGGCGCCGACCGGAGTTGCGCGGCCGCCCCGTCGTGGTCGGCGGCACCGGGCCGCGTGGGGTGGTCAGCTCGGCCAGCTACGAGGCGCGGGTCTACGGCGTGCGCAGCGCGATGCCGACCATGCGGGCGCGGGCGCTCTGCCCCCGGGCGGTCTTCCTGCCACCCGACTTCGAGCAGTACTCGGCCGCCTCACGGGCGGTCATGAAGATCTTCCACGACGTCACCCCGCTGGTCGAGCCGCTCTCGTTGGACGAGGCGTTCCTCGACGTCGCCGGCGCGCGTCGGCTGCTCGGCCGACCCGCGCGGATCGCCCAGCTGATCCGCGAGCGGATCTTCGAGCAGGAGCGGCTCACCTGCTCGGTCGGGGTGGGGCCGACCAAATTCGTGGCCAAACTCGGCTCGACCCGGGCCAAGCCAGACGGGGTGATCGTCGTGCCGGCGGCGCAGGTGCTGCAGTTCCTGCACCCGCTGCCCGTGGCGGCGCTGTGGGGTGTCGGGGAGCGGGCGGCGGAGAAGCTCGGCCGGCTGGGGCTGGCCACCGTGGGGGACGTCGCGGGGGCGCCGCTCAACATGCTCCGCGGCGCGGTCGGCGAGGCGGCCGCGGCCCACCTGCACGAGCTCTCCTCGGGGCGGGATCCGCGTCGGGTCAATCCGGAGCAGGTGGAGAAGTCGATCGGGGCCGAGGTCACGTTCGAGACCGACGTGGTCGACCCGTTGGCCATCCGTCGGGTCCTGCTCTCCCTCGCCGACAAGGTCGGGGTGCGGCTGCGCCGCGCCGGCCAGGCCGGGCGGACCGTGTCGATCAAGGTACGGCTCGCCGACTTCCGCACCGTCAACCGCTCACGCACCCTGGGCGGCCCTACCGACGTGGCCCGCGAGATCTTCGAGACGTCGTGGGCACTGTTCAGGGCGTTGCAGCCCGGCGCGGGGGGCTCGGGCGGCGCCACCGACCCGATCCGGCTCGTCGGCGTACGGGTGGAGGGGTTGGCCGGGTCGGGCTCGATGCCGCGGCAGCTCGCGCTCGGCGCCCCCGAGCACGGATGGCGCGAGGCGGAGGCCGCGGCGGACGCGGCTGCGGCGCGTTTCGGGCGCGCGGTCGTTCGTCCCGCTAGTCTGTTGGGGGGCGATGACCTGCGGCGGACCGAAAATCCGCCGAGGCCATAGGTCGACCCGCTTTCCGACCCGCAAACCCCCTCGTAGACTTGCGGTTAAGCAGCCAGTCGGCTGCCACGGTCTGTCGGTCCGACCGGACCGACCAACGTGACCGGGGAGGAGTGCCGTGCCGCTCTCGGAGCACGAGCAGCGGCTGTTCGAGCAGATCGAACGGTCGCTTGCCGAGGACCCCAAATTCGCCTCGGCTGTGCGCGCCAGCGACCCACGTTTCTACGCCCGGCGTCGCCTGCTCGTCGCTGCCGTTGTAGGCGTCGCGGGGCTTGCCCTGCTGGTCTACGGCGCGGTGACCAAGGTGTCGCTGCTGGGTGTGGCGGGCTTCGTCGTGATGCTCGGCGCCGTCGCGTTCGCGATGCACTCACATCGCCGGTCGCAATCGCCGGACCTGCATGTCGTCGGAGGCACCGCCACGCGCCGTACGCGCGGGCGGCGGATGTCGTTCGTCGACCGGCTGGAGGAGCGGTGGCGCCAGCGCCCGGAAGGCCACCGCTGACGGTTCAGCCGCGCTGACCCGGCCCGACCCCACGATCCGCGTGATCAGCTAGTTCCCGCGTCTCGCCTCGTGTCCGCGTCATGGCTTCCTGATCACGCTGATCAGGGAGCCTGCCTGCGTTCCCACACGCCTGCAGGACACGAGGTGGGGAAATGTGCTCAGACCGCCTGCCGAGATCCGCGTGATCAGGGACGCTCGACGGGACACGCCGGCGACTCGCCGCAGTTGGTCCCTGATCACGCGGATCTCGACTCAGCGGGTGCCGCGACCTGCCAGCAGGCGGCGGGGGCTCCACCGGACAAGCACGTCCCGGCACCGACCGAATGCCGCGACGATCCGGCCGGACATGTCCATGATGCTCAGCCGCCACCGCAGGAGGACCGATGGCGGCAGCGCCGCCGCGATCCACCGGGTACGCCGGTCGGCGCCGGACGCGATGGCCTTGCGGACCGTCCGCAGCGATTCGGGCAGCGACGCGATCTGGAGCGGATCCCGGGCGTACCGGGCCCGTTCCTCGGCCCGGCCGAGCAGCCGGGTCGCCTCCGCCGAGGCGTCGTGCACCCGCCCCGACGCGACCAGTCGGTCGGCGGTCGCCCGGGGCGTCTCCGTCGGATCGACCGGCACCCGGAAGTCGACCAGCGTGTCGATCAACTCGTCCCAGGCGGCGTGCGCGTCGCTTCGTGCCCGGTCGGCGTCGGTGCCGATGACCACGAGCGACGGCGACCCGGGTGGTCCCTCACCCGCGAGCGGGCCACCGTCCGTGTCGCCCGCTGGCCCCGTGCCGGCTCCGGCCGCGCGGGTCGCCCGTCGGCGACGCAGCATCGACCGGAACATCGCCGGCACGGCCAGCAGGGCGAGCAGCAGCACCAGTCCCGCCGCTGCCCACCAGGGCCAGGTCGGGCCGGTCGGCCCGGCGGACCTGTTGCCGGTGGGGATGCCGGCGTCGATGTCGCGGGTCGGACCGTCGGGGCCGGTCGGGGCGGCCGACGGTCCGGTTTCCGTCGGCGCGTTCGGCGCGGCGGACGGTGAGACCGGTTCGGGCTGGTCGGTGTCGGGGGCCCACGGCGACCGGGTCGAGCCCGGCACGCTGGCGGCCGGTGTGGCGTCGAAGGGCACCCAGCCGACGCCGTTGAAGTAGACCTCGGTCCAGGCGTGCAGGTTACGGTTGGTCAGGATGACCGTGTTGTCCTGTCGCTTCGACCCGTTGGTGAAGCCGAACGCCACCCGGGCCGGCACGCCGGCCGCCCGGACCAGCCAGGCCATCGCCGCCGCGTACTGCTGGCAGAAGCCCACCTTGGTGGTGAGGAAGTTGACGATCTCCCTGCCGCTGGTGCCGCCCTCCGTACGCAGGCTGTAGGTGAAGCCGTTGCTGCGGGAAAAGTAGTCATAGATCGCCCGAACCCGGTCATAATCCGTCCGCTTACCGGCCGTCAGCCTGCTCACGAGCCGGCTCACCTCCGGTTCGACCGGAACCCCGGTGAACTTCTGCCGCAGCGAATCGTCGCGCGCGAGCGGCAGGGAGCGGCGCAGCGCCGCCGGTGAGTAGGTCGAGCGGACGAAGTCGAACGAGTAGGTCCGGTCCTTGCCGCGCGTGCGGTTCGAGTAGACGATCTGCATGCCGGGGTCGTAGAGCCAGGCTCCGTCGAGGTCCTTCACGGCGGTCAGCGTCGGGAAGGTCGGCAGCATCGGCATGTCGAAGTCCGGCGAGACCTCCACACTGGCCCGGTAGCTCTCCTGAGTCACCCCGGCCTCCTGGCTGCGCCGCGGATCGACCAGGGCCTGCGCCAACGGCCTGCCACTCGGCGGGCGACTGGCGAACCCGTCGCCGCGGAGCTCGTCGGCCACCCCGAAACGCAGGTAGGCCGGCTGCGGGTCGGTCGTGGTCAGCTTCGCCAGGTCCCGTACCTCGGACTGATTGAGCTGACCGCTCAGCGCGGCGAAGAGATTGACACGTCCCCCGGTGCCCGGTCCCCGCCCGGTGCCGTCGGCGCCGGCCGAGGTGAAGCTGTTGAGCGCGCCGCTGGTCATGCCCGGCACGGCGAGCGGCAGTAGAACGGCCAGCACGACGCCGACCACCGACAGCCGCCGTCCGGCCGCCGCGAGCGGCGACGGCTCCCAGACGTCCACGTCGCGGCCGTCGCCGGTGAACCGGCGGCCGAACCGGCGGACCCGGTCGACGTTGTCGGTCACCAGAAGCCAGAGGAAACCGACCGCGCCGACGACGAACGGCACCGGGGAGACGCTGTCGACGTAGACCGCCACCGGCACCGAATAGATCGCGAGCATCGGCAGCCCGGCCAGGGCCGGGCGACGGAGCCCGACGCTGAGCAGGTCGACCAGGATCGCGACGGACCCCACGCCGAGCACGGTGATGAACAGCAGCGGATCGCCGTCCGGCACCGGCACGCCGTACGCCCGCACGTCCTGGGTGGACTGGGTCAGCAGCTCGCCGAAATGCCGGAACGTCTCCGCTGAGGGGAGCACCGCGAGGAACTCGTGCCCGCTGGGGAACAGCCAGGCCAGCGCGAGCAGCAGCGCTCCCATCATGCCGAGCAGCTGGGTCCAGAGCGGTCCCCGGAGCGAGCGGACCAGCGTCGCACCGCCGGTGACCAGCGCGACCGCGATGACGCACTGGATCAACCAGGTCCACCGGTCGAAGATCGCGGTGAGCGGGGCGGCCGCCAGCAGCGTCGCCGCGCCGGCCACCAGTCCCAGATTGCGTCCGTCGTTCATCGCATACCCCCGGCGACCGTCTCGGCCAACGCCGCCCGCCAGGCGAAGCCCTGCGAGCCCCGCCCCGCCTGCGGCCAGAGCGCCGGCAGACTGCCGCCGTGGCCGACGCCCACGACCCGCCAGCCGCTGTGCAGCAGGGCGAGCGCGGCCGCGTCGTGCGCCTGGTCGGCCTCCGCCCGCGCGGTGGCCGGCAGGGTGAGCCAGGCGGAGCTGTCGATCAGGAACCCCACGCAGGTCGCGCCGTTGACGCGCAGCCCGGCGAGGAGTTCCGCCTCCGCGGTGGTCAGCGTGCCCAGCAGGGCGATCACCAGGCCTCCGTCGGTCTGCCGGCGGACCCGTTCGACCAGCATGCCGATATCGCCGCGCTGCGCCACGCGCACGTCGGCGAGCCGGTCGAGCAGGATGCTGTCACCGGCGGTGTCGAGCTGCTCGGTGTCGACGTCGGAATCCGTCACCAGCCGCAGCTTGTAGCCCGCCGTGTGCAGGTGCACCGCGATGCTCGCCGCCGCCGACACCGCCCACTCGAAGCTCGCCGTCGGACCCTCGCCCCGGTGCGCGGCGGCGCGGGTGTCGAGTACGACGGTGGCCCGGCTCTCCCACGGCTGCTCCTCGCGGCGCACCATCAGCTCGCCCGTCCGGGCGGTCGACTTCCAGTGCACCCGGCGCAGGTCGTCGCCGCGCCGGTATTCGCGGGTCGCCGCGTCGTCCTCGCCGTGCACCGCCACCGAGCGCGCCCGGCTCTCGCCGCTGCCCGCGTACTCGCCGGGAAGCCGGACCGTCGGCAGCGGCACGACCTGCGGGATGACGGTGAGCCGGTCGACGCTGGGGAAGGCGCGGGTCAGCTCGCAGAACCCGAACGGATCGGTCAGGCGCACCACGAGCGGCCCGATCTCGTACCGGCCGCGCACGTCGGCGCGGACCGTGTACGCCACCGAGCTGGCCTGGTGGGCGCCGAGCCGCTCCAGCACCACCCGCGGACGGCTGCCCAGCGCGTACGGGAGGCGGTCCTCCAGCAGCAGCGTGCCGGTGGGGAGCCGGGACATGTTCTGCAGCCGCAGCACCACGCGGGCGGTGGTGCCGACCGGGACGCGGTGCGGCTCCAGCGACCGGCTGCAGGCCAGCTTGTACCGGCTCCGTCGGACGTATCCGGCAGCCAGCAGGGGCAGCACGATGAGCAGGATCGCCACCCGCAGCAGGTCCTTTTCCCCGAGGATCACCGCGGACAGCGCGGCCGCTGCGCCTGCCGCGAGGAAGGAGCGACCGCGAACGGTCAGCCCGCGCAGCGCCTCGCGCACGTCACCGCCTCCGAGGCTCGAACGGGGTGCGTCCGTTGCCGTTGCCGGTGCCGTCCAGGGGCCCGGGGTCGTAGGTCGGGCGCTGGCGGTCGTGCGGCAGCGGCAGCCGGTGCACCAGGTCGGCGACGATCGCGTCGGTGGTGCGGCGGGCGACCTGGGCGTCGGCGGTGGGGATGATCCGGTGCGCGAGCACCGGCACCGCGAGGGCCTGGAGGTCGTCGGGGAGCACGTAGTCGCGGCCATCGAGCGCGGCGACCGCGCGCGCGGTGCGCACCAGCTGGAGGGTGGCCCGGGGGGAGGCACCCAGCCGCAGGTCGGGGGCCTCGCGGGTCGCGGTGACCAGGTCGACCGCGTACTGCTTGACCGGATCGGCGACGTGCACGTCGCGTACCGTCGTGATGAGCCGGCGGACGGTCGCGGCGTCGGAGACCGGCCGCAGCGCCTGCAGCGGGTCGCTCGCGCCGTGCGCATCGAGCATTGCCAGCTCGGAGCCGGGGTCCGGGTAGCCCATCGCGATCCGGGCGGTGAACCGGTCGCGCTGCGCCTCGGGCAGCGGATAGGTCCCCTCCATCTCGATCGGGTTCTGCGTCGCGATCACCATGAACGGCGTGCGCAGCTCGTACGTCGTACCGTCGACGGTGACCTGGCGCTCCTCCATCGATTCCAACAGGGCGGACTGGGTCTTGGGGGAGGCCCGGTTGATCTCGTCGCCGACGACGAGGTTGGCGAAGACGGCGCCCGGCTTGAACTCGAAGTCGTGCGTCTCCTGGTTGTAGACGCTGACCCCGGTCACGTCGCTGGGGAGCAGATCCGGGGTGAACTGGATGCGCCGTACCGAGCAGTCGATCGACCGGGCCAGCGCTTTGGCGAGCTTGGTCTTGCCGACGCCGGGCACATCCTCGATCAGGAGGTGACCTTCGGCGAGCAGGACGGCGAGCGCGAGTCGCACCGTCGCGGTCTTGCCCTCGATGACCTGTTCGATGTTGGTCACGATGGCGTCGCTGGCGGCGCGGAACTCGTCGCTCGGCATGGGTGCGCCCAGCTCGTCCCAGGTTGGCTGTGTCACGGGCCTCCTCCTCGTCCTGCTACGGCTGTCTACCTATACGTGTCGTGACGGGCCGTAGGTTCGCGGAAATTGGCCCCGCTTTTCGACCTCGACCATCCGCATCCCTCAAGGCTAGCCGGGGTGGGGGGTTTAGCCGAGGGAGTCTCGGCTGCTCCCCGCTGTCCGTTCGCGGCACGGCGGGTGAGACAGGCCGTGGTGGGGGCGTTAGACTGCCGTTATGGCCAGGGCCACCGTGCTCCTTAGCGAGCCGTGCTGACGCGTTCGGCGACAGCACGGCGACCCCTCCTGTGGAGGGGCTTTTTTATGCCCTGACACGTTTATGAGCTGACACGCGTGGTCGACCTGACACGCGCCGACGAATCCCGGCCCTGGACTTTGACCCGAGGTGGCGACCATGACTGAGACAGCGGAGACGACGGCGGATATCCCGCGCTTCCGGTACACCGCCGCACTGGCGGGCGAGATCGAATCGCGCTGGCAGGAGCGCTGGGCGGAGCGGGGCACCTTCCACGCGCCCAACCCGACCGGGCCGCTGGCCGACCCGGGGCACCCGCGGTTCGGCGCCGAGAAGCTCTATCTGATGGACATGTTCCCGTACCCGTCCGGCGCGGGGCTGCACGTCGGCCACCCGTTGGGCTTCATCGGCACCGACTGCTACGGGCGCTACCAGCGGATGGCCGGCCGCAACGTGCTGCACACGATGGGCTTCGACGCCTTCGGTCTGCCGGCGGAGCAGTACGCGGTGCAGACCGGGCAGCACCCGCGCACCACCACCGAGCAGAACATCGAGCGCTACCGCGAGCAGCTGCGGATGCTGGGGCTGGCGCACGACCCCCGCCGGTCGGTCTCCACCACCGACGTCGAGTTCTACCGCTGGACCCAGTCGATCTTCCTGAAGATCTTCAATTCCTGGTACGACGGCGACGCCCGCAAGGCCCGCCCGATCGAGCAACTGGTCCGGGATTTCGAGACCGGGCAGCGGGGCACGCCGGACGGGCGTCCGTGGGCCGAGCTGTCCGAGGTGGAGCGGCGGGGGATCGTCGACGACTACCGGCTGGCCTACATCTCCGAGGCGCCGGTCAACTGGTGCCCCGGTCTCGGCACGGTGCTGGCCAACGAGGAGGTCACCGCCGACGGTCGCTCGGAGCGGGGCAACTTCCCGGTCTTCAAGCGCAACCTGCGGCAGTGGAAGATGCGGATCACCGCCTACGGCGACCGGCTGCTCGAGGACCTGGACCTGCTGGACTGGCCCGAGCCGATCAAGCTGATGCAGCGCAACTGGATCGGCCGCTCGACCGGGGCGCACGTCACCTTCCCGACCGACGCCGGCGTCATCCGGGTCTTCACCACCCGGCCCGACACCCTCTTCGGCGCGACCTACATGGTGCTGGCGCCCGAGCACGAGCTGGTCGATTCGCTGATTCCGGCGGCCTGGCCGGACGGGACGCGGCCGGCATGGACCGGTGGGCACGCCAGCCCGCGGGAGGCGGTCGACGCCTACCGCAAGTACGCGGCGAGCAAGACCGATGTGGAGCGGCAGGCCGACGCGAAGGAGAAGACCGGCGTCTTCGTCGGCGCCTTCGCCACCAACCCGGTCAACGGCGCCCGCCTGCCGGTCTTCATCGCCGACTACGTGCTGGCCGGGTACGGCACCGGCGCGATCATGGCGGTGCCGGGGCAGGACGAGCGGGACTGGGCGTTCGCCGAGGTGTTCGACCTGCCGGTGGTCCGTACCGTGCAGCCGGTCGAGGGCTTCGACGGCAAGGCGTACACCGGCGATGGGCCGGCCATCAACAGCGGCTTCCTGGACGGTCTGGGCATCGCCGAGGCGAAGGCCCGGATCATCGAGTGGCTGGAGGAGAACGGGCACGGCACCGGCGCCACCACCTACCGGCTGCGCGACTGGCTGTTCAGCCGGCAGCGTTACTGGGGCGAGCCGTTCCCGATCGTCTACGACGAGACGGGCCTGCCGATCGCGCTGCCGGAGGAGATGCTGCCGCTGGAGCTGCCGGAGGTGGCCGACTTCTCGCCCAAGACCTTCGACCCGGATGACGCGGACAGTTCGCCGGAGACCCCGCTGTCGCGGGCCCGGGATTGGGTGGAGGTGGAGCTGGACCTGGGCGACGGCCCCAAGCGCTACGTCCGCGAGACCAACACGATGCCGCAGTGGGCCGGCTCCTGCTGGTACGAGCTGCGCTACCTGGACCCGACAAACACCGAGACGTTCGCCGCGCCGGAGAACGAGGAGTACTGGATGGGTCCGCGCACGCCGGCCGACTGCGGCGGCGTGGACCTGTACGTGGGCGGCGTCGAGCACGCGGTGCTGCACCTGCTGTACGCCCGCTTCTGGCACAAGGTCCTGTTCGACCTGGGCGAGGTGTCGAGCCGTGAGCCGTTCCGGCGACTGTTCAACCAGGGCTACATCCAGGCGTACGCGTACACCGACCCGCGTGGCGCGTACGTCCAGGCCGAGGAGGTCGTCGAGCGCGACGGCCGCTGGTTCCACGGCGAGACCGAGGTCAACCGCGAGTACGGCAAGATGGGCAAGTCGCTGCGGAACGTGGTGACGCCGGACGAGATGTGCGCGGCGTACGGCGCGGACACGTTCCGGGTCTACGAGATGTCGATGGGGCCGCTGGAGGTCTCGCGGCCGTGGGAGACCCGGGCCGTGGTCGGCTCCTACCGTTTCCTGCAGCGGGTCTGGCGCGCGTTGATCGACGAGCGGACCGGCGCGCTGCGGGTGGTCGACGAGCCGGCCGACGAGAAGACGCGGCGGCTGCTGCACCGGGTCGTCGACGGGGTCCGTGCCGACATGGACGGCCTGCGCTTCAACACGGCGATCGCCAAGCTGATCGAGCTGACCAACGGGCTGACGCAGCTCGCGGGCACGCCCCGGGAGGTGGCCGAGCCGCTGGTGCTGATGCTGGCCCCGTTCGCGCCGCACATCGCGGAGGAGCTGTGGCAGCGGCTGGGGCACGGGGACTCCCTGACGTACGCGGACTTCCCGGTGGCCGATCCGGCGCTGCTGCGCGCCGAGTCGGTGACCTACCCGGTGCAGATCAACGGAAAGGTGCGCGGCCGGGTGGAGGTCGCGGCCGACGCGGCCGAGCCGCAGGTGCGCGAGGCGGCGCTCGCCGCGGTCGCCGACCAGTTGGCCGGCCGGGAGCCGCGCAAGGTGATCGTGGTCGCCGGCCGGATGGTCAGCGTCGTCCTCTGACGTCGGTAGGGGTGCCGGTCGTCAGGGCCGGCACCCCGGCAGCGGTGGCAACCGTTCCAGGGACAGGACGGCGTACGTCTCCTCGTCCTCGGAGACCGGAGCCAGCGTGAGGACACCGGGGGCGTTGACCGCGTGTCCGTGGTCCCGGGTCAGCCGTACGTAACCGCCGGTACGCAGGTCCGCGGCGTACCAGGCCAGTTCCCGCTCGAACACCACCAGGTCGCGGGCGACGGCCGGCTGCTGGACGGTGGAGAACGCGTCCGTCGCGGGCGGCACCGGTCGGGGCGACGAGACCGGCCGGGGGGACGGGCGGGTCACCCGCAAGATCCGCACCGCCTGCGGCCAACCGGCGCGCCAGACGTTGAGCTCCTGCTGGTTCTCCGTCACCCACGCGGTCGTCAGCCCGTCGGTCGCCAGGCCGGCCGTCGTCGCCATCGCGGGCAGCGGCGGCGGCGGAACAGTCTCGCCGGTGGCTGCCGACACCGCCCGGACGCGACCGTCCGATCGGTCGTACCAGAGCAGGTCTTCCCCGACGAACTGCGCGTCCGTCACCCGCCCACGCGCGATGATCCGGTCACGTCGGTCGGGCAGTGAGTAGAGGTGCAGCTCGAACTCGCGGCCGCCTGTGTGCTGCGTCCATGCCGCTCGGCCGTTGCGCACCACCGGGATGGCGGCTGCGCTGCTCTGATCGAGGAGCCGCGATGGCGGCCCGTCGCCGGTGGAGTCCCAGGCGTAGAGGTCGGCTCCGCCGCCCCCGTGTGGCGCGGCCCGGCTGAGGTCGGTGAGCGCGTAGACCAACCAGCGACCGTCGAAGGAGCCCCACAGCGCGAAGGTGAACTGATCCGGCATCGTGGCCACGGTGCGGCGCCGACCGCCGTCCTGCAGCCAGGTCAGTTGCCTGCTGGCGTCCGCCCGTTCGATGTTGGCGAAGACGGAGGTGCCGTCCGGAGCGGCCGCGATGACATGTGTCCGCTGGCCGGGGTGCTGCGTGATCCGGCCGGCCCGGATCGCTTCGCGCCAGGACGCGGGGAGCGTGACCTCGCAGAAGTCGGGTCGGGGTGGCGCGGTGACCTCCGTGGCGGGAGGGGTCGCGGGATCGGGACGGCCGCCGGGCGTGCAGGCGCCGAGCGATGCGAGCACGGTCAGGCCGACCAGCGCGGTGACTCCGCGCAGCACGTGGTTCGCCATGACGCCGCAGCTCCGATCTTGATCACGAGATGTGGATTGTATGGAGGAAGCGATCGTGCGGGGTGCCCCGGCGCCGAACGGATACGTGCCGTGGCCGGACCGCCGCTCAGCCCGGTCGACCGTGCTGCCGTCGGCCGGACACCCGCCAGTAGACGGCGGCGCTGATGCTCACCAGCGTGCCCAGCGCCGCCGGGATGAACGTCAGCAGATCGACGTGCCCGGGCTTGACGACGGTGGCGCCGATCGCGGCGTAGCTGAACGCCGACGGCGTCGCGCCGATCAGCGTGCCGATCAGGTAATGCCGGGTCCGCACCGAGGTCGTGCCGTACGCGTAGCCGACCATCCCGAACGGTGACACGGGCAGCAGGCGGACCACGACCACGGCGAGCACCCCGCGCCGGGCGAGCCAATGGTCGAGTCGGGCGAGCCGCCCGCCGGCGCGGGCGGCGAGATAGTCCCGCCCCGCCCAGCGGCCGGCCACGAAGGTGACCACCGCGGCGAGCACCGCGGCGAGGAGCGCGTAGGACCCGCCGACGAGCGGCCCGAACAGGGCGCCGCTCCCCAGCGAGATCGCCGTGCGGGGCACCAGAGCAGCCAGCAGCATCGCGCCGACGGTCACGGCGACGACCGGAGTGGCCGGCCCGAGGGTCGCCGCGGCCTCGCCCACCTTCTCCAACGGCAGGAGCGCCGCGACGAGGGCGAGAGCGCCCACCGCCAGCGCCAGCGCGACCAACCTCAGACGGCGACCGGAGCGGGGCTCCGGTTCAGGTGGGGTGGGCGGATCGGCGGGCGTGGCGCTGACCGTCACGCCACCCGGGTCGCGGCGGTGCGTTCGGCCCGCAGCCGGTCGGACCAGGTGTCGTCGAGCGGGGGTAGGGCGCTGATCCCGGTCGCCCAGCGCAGCAGCAGGTCGGCCAACGCCGGGTTGCGGGCCAGCGCGGGGCCGTGTGAGTAGGTGCCGAGCAGTTTTCCCCGCCAGGCCCCCTCGCTGGACTCGTCGTTGCCGATGCCCACGGTGACCCGGGCGAGCGGCGCGACGCCGGGGCCGAGGTGGGTGCGGCCGCCGTGGTTTTCGAAGCCGGTCAGCGGCGGCAGGCCGAGCCGGGGGTCCACCTCGCCGGCGAGCTCACCGACGGCCCGCGACGGTCCGCGGTCGGAATGCAGGTCGAGCAGTTCGAGCCCGGCGCACTTGGCGCCCTTGGCGAAGAAGGAGCTGCCCAGCAGTTGGTAGCCGGCGCAGACCGCGAAGACCACGGAGCCCTGCGCGGCGGCCCGGTGCAGACCGCCGTCGGTGATCAGCCGCTGCGCGGCGAGCGCCTGCGGGCCGTCCTCGCCGCCACCGATGAGGTAGATGTCGGCGGTGGTGGGGAGCGGCTGGTCGGAGCGGACCTCGATCAGCTCGACCGGCATCCCGCGCTGCTGCGCGCGGCGGCCGAGGATGAGCATGTTGCCGCGGTCGCCGTAGGTGGAGAGCAGGTCCGGGTAGACCCAGACGATGCGCAGGACACTCGGCGAGCCCGCGGGAACCGGCTCGCCGTACGGCGAGGTCGTGAAGGGGTCAGTTGACACGGTCCAACTCCGCTCGGATGTCCTGGAACGCCGTGTAGTTGGCGATCACCTCAAGTCGGCCGACGGGCACCGCCGCGACGGCCGCGGCGAAGGTCCGTACATGCTCGAACGGCACGTCGTTGACCTCGAGCCGCACCGCCAGGTCGTAGGCGCGGTCGCCGGTGATCAGCACCTGCCGCCCGCGCAGCGGGGAGAAGTCCACATCGAAGAGCCAGGAGGTGTCCATCCCGTCGGGGTCGCGGGCGTTGATGGAGAGCAGGGTGGGCGCCTCGTCGGCCATGTCGAACGCCTCCAGCCAACTGGCGGGGTTCTTCGCGAGGAGCAGCCGGATGTTGCGCCCCTCGCGTACGACCTGAGCGTAGCGACCGGCGACCGAGGCGACCCCGCCGAGTCGGGACACCGCGTCGGTGGGGCGGACCCCGAACTGTGCGGCGACGGCGAGGGCGGTGGCCGCGTTGCCGAGGTTGACCCGTCCCGGCAGCTGCAGGACGACCTTGTGCCAGGCGCCGGTGGGGTCGACGACGCCGTCGTCCTCGACCACCCACTGCGCCTCGGGTCGCCGCAGCGGGCAGCCGGTGCACCACCACTGCTCGTCGGCGCGTTCGATCGGGGCGCCGCACTCCGGGCAGACCCAGGAGTCGTCGTGCCAGCGCTGGCCGGCGCTGAACCAGGTGACGGCGGTGTGGTCGACGCTCGCCCAGACCACCATCGGGTCGTCGGCGTTGGCGACCACGTGCACGTCCGGGTGCTTGGCCAGGGCGGCGCGCCAGAGCTGCGCCATCATGGCGACCTCTTTGGCCCGGTCGAGCTGGTCGCGGGAGAGGTTGAGCAGGGCCACCACGCGCGGCTCGGTCGCCTCCAGCACCTGTGGCAGGTAGTGCTCGTCGACCTCGAGCACCGCGTAGGGGGTGGCGCCGGCCTTGGCCAGCGCCGAGGTGTGGCCGGTGGGCATGTTCGCGCCGAAGGAGTTGGTCGCCACGGGGCCGAGCACGCCGACGGCCGCGGTGGTCAACCGCGTCGTCGTGGTCTTCCCGTTGGTGCCGGAGACCAGGCCGATGGAGCGGCCGGCCGCCAGGTGGGCGAGGAGTTCGGGGTCGATCTTCAGTCCGATCCAGCCACCGATCACCGAACCGTCGCCGCGTCCGGCCGCCCGCGACAGCGCGGCCGCCGTGCGCGACACCGAACTGGCCACCTTCGCCCGAAGGGGCATCTTCGCGTCCGTCACGCGAGCGAGGTTACCGGACTGGCGCCGCGCGGCGATCCGGCGAGACCGACGCGCCACCGTCGACTGCCCCGCCACGCCGTCGGCGATCCCCTCGATAACGCGTCCGCCGCCGGTCACGCGGGTGACGCCGCGCGTGATCGCGGTGTTGCGGCCGCCGGCCGGGCGGCGGGCGGCGCCGGCCGATCGGTGGGGGTGGGGCGCCGCGCGGCTGGCCGGAGTGGACCGGGCGGGGGAGAGTGACGCGCGGGTCCCGCCGGAAGGGACAGGAAATTCTGTGCCATGAATCACCGGCTGTAATCACGCGGTGGTGGGCGCGGCGACACGATGCGTGGTGGGTTACCGGACAACCGGTCCGATAGGGGACGGTATTGGCCGGGTCAACGTGACCGGAACAAACGCCGTCACGCTGCGTATATGACCGATGTGGGATAGAAACGGTAGGCCGGTCGGCAACCGCCCACCGGCTGTGACCGATGGTGCACGCCGAGCCCTGCCCGCACCGGCGGTCACGACGCTGTGACGATCGCGAAAGGCATCGAGGGCAGGGACGGGGGAACCAACATCGGCCCCGACGACCGCAGCCGGCGGTCGACGCGGAGCCTCGGGGTGAAGCCGCACCGCGGCCGGGCGAACCTTCGCGTCCGAACCCGACAGCTCACCTCGCAGGCGTGCCGGAGGGACCTCATCCGTGCAGCAGCACACTTCGACCCGGCCTCGACGGTTCTCCACCCGCGCCGGCCGGCTCTCGCTCGCGCTCGGCGTCTGCCTCTGCGCCGGTCAGTTGGTCGCCGCCCCGGCGGTCGCGGCCGAGCGCCCCGTCGTGCGGGCACCTGCCGCGCAGGCGCCCGTCGTGCCGGCCCCACTCGCGCCGCGACTGCAGTTGACCGCGAACGCCCGCACGGTCGGCTGGGGCGGCACCGTCGCCCTGACCGCGCGGATCACCGATCCGCGTACGGGTCAGCCGGTCCGCGGCGGCACCGCGACGCTGCAGGTGTGGAACGGCTCCCGGTGGGTGAACGGACAGACGGTTTCGGTCTCGGCCGGCCAGGTCCGCTACACACCCCGGCTCACCGACGTGAGCACGTTCAGGTTCGTCTTCAACGGCCACAAGCCGGTGTACCAGGGTGGGACGTCGGGCCAACTGCGCATCTCGGTGGCGAGCAATGGCGGTCAGGTGGTGCACGAGGCCCGCAAGCTCACCGGCAAGCCCTACCGGTACGGCGCGAGTGGCCCGCACTCCTTCGACTGCTCGGGCTTCACCCGGTACGTCTACCGCAAGGCGGGCGGGAAGAAGCTTCCGCACAACGCCAACACCCAGCAGCGGTACGGGCGCGCGGTGGGTAAGTCGCAGGCCAAGCCCGGGGACCTGATCGTGATCCGCAGCGGTTCGTACGGCTACCACGTCGGGGTCTACGCGGGCGGCGGCTACATGTACGACGCACCGCGGGCGGGCCAGAAGATCGGGAAGCACAAGATCTGGACCAGCAGTTATGTGGTGCGCCGAATCGTCAACTGATCGAATTGGGCGGAAGTCGGGGTGCGATGCCATTGGTGTCGCACCCCGCCGCCGTTCCCGGCCTTGATCTCTAAGCGGCATTACCCACCCCGCGTTGCGGCCCAGCCGCGTTAGCCGAACGCCGTTACCGGCCGTGAGTTTCCCTCCACTTTCCTCCCCGGGACCCTGCCGGTGGCGGTCCATTCCCGTTCCTCCCGCGCTAAACCGTGGCGCTCGCCACTTGGCGGGCCTATGTCGGAAAGCGGACGGGCCCGGAACCGCCTTTGGCACTCCACTCCGCACCACCCCATTTGACGTGCGGTTTTGCAACTCAGCTGCACCCGGATTGGGCGCGAATGCGGTTGCAGGTGGAGGGAAGTGGAGTACAGTGGGGCGCAATGGCGGGGCCGGGAGGGCCTGCCGGCCCAGGGGGATCAGCGGCGTCGCGAACACCGCTCGAGGGCGAGGGGGTGGGTCGGTGTTTCTGGGCACCCACACTCCGCGTCTCGACGACAAGGGCCGGTTGATCCTTCCGGCGAAGTTCCGAGACGAGCTGGCGGGAGGGGTCGTGATCACTAAAGGACAGGAACGCTGTCTCTACGTCTTTCCGACGCCCGAATTCCAGCGCATCGCTGATCAGTTGCGCGAGCAGCCGATGACGCACAAGGCGGCTCGGGCCTACAGCCGGGTGTTTTTCGCCAGTGCCCACGACGAGGTCCCCGACAAGCAGGGCCGGGTGACCATTCCGGGACACCTGCGGGAATACGCGGGACTGACGAGGGAACTCGTGGTCATCGGCGCGAGCAGCCGGGTGGAGATCTGGGACAAGCAGTCCTGGGAGTCCTACCTCGCGGAGAGCGAAGACGACTTCGCCGACATCGAGGAGGGGGTGCTGCCCGGCGGACTGTGAGGGCGTGGGAATGCCGAGGTTTCTCCCGGCCGCGAGATCGCGGACGGACGAGAGGGTGGTTTCGCGAAGAGCCACTTCGGCGCCGGTCGCCCCGACGTACTGCGAGATCTCCAGCCGCTCCCGCTCCTGGCGCCTCTTCCCCGGTGCCAGGCGTGCGTTCCAGTGCCGGCCGACGTGTCGGCCGGTGGAGTTAGAGCGGATGGGGATCTGGCCGTACGACGGGCGGCACGAAGAGCAACAGGCGCAGGTATTTCGACGGCGGGTCACTGGGGGTCAATATGGGGGAGCTTCGCGGTACGCACGTACCGGTGCTGCTCGAGCGGTGTCTCGAGCTGCTCGCCCCCGCGCTGGACCGCGGTGGTGACCGCCAGACCGTACATGTCGATGCCACGCTGGGCCTCGCCGGGCATGCCGAGGCGGTGCTCGCCGCGAACCCGCGGACCGTCCTGATCGGACTCGACCGGGACACGGAGGCGTTGGCGCACGCACGGGCGCGGTTGGCCCCGTACGCCGACCGGATCCATCTGGTGCACGCGGTCTACGACGAGCTGCCCGAGGTGCTCGACCGCCTCGGCTATCCGCTGATCGACGGGATCCTCTTCGATCTCGGTGTCTCCTCGCTCCAGCTCGACGCGCCCGATCGCGGGTTCGCGTACGCGCAGGACGCGCCGCTGGACATGCGGATGGACCAGACCCGGGGCGTGACCGCGGAGGAGATCGTCAACAGCTACCCGCCGGGGGAGCTGGTCCGGGTTTTGCGGGTGTACGGCGAGGAGAAGTTCGCCAAGCGGATCGTCGGGGCGATCGTCCGGGAACGGAATCGGGATCGGCTCACGTCGTCGGCGCGTCTCGCCGAGTTGGTTCGGGACTCGATTCCGGCGGCGGCCCGCAGAACTGGCGGACACCCGGCAAAGAGGACGTTTCAGGCGTTGCGAATTGAGGTAAACCGCGAACTGGCGGCGCTGGAGACGGCGCTGCCGGCCGCGCTCGACGCGCTCGCTGTGGGTGGCCGCATGGTGGTGCTCTCCTACCACTCGTTGGAGGACCGGATCACCAAGCAGTCGCTCGCGGAACGAGCGCGGAGCACGGGTCCGCTCGACCTGCCGGTCGAGCTTCCCGGCACCGGTCCGACGCTGCGACTGCTCAGTCGCGGCGCCGAACTCGCGAGCGAGGCGGAGATCGTCGCCAACCCGCGGGCCGCATCCGTGCGGCTGCGGGCGGCGGAGCACATCGAGGAGGGTTCGTCGGCACGGCGTGAGGCCGGGTCGGGCGGGCAGTCCGGGACGAGGAAGAAGGGCAGGGCCGACCGCGAACGGCCCCGCCCGGTAAAGGCGCTACACCAGCCGGGTGCGATGGCATCCGGGCAGTCCACACAGGACGCGGCAGTCCGGCCGGAACGTCCGGGGGACGGACGGGGCAGGGACGCAAAGGGGGAGGGGACATGAACGTAGAGAAGCGCGATCGCCGACACGAGGTCGGCGAGCGCGGCGCGGGGCAGCGCGCACCACGGTCGGGGGGCCGGACCATGGCGCAGCGGGCGACGCGCGGCAGTATCGCGGCACCGGAGGTCGGTCGGAACGCTCGTGCCCGGGGGGCGCGCGAGTACCCGACGCAGGGCAGCGCGGCGCTCCAGCCGCAGGAGTCGCTGCGGGTGTGGGACAGCTCCGCGGAGGAGGCGGCGGCAACGGCGGCGAAGGCCGCCCCGGCGCCACAGCTGAAGGTCGCTCCGCCGCCGCCGGTCGCGGTGCCGCGGGCGCCGTTCGTCGCGCTGGTGCTGGTGGTGGTCGTCGGGGGTGTGCTCGGCATCCTGATGGTCAACACGAAGATCAACCAGAACGCGTTCCGCTTGGGCACGCTGAAGCAGCAGCAGGCCACGCTGGACATCCGCCAGCAGCAGCTGGAGAACGAGATCGCCCAGCACGAGGCGCCGGGCAACCTGGCGGCCCAGGCGCGCAAGCTGGGCCTGGTGGAGTCCGGCCCACCGGCCTTCATCCGGCTCCCCGACGGTCGGGTGATCGGCGTGCCGCAGCCCGCCAACGGTCAGCCGTCGGTCGCCAGCCAGCAGCGCACGGGGCGGTAGTCCACATGCCACCGCGCTCCAACGAGCCGCGCCGGGACGCATCCGCGTCATGCGCAATGAGCGCCGACGTCGCGACGGCGGAGGGCCGCGAGTTCGCCGTAGCGAAGGCTGGTGAACGCGGCGAGCAGGACTAG
>NZ_JBFANZ010000016.1:0-128482 GCF_040659735.1 Micromonospora sp. NPDC049679
GCCGGCCGCGCCCCGCCCGGTCGCGGCGGTCGACCTGCTGCCCGAGCGGGCGCTCGCCGGGGACACCGAAGCCCGGCGCACGCTGCGCCAGGACGTGTACGGGTCGCTGGCGCGCGCGGGTGGCGAACTGCTGGAGACGCTCGACGCGTTCTTCGCCGCCGGCGGGGTGCTGGAGAGCGCGGCGCGCGCCCTCTTCGTCCATCCCAACACCGTGCGCTACCGGTTGCGGCGGATCGCCGATGTCACCGGTTTCTCCCCGCTCAGCCCCCGCGACGCTTTCGCGTTGCGCGTGGCGCTGACAATCGGGCGGCTCGATCCGGCGGCGCCGTCCGCCGCAACCCAGCCCTGACCCACCCCTTCGGCTACAAAACGCACATAAGGGCGATGACCTCTAACGATCTTTGTAGGATCTCCACAACTCCCGTAGTGTGGTTTGGTGCCGAGCAGCACACAGGTGACCCACCAGTATCAGGAAGAGTGCTAAACGTGCTCGCCGTACTCTCCCCAGGCCAGGGTTCCCAGAAGCCCGGCTTCCTCACTCCATGGCTCGACCTTCACGGCGCCGAGGCCCGGCTCCGCTGGTGGTCCGCGCTCGCCGGCGTCGATCTGGTGCACCTCGGCACCCGGGCCGACGCTGACGAGATCAAGGACACCGCCCGGACCCAGCCGCTGCTGGTCGCCGCCGCCCTGCTCGCCGCCGAACACCTGCCGATGTACGACGTCGCGGTGACCGCCGGGCACAGCGTCGGTGAGCTCGGCGCGGCCGCGCTCGCCGACGTGCTCCCCGCCGAGGCGGCGATCACCCTCGCCGGAGTACGCGGCCGCGAGATGGCCGCCGCGTGCGCCCTCGAACCGACCGGGATGGCCGCCATTCTCGGTGGCGACCCCGACGAGGTGCTCGCCGCGATCGAGGCCCACGGGCTGCACCCGGCCAACCGTAACGGCGCCGGTCAGATCGTCGCCGCCGGCGCCGTCGACCGCCTGGAGAAGCTCGCCGCCGACCCGCCGGCCAAGGCGCGCGTGATCACCCTGCAGGTCGCCGGCGCGTTCCACACCCCGTACATGGCCCCGGCCGAGGAGGCGCTCGCGGCCGTCGCCGCCGGGATCACCCCCACCGACCCGAGCAAGATCCTGCTCTCCAACCTGGACGGATCCGCGGTCAACCATGGCCGTGAGCTGCTGCAGCGACTGGTTCGCCAGGTGACCGCGCCGGTCCGCTGGGACCTGTGCATGCGCAACCTCGCCGACCTCGGCGTCACCGCCGTGATCGAGCTGCCACCGGCGGGCACCCTCGCCGGCCTGGTCAAGCGCGAGCTCAAGGGCGGCAACCCGCCCGAGATCGTCACGCTCAACACGCCCGACGACCTACCCGCCGCCCGCGACCTGATCGCCCGGCACGGCATGGCTCCGAGCCACGAGCCGACAATGCAGTTCCGCGTGGTGGTCTCCGCCAGCGCCGGCACCTTCGAGCCCGCCCCCGGCCTCGCCGAGGGCGACACGCTCCGCGCCGGACAGGTGATCGGCCACGTGGCCACCCGGCAGGGCGCCGTCGACGTCGCCGCGCACCAGGCCGGGGTGCTCACCGAATGGCTGGCCCACCACGACGACCCGGTCGCGCCGGGCCAGCCGCTCGCCCGCATCGGAGGACACCTACTGTGACCGGTTCCCGCATCGTCGCGATGGGGCACTACCAGCCCTCCCGCGTACTCACCAACGACGAGCTCGCCCAGATGGTCGACACCAACGACGAGTGGATCCGCGACCGGGTGGGCATCGCCACCCGACGCATCGCCGACAGCGAGACGGTCGCCGACATGGCGGCCGCGGCCGCCGGCAAGGCGCTCGCCAACTCCGGGCTCACGGCCGGCGACATCGACCTGGTCGTGGTCGCGACCTGCACATCCGTCGACCGCAGCCCCAACGTGGCGTGCCGGGTGGCGGCGAAGCTGGGCATCACCGCCCCCGGCGCCTTCGACATCAACACCGCCTGCTCGGGCTTCTCGTACGCGCTGGGCACGGTCGACCACGCGATCCGGGCCGGCGCCGCGCGCAACGCCATCGTGATCGGGGCCGAGAAGCTCTCCGACTTCACCGACTGGACCGACCGCTCGACCTGCATCATCTTCGGCGACGGCGCGGGCGCCGCGGTGGTCACCGCCACGGCCGACGACGAGCCGGCCGGGGTCGGCCCGGTCATCTGGGGCTCGGTGCCGGAGAAGAGCGACGCGGTACGGATCGAGGGCTGGCGCCCCTACATCCAGCAGGAGGGGCAGGCGGTGTTCCGCTGGGCCACCACGGCCCTCGCCCCGCTGGCGCTGCAGGCCTGCGAACGGGCCGGCGTCGCGCCGGAGGAGCTCGCCGCGTTCGTGCCGCACCAGGCCAACGGCCGGATCATCGACGGCATCGCCAAGCGCCTCGGCATCCCCCAGGCGGTGATCGCGAAGGACATCGTCGAGTCCGGCAACACCTCCGCGGCCAGCGTGCCGCTGGCCCTGTCCAAGCTGGTCGAGCGGCGGGAGGTGCCCGCGGGCGCCCCGGTGCTGCTCTTCGGCTTCGGCGGTGGCCTCACCTACGCCGGGCAGGTCGTCCGCTGCCCATGACGTCGCGCCGGCCGCTGTGGCCGGCGTCCGACGGGCACGGCTGCCCGCATCCCAACACCATCCATCTGGAGAGGAACCAACCCCAATGACCCGTGACGAGATCACCGCCGGCCTCGCCGAGATCCTCGAAGAGGTTGCCGGCGTGAACCCGGACGACGTGGCGGCGGAGAAGTCGTTCACCGACGACCTGGACGTCGACTCGCTGTCGATGGTCGAGGTCGTGGTCGCGGCCGAGGAGAAGTTCGGCGTGAAGATCCCGGACAGCGAGGTGCAGAACCTCAAGACCGTGGGAGACGCGGTCGCCTACATCGAGGCGCAGGCGTGACGATGGTTGACGTTGTCGTCACCGGGCTCGGCGCGACCACCCCGCTCGGCGGGGATGTCGCGTCGACCTGGGACGCGATGCTCGCCGGCCGCTCCGGGGTGGGTCCGCTCACCCCGGAGTGGGCGGCCCAGCTTCCGGTCCGGATCGGCGCCGAGCTGGCGGTCGATCCGAGCGAGGTGCTCGACCGGGTCAAGCTGCGCCGCCTCGACCGCTCGGAGGCGATCGCCCTGATCGCCGCCCACCAGGCGTGGGCCGACGCGGGGCTGGCCGAGGCCGGGCTCGACAAGGAACGGTTGGCCGTCAGCATCGGCTCGGGCATCGGCGGCGCACAGACGCTGCTCGCCCAGGACGACATCCTGGAGGCGTCCGGCCCGCGACGGGTCTCCCCGCACACCGTGCCGATGCTCATGCCGAACGGGCCGGCCGCGTGGGTCGGTCTGGAGTTGGGCGCGCAGGCCGGGGTGCACTCCGTCGCCAGCGCATGCGCCACCGGGGCCGAGGCGATCGCGCTCGGTCTCGACATGATCCGCGCCGGCCGGGCCGACGTCGTCGTCGCCGGCGGCACGGAGGCGGTCATCCACCCGCTGCCGATCGCCGGGTTCGCCGCGATGCGGGCCATGTCGACCCGCAACGACGAGCCCGAGAAGGCCTCGCGCCCGTGGGACAAGGCGCGCGACGGCTTCGTACTCGGCGAGGGGGCCGGGGTGCTCGTGCTGGAACGCGCCGACCACGCCGCCGCGCGCGGCGCCCGCGTCTACGCCCGGCTCGCCGGGGCCGGTCTGACCTCCGACGGGTACGACATCGTGCAGCCGCACCCGGAAGGGCTCGGCGCCATCCGGGCGATCGCGAAGGCGATCGCCGATGCCGGGATCTCCCGGACGGACATCGCCCATGTCAACGCCCACGCGACATCGACCCCGGTCGGTGACATGGCCGAGATCGCCGCACTGCGCGCCGCGGTGGGAACCCACCCGGTGCTGACCGCCACCAAGTCGATGTCCGGCCACCTGCTGGGCGCGGCGGGCGCGCTGGAGTCGATCGCGACGATCCTCTCGATCCGCGACAGCGTCGTGCCGCCGACGATCAACCTCGACGATCCCGACGACGGTCTCGACCTGGACGTGGCCGCCCACAAGGCGCGTCACATGGATATCCCCGCCGCCCTGAACAACTCGTTCGGCTTCGGCGGCCACAACGTGGCTCTCGTCTTCACGCGGGCCTGAGGCACGAATTTGGAGGCTGCTGCCGTGAGTACCACTGTCAGCGCTGATCAGTCCACTACGGATTACCGCGATCCCGAGGTGCGGCTCCGCGCGCTCTTCGACGCGGGATCGCTGCGCCTGCTGATGTCCCCCGACACCTCCGGCGTGCTCTGGGCGCGTGGTGAGATCGACGGCACGCCCGCGATCGCCTACGCCACCGACGCGACCAGGATGGGCGGGGCGATGGGCACCGACGGGTGCCGGCACGTCGTCGACGCGATCGACACCGCGGTCCGCGAGCGGATCCCGGTTCTCGGGCTCTGGCACTCCGGCGGGGCACGGCTGGCCGAGGGCGTCGTCGCGCTCGACGCGGTCGGGCAGGTCTTCGCGGCGATGGTCCGCGCCTCGGGGCGGGTGCCGCAGATCTCGGTCGTGCTCGGCCCGGCCGCCGGCGGGGCGGCGTACGGCCCGGCGCTGACCGACATCGTGATCATGAGTGCCGCGGGGCGCATCTTCGTTACCGGTCCCGAGGTCGTCCGCAGCGTCACCGGCGAGCAGGTCGACATGGAGCGTCTCGGCGGTCCGGAGCCGCACGGGCGTCGTTCCGGCGTCGTGCACGTGACGACGAAGGACGACGAGTCTGCGCTGGCCGAGGCGCGTAAGCTCGCCGCGCTGCTCGGTCGGCAGGGGCGCATCACCCCCGCCGACATCCCGGCCGTCGACGAGGAGGGGCACGACCTCTCCGCGCAGATGCCGGCGGAGAACAACCGGGCGTACGACGTCAAGCCGGTGGTGAAGGCGTTGCTGGACGCCCCGGGTGTGGAGTTGCACGCCAAGTGGGCGCCGAACGTGGTGACCACGCTGGGTCGCTTCGCCGGCCGTACGGTCGGCGTCATCGCCAATAACCCGCTGCGCCTCGGCGGCTGCCTCGACGCGTCCAGCGCGGAGAAGGCGGCGCGCTTCGTGCGGATGTGTGACTCGCTGGGCGTGCCGCTGATCGTGCTGGTCGACGTGCCGGGCTACCTGCCGGGGCTGGGCCAGGAGTGGGACGGCGTGGTGCGCCGCGGCGCGAAGCTGCTGCACGCCTTCGCGGAGGCGGTCGTTCCCCGCGTGACGCTGGTGACCCGCAAGGCATACGGCGGCGCGTACATCGCGATGAACTCCCGTTCGCTCGGCGCGACCGCGGTCTTCGCCTGGCCGAACGCGGAGGTCGCGGTGATGGGCGCGTCCGCGGCGGTCAACATCCTGCACCGCAAGAAGCTCGCCGCGGCCCCGCACGAGGAGCGGGAGGCGCTGCGCGCGCAGTTGATCGAGGAGCAGACGCAGATCGCCGGTGGTGTCAACCGGGCGCTGGAGATCGGTGTCGTGGATGACGTGATCAAGCCGGCGGAGACCCGTCGCCGGATCGCGGACGCCATCGCCGGCGCTCCGGCCGCCCGCGGCGCGCACGGCAACATCCCGCTCTGACCCACCCTCAAGATCCGCGTGATCAGGGAGTACGTCCGGCGAGTCGCCGGCCCGCCCATGGCGGCGGCCCCTGATCACGCGGATCTTGCATGCGCGGCGCCACCGCCGGCGCGCCCGCCGTTAAGGTAGGGACCGCCCCGACTTCAGGAGTACGCGTGGAAGCCACCGAGATCCGCAAGCTCGCCGCTCTCGAGGACACCCACTGGTGGTACCGGGAGCGCCGGGCGCTGCTGGCGCGGGCGCTGCGGCGGCTCAGCGCGGCCGGACAGCAACCGGGCCGGGCCCTCGACATCGGCGCGGCGGGCGGCGGCAACACCCGCGTGCTGCGCGCGCACGGCTGGCGACCGGTGGCACTGGAATACAGCCAGGACGGTGCCGAGGTGGCGGCCGAACGCGGACTCGACGTCATCCGCGCCGACGCGCGGTTCCTGCCGCTCCCCTCGGCCAGCCTCGACCTGGTCGTCGCCTTCGACATCCTCGAGCACATCGAGGAGGACCATCTGGCGGCGGCCGAGATCCGTCGGGCGCTGCGCCCGGGGGGCACGGCGCTCATCGCCGTACCGTGCGACATGAAGCTCTGGTCCGCGCACGACGTGGCGGTCGGACACGTCCGCCGCTACGACCGCGCGACGCTGACGACGGTGCTCGAAAAGGCCGGCCTGGTGGTCGACGAGCTGTGGAGCTGGAACGTGCTGCTCCGCCCGGTCGCGGCGTGGCGGCGGCGCAAGTCCACCGGCAGCGACCTGGACGAGCTGCCCGGTCTGGTCAACCTCGGCCTGACCACGATCATCGCCGCCGAACGCTACCTGCCGGTCAGGTCCCTGCCCGGGGTGTCGCTGATGCTCCGCGCCCACCGGCCGATCTGAGCGCGGCGACCCCGCACGGTGATAGGTTCCCCCGCGCCGCCCCACGGTCGGCCACCCGGCACCCCCGTAAGGAGAGTCAGATGTTGGCAGCGGTGAAGAGCCTGCTCGGCCATGTCCCGCTCTATGTCGCGCTGCAGCGCGGTCTCGGCGCGGACCGGCTGCGCTACCGCTGCCTCGACGAGCTCGGCCTCGCCGAGGGCGACACGGTGATCGACGTCGGCTGCGGCCCGGCCTACTATTTCGAGCGCCTCCCCCGGGTCAACTACTTCGGTTTCGACACCGCGCCGCGCTACATCGACTGGGCGCGCAAGCGGTGGGGCGACCGCGCCGAGTTCCGCTGCGAGGTCTTCGGCGAGCAGCACCTGGCGGAGATTCCGCCGGCCAACGCGGTGCTTCTGCTCGGGCTGCTGCACCACCTCTCCGACGAGGACTCCCGGCACCTGCTGCGGGTGGCCGCGAAGGCGCTCGCCCCCGGCGGCCGCGTGATCGCCGTCGACACCTGCTACGAACCCCGGCAGGGTCGGATCTCGCGCTGGATGTCGAAGAACGACCGCGGCGAGTACGTCCGGGAGCCGGAGGCCTTCGTCGCCCTGGCCCGGGAGTCCTTCACCCACGTCGACGGCGAGATCATCGACGACGCGACCCGCATCCCGTCGAGCTTCTGGATGATGCGGATGCGCGAGCCGGTGCTGGCGACGCGGGACGCCTGACGCGGGTCAGGGCAGTTCGTAGACGGCCATCCGGCCGTTGTCGAAGCGCAGCCGCGCCAGGGCCGTCAGCTCCGGCGCCTCGACGCCGACCGTACGGTCGACGACCAGCCAGCGCACGTCGTGGCGGTCGCGCAGCTCACGCAGCCCCGCGTCGGTCGGGGCGGTGAACGCCTCGTCGTTGCGGCGCAGGAGCTCCTGGTCCCAGAACTGGCCCAGCCCCAGCGCGGCGACCCGCGGCGCGAACGCCCAGCCCTCGACGAGCACGCGTCGTTCCGCGTACGCGCTGAGCCAGAAGGAGCGCGGGTCGCACCAGCCGTCGCGGATCGCCAGACAGTGCACGTTGGTGGCGACCACGTCCCGCGGCGAGCTGTGCTCCCGCGTCCACCGGGCGGCCTCGATCCGGGACAGCGGCATCGGCACGGTCGCGTACGCCCCGCCGTTGGGCGTCTGCACCGACTTGTACATGTCCATGATCAGGCCGGGGGCGCCGACCACCAGGACCGCGGTCAGCGCGACCACCGCGCCCCGCCCCCGCAAGGCCGGGATGCCGCGCCGGGCCATCAGCCAGGCCGCCGCCGCGACGAGCCCGGCCGCAGCGAGCAGCACGGACCACTTCAGCAGCGGCATCAGCGGATCGAGCGAGGTGGTGTACGACGTCGACCCGGCGTAGCTCAGCTGGGTCAGCACGAGCAGCACGGCGAGCGCTACGGCGAACCCGGCGAGCGCCCGCTTCTGCCGGGCGTCGAGGTCGGCCCGCTCGAGAACCATCGCGTAGCCCCACGCGGAGATCACGACCCCGAATGTGAAGCCGGCGCGGGTGAAGTACTGGTTGCCGTCGCTGGACTGCAACAGGACGAGGTACAGGCCGGGGCCGGCGACCGCACCGGCGAGCAGGAACCACTGCACCGGCTCCAGCCGCCATCTCCGCGACCGGATCAGCGCCACGACGCCGACGACCCGCAGCTGCATGTTGATGAGGAACGCCGTGATCACCGCGGCGATCACCAGTGGCCGTGGCCAGCCGGCCGGCGGCTGCGCCCAGAAGCGCTCGAAACTCCAGAACGGCCCGAGTTGCACGCCGTAGGTCTGGAAGCGGTAGAGCACCGCTGTGGCGAAGAGCTGCGCCGCCCCGGCGAGGACGCCGGCCACCACGACCGCCCATGGGATGCGTCGTTCGGTGATCAGCAGCGCGACCGCCGTGATCGCCAGTGCCACCGCGACGACCGGGACGGAGCTGGCCTTGGCCCCGCTCGATGCGAACATCAGCAGGGCGGCGAGGACGAACGCGCCCCGGCCGATCGGCGCGACCGGCCGGTCCGCACGCCGGTCGACGACGTCGGCCAGTGCCGCGATGAGCGCGATCAACAGCACCCAGCTGTAGATCATCGACATGCCGTGCCAGATGACGAACGAGGCCTGGGTGCCGAACGGCATCGTCACCGGGTGGGTGAAGTTGGTTTCGCCGATGACGAAGAAGAGCGCCGCGGCGGCCGCGCCGACGTACGGGCGACCGCTGACCCGCCAGCCCAGCACCGCGGTCAGCACGATCGCCGCGGCGCAGAGCGCGGGGATGGTCAGCCGCAGCGCCACGACGGGCAGGTCGATGTGGCCGATCAGGCTGGTCGCGGCCATGTGGACGTAGCCGAACCAGTGGTAGTTGAGCGGCTCCGCCGCGACCTGCGGCACGTGGATCGGCAACTGGTGCTTGGCCTCACCGGCGAGGGAGAGCTGGTAGGCGAGGTCCAGGTACTGCCGGGTCTCGTCCGAACTCGGCAGGATCGGATTTCGCTCGAGGAAGGTGTAGGACAGGTAGGTCGTGAAGAACGCGACCACGCCCGCCACCGACCAGGACCAGCCGAGCGGCGTCGCGGCGTAGCCGCGTACCACCCAGTGCCGGCGCAGTCGGGGCACGGCCGCGAAGACCGCCACCACCGACAGCGGCCAGAGCCACAGCCACCCGCGCAGGTCGAGTGCGCTGAACAGCGCCCACGCCGGCAGTTCGAGCACGAGCCCGACGGCGGCGCCCATCGCGACGTCCTCGACGAGCGTGTGCGGCCGGCGGCGCAGCGACCGGTAGACCAGCGTGCCCGGCAGGATCAGGGCGAAGAGGATGTACGCCACGTAGCGGACAAGGTCGAGCGGGGACGTCCCGGCGACGAGCAGCACGCCGGCGACGTAGCTGAGCCCGACGGCCAGCGGCAGCCAGCGGTGGACGGCGACGTACGCGGGGGTCGCCGGTCCGGCGTCGCGGTCGGCGACGTCGGGGAGTGTCGCGGTCACCGAGGCGTCCTCGGGCCGGGCGTGGTGGTGACCGTCAGCACGTCGTCGGCGTGCGGGTCCTCGGCGGCGTCGACCGGCGCGTGCTCCGTGGCGTCGTCGCTGTCCGAGCCGATGAAGTAGCTCGGCCGGCCCTGCACGGCGACGTAGATCCGGGCGATGTACTCGCCGAGCAGCCCCAGGCAGAGCAGCTGCACCGCGCCGAGGAAGAGCACCGCGACGTAGAGCGAGGCCCAGCCCGCGACGGTGTAGTGACCCAGGTACGCGACGAACGCGACGACGAGCATCGCGCTGCAGAGCACGACCCCGCCGACGCCGAGCCAGGTCGCCACCCGCAGCGGCGCCGCGGAGAAGCTCGTGATGCTGTCCATCGCGAGCCGCAGCATCCGGGAGAGCGAGTATTTGGTCCGGCCCGCCGCCCGTTGCTCCCGCACGTAGTCGACCTCGCCGCTGGGAAAGCCCAGCCAGGGCACCACGAGCCGCAGCACCGGCCCGCGTTCGGGAAGCTCCCGCAACGCTTCGACGGTCGCCCGGCTGAGCAGCCGGAAATCACCGGCCTGGGCGGGCACGCTGTTGCCGACCAGCCGGCGCACCACGCGGTAGTAGAGCCCGGCGGTCGCCCGCTTGAACGGCGAGTCGGTGGAGCGATCGCTGCGTACGCCGTAGACGACGTCCAGCTCGCCGGTCCGGGCGGTCCGCAGCATCTCGGCGAGGAGCTCCGGCGGGTCCTGCAGGTCGGCGTCGATGCTGGCGACGTAGGCGCCCCGGGCCCGGAACAGGCCCGCGGTCAGGGCGGCCTGGTGGCCGCTGTTGCGACGCAACCGGACCACGCGTAGCTGCGGCCAGCCGCGGCGCAGCCCGGCGAGAACCGCGGGGGTGGCGTCGGTGCTGCCGTCATCGACGGCCACCACCTCGTACGCCTCGGCGAGGGAATCCAGGGCGGCCCGGAGCCGTGCGGCGAACAACGGGAGCACGGCCTCTTCGTTGAAGATCGGCACGACGACGGAGAGTGCCGGTTCGAGCCGGGCCATGCCGCGTCTCCCCCGTTCGCTTGTGGTCAGACAGACAGCGGAACGCTATCAGGGCCGGCAGTGACCGACCTCACGACCGCAGTGGCCGGGTCAGCTGGCGCACACCGTCGCCGGGAGCCCCGGCACGGCGACCGGTGACCGCCCCGGCGCGGTGGCTCTGCCGGTGAGCACGGAGGCGAGCGCCGACATCGACACGCTGCTCGACGAGTAGGTGGCGAGCAGCACGGGGGACTTCGCGCCCGTGAGGACGTTCGGGGTGTCCATGGCCACCGTCACCGCCGCGTCCGGGCTCAGGTCCTTCGCCGTGTCGCCGTACCCGACGAGGTGCACCTTGGTGCCGCCGGTCGGGACGACCTTGGCGCCGGCCGCGCGCAGCGCCTCGGTCAGCAGTTGGCGGGTCGCGTCCCGCCCCGCCGACGCGGTGACGGTGACCGGTCCGCGTAGGGCCGTCTGCGTGCACGACCCGCGCAGCTGGCTGATCGCGGCGGCGCCCAGCCGCTGCACGACCTCCCGGTGGGCGGCGCTGTTCAGCGTGGACATCTCCGGCGCGTGCCCGGCGGCGAGCCGGAACTTCAGCGTCAGCACGTGGGTGACGGCGTCGACCAGCCGCTCCCGCGGCAGGTCACCGCCGCGCAGCGCGCCGAGCAGCCCGTCGTACGCGCCCGTCACGTCCGGCGGCATCAACAGCAGGTCGTTGCCGGCGTTGATCGCCCGGACCGCCGCTTCGCCGGCGGGCCAGCGCATGGCCGGTTCCATGTTCATCCCGTCGGTCACCACGACGCCCTTGAACCCCATCTGGTTTCGGAGCACGTCGGTGAGGAGCTTGCGCGAGAAGGTGGCCGGGGTGCCCGGGTCGACGGCGCGCACATCGAGGTGGCCGGACATGACGAGCGAGGCGCCCGCGTCGATTCCGGCGGTGAACGGCGGCAGGTCACGGGCGTCGAGCGCCTGACGGTTCTGCGCGAGCACCGGCAGCGCCTTGTGCGAGTCGGCCGCGGTGTGGCCGTGGCCGGGGAAGTGTTTGAGGGTGGCGGCGACGCCGGCCCCCTCCAGTCCGCGGACCGCCGCGCCGACCTGTGCGGCGGTGGCCCGGGGATCGGAGCCGTACGAGCGGGAGCCGATGACGGCGCTCTGCGCGCCGAGCACGTCGGCGACCGGGGCGAAGTTGAGGTTGACGCCGAGTGCGGCGAGTTCCGTGCCGGCCGCCCGCCAGGCGCCTTCGGTCAGGGTCGGGTCGCCGGCGGCACCGAAGGCCATCGCGCTGGGCAGCGCCGTCACCCCGGAGCGGATGCGGGTGACCACCCCGTACTCCTGATCCGTCCCGACCAGCAGCGGCGCGGCGCCCTTGCCGGTGGGGAGAGCGGCCGCGGCGTCCTGCAGGCCGGTGGTGAGCGCCCGGACCTGCTGCGGGTTGTCCACGTTGCTGGTCGGCTGGTTCTTTCCCGTCGGGTCGTCGGCGGAGAAGCCGACCAGGATCAGCCCGCCGAGGCGGTATTTGGCGACCATCTCGGCGGGGGTGTCGACTCCGGCGAGCTTGCGGTTGCCGGCGGCGGAGGCGGCCGAGACCGTGGTGGCCGCACTGCCGTACGCGTAGGGCATCAGCACCTGGCCGACGAGATCCTCGTCGCTGAGCGTGCCTACGAGTCGGGCGGCGCGGGCGGCCGGATCACCGGACTGCGTCGCGGCGCCGCGCGTGGATGGTCCGTCGGACGCGGTCGGCCGGCTCGCGCACCCGGAGAGGGTCAGCAGGGCGAGGAGGGTAATGGCGGCGATGGCGCGCCGCGGGGGGTTCGGCACAGGGTCATCCCATCAGGTGAACGGGACCGCCGGCAACCCGCACGGGGTCGGCGGCGCACCGTGGCACAACGGCCGACCGGCCGGAGATGCCTCCCCCGATGGGCGCTCCCCTGCCCACCTGCCCGCTCCCGTTTCCCCCTAATCCGGGGCACGGCACCACCCTGAGGGGCGCACGGCTCAGCCGACCCGGGTGAGGAGGGTCACCGGGGCGCCGTCCCCGGCGTAGCGGTAGGGCTCGAGTTCGGCGTCCCACGCGGTGCCGAGCGCCTTGTCGAGAGCGTGCGCGAGCGCCTCGGGCGCGCGGGCCGCCGCCATCAGCGCGCGGAGCCGGTCCTCGCCGAGTTGGATGTCCCCCGCCACGCCCATGGCAGCACGGAACAGCCCTCGGCCCGGTACGTACATGAACCGCTCGCCATCGACACCGGGGCTGGGCTCCTCGGTGACCTCGAAACGGATCATGGGCCACTGCCGGAGGGCAGCAGCCAGCTCGGCGCCCGTCCCCGCCCGGCCGGTCCAACTGCACTCCGCCCGACGGGCGCTTGGATCGACCGGTTGGGCCGTCCAGTGCAGGTTGACCGGCGCGGTGAGGACGCGCGAGATCGCCCATTCGACGTGAGAGCACACGGCGAGCGGGGTCGAGTGGACGTATACGACGCCACGCGTTGGCACGGTGACCTCCCGGAGAGCGAGGTGCGTCTTCCCCTACGACCTCGATCACCAAGCGGTTCCGCATCTCATGATGACTTGTGTGACGGATGGTGCGCTAGGGAATCGCAAAACTGGCCCGGTCGGAATGTCGGCAGGGGGCGTGTCGTTGTCTCTCACAGCACCGGATGGGCTGGGTTTTCGTCCCCGAGGGGTCGTGTAAAGTTCAGTCGGCGACTTGTGTCGCCTCCTCAGCCCTCCGGACGTCCTGTCCATTCCCGTAGTCGTGCAAGGAGTACCCCCGTGGCGAGCAACACCTCAAAGACCGCGCGCGCGTCAGTCCGCGCCGGCCAGGCCGGTCAGGGTGGCGCCCTGAGCGTGCTCGGCGAGTTCAAGTACGTGATCCCGCTGAACGGCGGCAAGCACGCCTACGTGCGCAACCTGACCAACGGCAAGACCGCGCACCTGCGCACCGACTCCGAGGCCTTCGTCGAGGAGATCCGCGTGCTGGCCGCTGCCGGCCACGCCAACAAGATCCGCGCCGAGCTCAACGTGCTGGCGGCCGAATACCCCAGCGACGGCTGGGACACCACCGAGAAGCGCCTCGTCGAGGCCGGTGTCTTCGAGGGCTGAGCGCCCCCGCGACGCACCACAGCGCTGCGCCCCGTCACGGATCACTCCGTGGCGGGGCGCTCTGCGTTTCCACCGGTCCGGACGCCGGGTCGCGCTCAGCCGAGCAGCTCGACCCGTCCCGTGTCGAGGTTGTAGAGCCCGCCGACAACATCCAGCCCGCCGGTCGCGATCGCCGCAGCCAGCCGCTGCTCCGCGCGCAGCCGCAGCACGCTCCGGGCCACGTGCCGGCGGACGGCGAGCGCCTGCACGTCCGGCTCGTCCAGTCCGACCTCGGTGACCGCCGGGGCTA
The DNA here is from genome assembly GCF_040659735.1 of Micromonospora sp. NPDC049679. Lineage (NCBI taxonomy): Bacteria > Bacillati > Actinomycetota > Actinomycetes > Micromonosporales > Micromonosporaceae > Micromonospora > Micromonospora sp. NPDC049679. The sequence goes on from NZ_JBFANZ010000016.1 coordinate 13,843, forward strand.
TCTCGTCGACGAGATAGCCGAGCGCACCGTCCGGCCGCTCCCCCGTGCGCAGCGCGGTGACCGTCGAGGCGACCGCGCCGCACCGCTCGTGGCCGAGCACGACCACCAGGGGTACGCCGAGTTCGACCACCGCGAACTCGACCGAGCCGAGCACGGCGCGGTCGAGCACCTGGCCGCCCGAGCGCGCCACGCAGATCGAACCGAAGGTCTGATCGAAGATCGCCTCCAGCGGCACGCGGGAGTCGATGCAGCCCATCACCAGGGCGGACGGCTCCTGGTCGCCGGAGGCGGCGGCCTCGGCGGCGGCGACGTAGTGCCCATGGCGGGGGCGACGGTTGACGAAGCGCTCGTTGCCGGCGAGGAGGTTGGCCAGCGCCTCGGCCGGTCCCGCGGCCCGCCCGGGGCGATCGGCGACGATATCGCGAGGCGGCACGGGCGCGGCGAGCGACGCGGGCGTGATCTCGATGCGTGACGACGACATGTCGCTCAGCGTCGCGTCCCGCGGCCGTGTGCGGAAGCGACTTGCGAAAATTCTCACGTCGATGATTCACAACGTGGGACGCCGGGTAGACCACGAGCGGCTCGGGCCGTGCCGGAAGTCAGGGCCACAAAACGTGTCTCACGTGCCGATCGGCCGACATACGAGTCATGATTACTACCCGCGGGTACGCGTGGAACCCCGGCTCGACGCGGAGGTGAGCATGCCCGACCACACCACGGTACGACTACCGGACGGTGTCCGTCTGCACGTCGAGTCCACTGGTCCCGCGGATGCCCCGATCACCCTCGTGCTGCTGCACGGCTGGACCCTCGACCACCGGACGTGGCACAAGCAGATCGCGGCGCTCGGCGCGGAGTTCAACGACGGGGTACGCATCGTCGCGTACGACGCCCGCGGGCACGGCCGGTCCAGTTCGACGCAACTGCGCTCGGCCACCCTGGGTCAGCTCGGCGAGGACCTCGCCGAGGTCGTGCGTCAGGTCGTGCCGACCGGGCCGGTCGTGCTGGCCGGGCACTCCATGGGCGGGATGTCGATCATGGAGTACGCCCACCGGCACCCGGACGGGTTCGCGGAACGGGTGAGCGGCCTGGTCTTCGTCGCCACCACCGCCGAGGGGCACACGCACACCGCCTACGGGCTCTCCCCGCGGGTGGCCCGGCTGATCCGGCTCGCCGAGACCACCGGCGCCGGCGTGCTGGCCCGGTGCGGATCGTGGTACCCGCACCGACCGCTGCTGCGGGCACTCCGCCCCACGCTGCGCTGGCTCCTCTTCGGCGACGTCTGCGATCCGGACGACATCCGGCTCACCACCAGCGCGGTGGCGCACGCCTCGCTGCGCTCGATCGGGGGCTTCCGCACGTCGATCGGCGCACAGCAACGACTGGACACCCTCGCCGCGCTCGGCGACGTACCGGCGGCCGCTCTGGTCGGTGACCGCGACCGGCTCACGCCGCCGCCGTGCGGGGAGTCGATCGCGGCGGCGCTGCCCGGCACCGAATTGACCCTCTGCCCCGGCGCCGGTCACATGCTCATGCTCGAACGCCCCGACGAGGTGACCGCCGCGCTGACCGGCGTGATCCGCCGCGCGGTGGCACGTCAACCGACCCCGGCCTAACGGCCGGTCCGCCCTGCCGGCGGAGCGTCGGCAATCACGCACTTCGGGGGAGCGTGCGTGTCGATCGCCGCCGCGCCCCGTACCCTCGCTCTGGCCGCCGGTGTCGCCTGGCCCCGCCGCCGCCGCACCTCGCGGGCCGCCACCGCGTCCCGCCACCGACCGCTCTGGAGCTTTCGCGTTGACCGACGCCACCACCCTGCAACAGGAGATCGCCGCCGAGCAACAGCATGTCGACCGGGTCTACGCCCGCCTCGACCAGTTGCGGCTGGAGGCCGCGCGGGCGGAAAAGGACAGCTACCGGCAGGCCCGGGTGGGCAACTTCAGCGCGCTGGTCGAGCGCGACGCGATGGTCTTCCACGCCGCCCGGCGGCGACACGTGCTCGACGCCGAACACGAGGGGCTGGTCTTCGGCCGCCTGGATCTGCGCGAGGGCGCGGTGCTGCACGTGGGCCGGCTCGGCGTGCGCGGCGAGAAGGCCGAACCGCTGTTGATCGACTGGCGGGCGCCGGCCGCCGCCGCCTTCTACCAGGCCACCGCCGCCGAGCCGCGCGGCGTGGTGCGCCGTCGCATGATCCAGTCCAGCGGCGAACGGGTGACGGGCGTCGAGGATGACCTGCTCGACCCGGACGCCGCGCCGAGCGGGATGCGCGTGATCGGTGACGGCGCGTTGCTCGCCGCCCTGTCGCGGGCGAAGGGCCGGGGCATGCGCGACATCGTCTCGACCATTCAACGCGAGCAGGACGAGGCGATCCGCTCGCCCGCCGCCGGAGTCACGGTGGTCTCCGGCGGGCCGGGCACCGGCAAGACCGCGGTGGCCCTGCACCGTGCGGCCTACCTGCTCTACTCGGACCGCAACCGGTTCGCGGGCGGCGGCATTCTGGTCGTCGGCCCCTCCGGCGTCTTCGTCGAGTACATCGCGTCGGTGCTGCCGTCGCTCGGCGAGGACGCCGCGACGCTGCACTCGCTCGGCTCGCTCGTGCCCGGATTCGAGGCGACCCGTCCCGACCCGGCCGACATCGCCGCGATCAAGGGATCGTTGCGGATGCGGCGCGTGCTGGAGCGGGCGGTGCGCGACGCGGTCCCCGATGCTCCGACCGAGCTGCGTCTGCTCTACCGCGGCCAACTTCTCCGGCTGGGTCCGGCCGAGCTGGACGCGATCCGGGAGCGCGCGCTGCCGCGCGGCGCCCGCCGCAACGAGGTACGGCGGGCCGGGTTCGACGGCATCTTCCGCGCGCTCTGGGCGCAGGCGCGGGGGCTGCGCGCCACGGGTCTGCCGACTCAGCCCGAGTTCGAGGACGAACTGTCGGAGCGTGGCGACTTCCGCGACTTCCTGCGCGCGTGGTGGCCTCGGCTGCATCCGCGTCACGTGCTCGGCTGGCTGGCCCGTCCCGAGCGGCTGCGCGCGTACGCGGAGGGGATCCTCTCCAACGCGGAGATCCGCGCGCTGTCGGCGGCGTACCGGTCGCTGGCCACGCAGGGGCCGACCATCGCCGACGTGGCGATCCTCGACGAGCTGGACGAGCTGATGGGGCGTCCGCGGAAGCCCGCGAGCCGGACGCGCGACCCGTTCCACGTCCGGGACGGAATCCGCGAGGTGACCACCTTCGCGGACCGGGAGCGGGCGGCGCGCGGAGCGGCGGTGCAGCGCCCGGAGGACTATCGGGAGTACGCCCACGTCATGGTCGACGAGGAGCAGGACGTGTCGCCGATGCAGTGGCGGATGCTGGGGCGGCGGGGCAGCTTCGCCTCCTGGACCGTGGTCGGCGATCCGGCGCAGACGGCGTGGACCGGCAACCCGGGCGAGCTGGCACAGGCGCGGGACAAGGCGCTGGGCCGACGACGCCGGCACGAGTACGCCCTGACCACCAACTACCGCAACTCCGCGGAGATCTTCGCCGTCGCGGCGGCGGTGATCCGCGAGGTCCACCCCGATCTGCCGTTGCCGACCGCGGTCCGCTCCACCGGCGTGGCACCGGTCGAGCTGCGGGTGACGCCCACCGGGCTGCCCGCGGCGGTCCGCGACGCCACCGCCGCCATGCTCGCCGAGGTGGCGGGGACGGTCGGGGTGATCACGCCGGTGCCGCGCCGCGACGAGATCGCCGGCTGGCTGGCCGAGTTGGCCGGGCCGCGACTGCAGGTGGTCACCAGCCTGCAGGCCAAGGGCATGGAGTACGACGGCGTGGTGCTCGTCGCGCCGACCGAGATCCGGGCCGATTCGTCGGCCGGCGTCCGCACGCTCTATGTGGCGCTGTCCCGGGCCACCCAGCGCCTGACCACCATCGACGCGACCATGTGATCCCCAGGATCCGCGTGATCAGGGACTGACTCGCGCGTAGCGCCGGCGCGGCGTGCGCACGACCGCGCGATCACGCGGATCTTGCGGCGGGTCACCGATCCGCGATGGCGACCACGGAGTACGGCGTGGTCGACGTGGGCGGGGTGGTGAAGCGGGCGTTGGGCAGGTAGAGCCGCTGGCCGTACGCCGCGACGGTGGTCGGCACGTCGAACCGGGGGTCGGTGAGCCGGGAGATCACCCGGCCACGGACGCCCGCGTCGTCGAGGCGCAGCACCGCGACGGTGTTCAGGCGGTTCTGCACGACGTGGAGCGTGTGCCCGTGGAGGAGCAGCCCGTCGCCGTTGGTGAGCAGTTCGCCGCCGAGGTCGACGGCGCGGGTGACGCCGGTGGTCGGGTCGACGCGGAAGAGCCGGCCCGTGTTGGACTGCACGACGAGCAGACCGCGCCCGTCCGGCGTGCGGGCGATCCCGTTGGCGTTGATGCCCGCTCCGTAGACGATGTCCCCGGTCAGCGGCAGCCGCACCACCGCGTCGGGACCGGGCAGCCTGCCGGAGCGGTCCAGCGGCACCTGGTAGAGGACGGCATTGGTGGAGTCGGTGAACCACGCCGCGCGCGGCGTCAGCACGACGTCGTTGACGAAGCTCGGCGACGCGGTGAACCGGTAGCTGGCGAGGAGCGCCCCGGTGACCCCGTCGACGACGCGACCGTCGCCGCCACTGCCGCCGGCGACGTAGAGCCGCCCACGCGCATCGAGCTTCATGCCGAGTGACGGCGTGCCCGACCCCGCGTTGATGACGGCGCCCTCCCCGGTCGCCAGGCTCGCCCGGTAGATCGCGCCGGTCGCGCGGGAACCGAAGAAGGCGTAGGGCAGCGCTCCGATCGCGATCCCCTCGGGCTGGAACCCGGCGGGAAGCGCGATGGTCCGCGGAAACGGCGGCTCGGGGCGGGCGGGCGCGGCGCCGGCCGGCGCGGACGTGACGGTGAGGGCCGCGGCGAGCCCCGCGGCCAGGACGAGGGCGACACGTGGACCGGTCAGCACGGTGGGTATCCCTTGCAGGTCGGGGGCTTCCACTGACGGCGCGGGGCACGCGCCATCCATCCGCGTCACTGTATACCTGATGACGCGGATGTCCCATTCCAGGCCGCGGACCCGGTTGCCGGGCGGGCATATCAGGCTCGACGAACCCGGTAGGTACCATTGGTTGCACACATAGCAATGTGAGCATGGTTTGGCCGACCGCGGCCGATCCGGCGGGTGAGTGACGGAGGGCGAGCGTGGGCGCAGGTCATGACCATGGCGCGCAGGCGGCGCGGGCCGGCGAGCGGCATCGCGGCCGGCTCTGGGGAGCTGTTGCCGTGCTCGCCACCTTCATGGTCGTCGAGGCGGCCGCCGCGTGGGCGACCGGCTCGCTCGCCCTGCTCTCCGACGCCGGCCACATGTTCACCGACGTCCTCGGCATCGCCATGGCCCTCGCCGCGATCACCGCGACCCGGCGCGCGGCGCAGGACCCCCAGCGGACCTTCGGGCTCTACCGCCTGGAGGTGCTCGCCGCCCTGGCGAACGCGGTGCTGCTCTTCGGGGTGGCCGTCTACGTGCTGGTCGAGGCGGTACGCCGGTTCGACCACCCGCCGCACGTGCTCGCCGGGCCGATGCTCGCCGTCGCGGTCGGCGGACTCCTCGCCAATCTGGTGGCCTTCGCGCTACTGCGTCCCGGCGCCCGGGAGAGCATCAACGTGCGCGGCGCGTACCTCGAGGTGTTGGGCGACCTGCTCGGGTCGGTCGGGGTCATCGTCGCCGCGGTGGTGATCGCCACGACGGGATGGTGGTACGCGGACCCGATCATCGCCGTCTCCGTCGGCCTCTTCATCCTCCCCCGCACCTGGCGCCTCGCCCGGGCGGCCGTACGGATCCTCGTGCAGGCGGCCCCCGAGCACCTGGAGGTGCCCGCGGTGCAGGCCCGGCTCGCCGCGCTGCCGGGGGTCTGCGATGTGCACGACCTGCATGTCTGGACGCTCACCTCGGGCATGGACGTCGCCTCGGCGCATCTCACGATCGAGCCGGCCGCCGAGGTGGCCAGCGTGCTCGCGGCCGCCCGGGACACCCTGCACGACGAGTTCGCGATCGAACACGCCACGTTGCAGGTGGAGCCCGCGACGGCGCCGGGCGCGTGCGGCCCCGCCCACTGGTGATTAGTTTCCGCTTAAATTTCGTGACCTCATCTCGATCTTCTGCCGTCATATGTCACGAGTTATCGGTATAAAAGGCTCAACCGTCGCAGATCCGAACCCGCGCCCGCCGGTAGTGTCGGGACCGGCTTCCGCCAGGCGGCGCCCCTCCGGCGCCGGTGGGAGCCGTCGCCTAATCGCCGAAGGGCGAGCCGGGGAACCACGTAGGTGGGGTGCATCCGCGTCAGCGGTAGGGATCTTCCGTCCCGAACCCGTCAGCTAACCCGGCCGGCGGCTGACGGAAGGACTGGAATGTGACGTTGAAGCCCCCCGTACGACGGACGTTCGCGGCGCTCCTCGCGGTGATCGCCGTCACCGGCTCACCCGCCGCCGCGGCCCCGCCCGCCGCCGCGCCGGCCGGCCTCCGGGCGGCGCCCGGCGACATCGACGAAGGCGGCACCCCCAAGCTGCGTGAGCAACTCAACGCGGCGAGCAAGGGCTTCGTGGACGCCAAGGCGGCGCTCAACAACTCCATGAAGCGGCAGAAGGAGCTCGACGCCCACCTCAAGACCGTCGAGGCGGAGCTCGTCGTCCGCACGGAGACCGTGGGCGCGCTCGCCGGCCAGGTCTACCGGACCGGTCGGCTCGGTCCCGTCTCCGCCCTGCTCAACAGCGGCTCCCCCGACGACTTCGTCAGCCGCGCCTCCACGGTGAGCGCCGTTGCCGCCGGCGAGGAGAGCAAGCTGAATGCGCTGATCACCACGCGCGACCAGGAGACCCGCGCCAAGGCCGCGATCGACAAGGAAGTCGGGGAGCAGAAGAAGCAGCTCACGGTGATGGCGAAGCGCAAAGAGCAGGCCGAACGGGCGCTCGCCGCGGCCGGCGGCGGACAGGCCGCCGGCGGGGTGAGCGGCGGCTCCGCGTCCGCCGCGCCGGCCCGGCGCAATCCCGACGGCTCCTTCCCGGGCGAGTCCTGCAGCGTCGACGACCCGACGACGGGCGGCTGCCTCACGCCGCGCACCGCACACGCGTTGAGTCAGGCGAAGGCCGCCGGCTTCGAGCGCTTCGTCGCCTGCTTCCGCGACGACGGCGGCCCGGGCGAGCACCCCCTCGGTCGCGCCTGCGACTTCGCGGCCCAGACGGGCGGGTTCGGCGGGGTCGCGAGCGGCGGCGACCGGACGTACGGCAACAACCTCGCCAACTACTTCATCAACAACGCCGATCGGCTCGGCGTGCTCTACGTGATCTGGTTCAAGCGGATCTGGCTGCCGAGCAGCGGGTGGCGCGCCTACAACAACGGCAACGGCGACCCCTCCAGCGACCACACGAACCACGTGCACCTGTCGATGAACTGACCTGAATCGTGCGGCTGGCGCCACCCGGGACGGGTGGCACCAGCCGCACGATCGTGTTCAGCGGCCGCTGCGGGTCGAGTCGAACGCCGCGTCGTCGACGCAGACGCGCGTCGCATCCCCGCTGCAGCACCGCGACCCGTCGCGACCATTCATGATCGCCTTCATCGCGCTGATGAGAGCGATCATTTCGCGTTGCGCGGATGGGGGCGCGCGGTAATGGCGGAATGCGCGGAGAGCCGCACGGTATCGCGTTTCCCGCCCGATTCCGCTGACGAGAGAGCGCTCTTTCACACACTCCACGTGATCGGCCGACCACCCACGTCGGCTCTCGTTCCGATGCTGTGAGAGCGCTCTCTGGTGGAGTTATATACCCCGGCAGCCGTCGATGTCAATGCACCCGTTCGGGCGACTGAGCGATCCGTTAAAGATGCTCGCCGAATATTGACAGGATCCAGCCCTTCTGGTGACCTCCACGCAACGACTGGTTAATGCATGCGAAATCTTCTCGCTGCCGTGCCAGCACCCCGGAACCGGAGGAACGATGAAGCTCTCCATCCGTCGCGTCGTACCCGGCGGCGCTCACCACGCCGGTGCGCGCACGCGCGGCACCGACGTCGCCCCGCGACGACGTGCGCTCGCGGCAACCACGATCGTGGCGCTCGCGGCCGGCGTCCTCACCTTCGGCGCGCTGCGCCCGGCCGACGCGGCCACCCTCGGCGCCGGGAGCTACGCGACCACCCGCCCCGCCGGCGGCGCCGCCCCCACCGCCTGCGGCAACATCGCCACCAACCCCCGCCAGTTCGTCACCGGCAACGCCCCCGGCGGCGCCGTACCCACCAACGACTGGTGGTCGTCGCTGCTCTTCAAGCGGTACGACTGCGCCTACTCCGAACCGCTGCACGCGCATCCCATGTCGTTCGACCCGGTCGCCGGTGGCCTCGGCGTCTCCTACACCACCGAGGCCGCCATCTCCGGCTCGGCCACCGGCGTCGGCGAGTACCACTTCCCCTACTCCACCGAGTTCACCCTCGGGGTCGCCGGCCTCAACTCCCCCGACGTCAAGGTCGACGGCTGGAGCGACTGGACGGTGACGCCCGCCTGGTCCGACGGGACCCGCACCCTCAAGACCACCATCGGCCACGGACTGCCGTTCCTGTACGCGCAGGTCACCGGGGGCAACGCGGAGCTCCGCTTCGGCGGCACGCCCACCGTCTGGGCGACCAGCGGCACCCGGATCGGCTTCTCCGTCCGCGGCCACGACTACGTCGGGTACGCGCCCACCGGGGCGACCTGGACGGTGGCCGGCACGACGATCAGCTCCACGCTCGCCGGTCGCGGCTACTTCTCCGTCGCGCTGCTGCCCACGACGGCGACCACCCCGGCCGCCGAGCGCACCGCGCTGATGGACAGCTACGGCCAGTACGCGCACGCGCATGTCACCGGCACCCGAGTCTCGTGGAGCTACAACCAGTCGGCGAGCGTGGTCAACGCCACCTACGCGGTCACCACCACCCGGCGCGAGGGCTCGGCGAACGGGACGGTCATCTCGCTCTACCCGCACCAGTGGAAGAGTCTCAGCGCCGCCACCCCGATCGCGCAGACCTACGTCTCACCCCGCGGCCCGATGAAGAGCCTCGTCGGGGCGGCGGCCTTCACCACCGCGATCCGTTACAACGGCGTGCTGCCCGAGGTGCCGGCGGTCGCCACCGGCAGCGGCGCCGACCTCGCGACGCTCGGCGGCTACCTCGACCAGGTGGCGACCGGCGACCCGCTGGCCGGTTTCGGCAACGACACGTACTGGACGGGCAAGGCGCTGGGACGCGCGGCCCGGCTCGCCGAGATCGCCGACCAGCTCGGCCGGACCGCCCAGCGCGACCTGCTGCTGGGCGCGATCAGGAACCGGCTGACCGACTGGTTCACCGCCTCCGCGGGAAAGACCGAGCGGCTCTTCGCCTACGACCAGGCCTGGGGCACCCTCGTCGGCTACCCCGCCTCGTACGGGTCGGACACCGACCTCAACGACCATCACTTCCACTACGGCTACTACATCGCCGCGGCGGCCACGCTGGCCAAGTTCGACCCGGCGTGGGCCGCGACGAGCCGGTACGGCGGCATGGTCAACCTGCTGATCCGGGACGCCAACAGCTACGACCGCGCGGACACCATGTTCCCGTTCCTGCGCGACTTCGACATCTTCGCCGGGCATGACTGGGCCTCTGGCCACGGCGCGTTCGGCGCCGGCAACAACCAGGAATCCTCGTCGGAGGGGATGAACTTCGCCAACGCCCTCATCCAGTGGGGGCTGGCCACCGGCAACACCGCGATCCGCGACGCCGGCCTCTACATCTACACGACGCAGGCCCAGGCGATCCAGGAGTACTGGTTCGACTCCGCCGACACCAACTTCCCCGCCGCGTTCGGCCACAGCACGGTCGGCATGGTCTGGGGTGACGGCGGGGCGTACGCGACCTGGTTCAGTGGTGAGCCCGAGATGATCCAGGGCATCAACATGCTGCCGATCACCGGCGGGTCGCTCTACCTCGGCCATCGGCCCGGGTACGTGACGACCAACTGGAACGAACTGGTCCGTAACAACGGCGGCCAACCGACCGTCTGGCAGGACGTGCTCTGGTCCTTCCAGGCGTTGGGCAACGGCGACGGCGCGCTCGCCAGCTTCCGGGCCAACCCCGGTTACGCGGTGGAGGAGGGCGAGAGCCGGGCGCACACCTTCCACTGGATCCGTAACCTCGCGGCGCTCGGACAGGTGGACACCGGCGTCACCGCGAACACCCCGCTGTACGGGGTGTTCAGCAAAGGGGGCGCCCGCACGTACGTGGCGTCCAACATCACCGCCAACCCGATCACGGTGACCTTCTCCACCGGCACGACGCTGACCGTCCCTGCTGGACGGACCGCGACCACCGGCGCCCTCACCTGGAGCGGCGGCAGCGCGAGCGGCGGAGGCGGCGGAGGCACGCCGACGGCCAGCCCGACCGCGGGCCCGACGACCGGTCCCACGCCGGGCCCGACGCAACCGCCGCTGCGCTCCAACCAGCTCCACCTCCGCACCGGCGGCGTACTCGCCGACACCGCGGGCGCCGGCGCGACGACGGTGACCGTCCCCTCGGCGGGTGGGGGCAACCACGACGGCACCCCGCACAACCCGGTGACCTTCACCGGATGCGGGATCACCGGCGGGTACGGCTCAGGGGCGAGCGCGTTCGCGCTGCACGTGGACGCGGGCACGGCGGTCGGGGCGGGGGTGCAGGCCCGTATCTCGTACGACCTCACCGGTTCCGGCAGTTACAGCCGCGTCGAGACGTACCGCTATTTCGCCACGGACCCGGTGGCGGGCACGGAGAGCTACACCCAGGGCGCGGGGCTGCTCTCCTCCTCGGGCGCTCTCGCGGGCATGACCAACGGGTGTGTACGGCTGGAGGTCTGGAACGCGATCGGTAACGCGCCGACGACGGTACGGGTCGACGCCACGGCTGCGGACGGGCGGCAGTCGATCGTCACCGTGCCGTTCACCGTCACCGGCTGACGGACGGCGGACGGGCCTCTCGCTCTGCGAAAGCGGCAGCGAGAGGCCCTTTCTTGGCTTGGATGAAAGGCGCCGGTCGGCGGAAGCCGAACGGCACGCCTCCCACGGCGGTCTGCCGCGCCGCTCCGCACCGCGGCCCCCGCTCGGCTCTGCTGTAGCGGGGCGCCACGGCGCCGGTGGATCAGACGCCGGGGAGCTGGGCCTCGGGCATCTGGCCGGCGCCGGCGTAATAGGGCTCGGGGGCGCCGAAGAGCCCGAGAAGGCCGGTGACCCAGAGCTGCCGGTGGACAAATCTGCTGGGCTCGGTGACGACAAGCTTGACGCCACTCACCTCGGCGGTCTGGAATCCGGCGACCATCGCGCTGATGCCGACCGAATCGATGAAGGTGACGAGCCGCATGTTGAGCTGGATCCGGGTCGGCCGGGTGTTGGTCAACACCCCGGCGATCGCTTCGCGCACCTCATGCGCCGTGTCCACATCGATCTCTCCACGAGGAGCGATCTCGACCACCCCGCCGGGCAGCGTCGAAGTGACAATCGACAGGCTCACGCGAGCACCTCCACTCGCCCATGACGGGCGCTTCATCAGTACGCGGGCCGCGACCGAGCGTATTCCGCCGGCCAACTCGGCGCCACCCCTTGGCCGGATGGATCCCGCCCGCACCACCACTAATGTCCGGATATGTCTGGGCAAACCACGACACATTTACTGGCCGATTGGCCTTCTGGCCCCGACCCCGTGCCGCCGACGCCCACCACCCTAGCGGCCCATCCGACCGCGTCCGACGGTTCCGCCCCGGCCGGTCCGGTCCCGCCATGTGATCAGCGCTGACTCCCCCGCGCGTCGGCGGTGCACCCGGTCCGGAGCTGCCCTGATCACGCGACCCGCGCCTACACGGCCGGCGTCGCCGCCGGACCCGTACCCGGCAAACGTGCGTTGGAACACGTCGGCCGAAACCGCACCCACCGAACACGCGGTCTTCGTACCCTCGGCTCGTGACAGGTTGCGCGTCCGGTCGCGCACGAACCTGGTCCGCGCCGGTACGCCCGTCCCGACCGCAGGGGCGGTGTCGGCGCCCCACTCCGCCCAATCACCTCGGACGCCACCGCGCGTCCGCCGCGAACTACGTCAACGGGGGTTCGGGCGATGGCCCAGACGACAACGGAAGAAAGCGACCAGCCCGGCGCACCGCGGGCGCGCCGCGCCGGGCAAGGCCATCCATGGCTGACTCTGGTGTCGGTGGCGCTCGGCGTGATCATGGTGGCGCTCGACGGGACGGTGGTCGCGATCGCCAACCCGGAGATCGGTCGTGATCTCGGCGCGTCCCTCGCCGACCTCCAGTGGGTGACCAGCGGCTACCTGCTCGCCCTGGCGGTCTTCCTGATCACGGCCGGCAAGCTGGGTGACCGGTTCGGGCACAAGAAGATCTTCATCATCGGCGTCGTCGGGTTTGCGCTGACCTCGCTGGCGATCGGCCTCTCCCACAGCATCGGCGCCGTGGTGGCGTTCCGGGTGCTGCAGGGGCTCTTCGGCGCGATGCTCCAGCCGACCGCGTTGGCGCTGCTCCGGGCCGCGTTCCCGGCCGAAAAGCTCAACATGGCGATCGGCGTCTGGGGCGCCTCGTTCGGCGTCTCCACCGCGGCCGGCCCGGTCGTCGGCGGTCTCCTCGTCGAGCACGTCAGTTGGCAGTCGGTCTTCTTCATCAACATCCCGGTCGGCATCGTCGCGCTGGCCGCCGGGCTCTGGGCGTTGAAGGAGTCCAAGGCGCCCGCCCTGGCCCGGCTCGACGTGGCCGGCATCGTGCTGCTCTCCGGCGCCATGTTCTGCCTGGTCTGGGGCATCATCAAGGCCCCCGAATGGGGCTGGGGCGACGCGCGCAGTCTCGGCTTCTTCGCCGGCGCGGCCATCCTCACCGGCCTGTTCGTCTTCTGGCAGGCCAGGGCCCCCGAGCCGCTGGTGCCGTTGAGCCTGTTCCGGTCGACGTCGGTCTCCATCGGCACGGTGCTGATGGTCCTCGTCGCGTTCTCGATGTTCGGCTCGCTCTTCTTCCTGACCTTCTTCCTGCAGAACGTGCACCGCCTCTCGCCGGTCGAATCGGGTCTGCGGATGATGCCGATGAGCCTGATGATGATCATCAGCTCGCCGTTGGCCGGCGCGCTCATCACGAAGTACGGGCCGCGGGTGCCCATCATCGGCGGGCTGGTGGTCACCGCCGTGGCGATGTTCCTGCTGTCCCGGCTGCAACTCGACGCCGGGTACGGGGCGACGGCGCTCCCCTTCCTCCTGCTCGGCCTGGGGCTCGCGCCGGTCATGGTGGCGGCCACCGACGTGATCGTCGGCAACTCCCCCGAACACCTGACCGGGGTGGCCTCGGGCGTGCAGCAGTCGGCGATGCAGGTGGGCGGTTCCCTGGGTACCGCCGTGCTCGGCGCGGTGATGACCGCGCGGGTCGCCGCGGTCCTGCCCGGCCACTTCGCCTCCAACGGGCTCCCCGCGCCGACCGACGCCCAGGTCGAGCAGATGAAGGGTGCGGTCGCGGCGGGCGTGGTGCCGCTCGGCCCCGAGACGCCGCCGCAGGTCGCGGCCGCCGTGACCCGTGCCGCGGAGCTGTCCTTCCTCGACGGGATGCACCTGGCGTTCACGCTCAGCGCCGTGATGGCCGTTGTCGCGATCGGGCTCGCATTCTGGGTGAAGGCCGGTCGCAAACAGGAGGGCCCGGGGCCGGTCCACATGTGACCGCGCACCGACGGCTGATCGGCGCGGCGTCCCGTACCGGCCGATCGGGCCGGTACGGGACGGCTTGCCGCTTCTCCCGGACCGCTCGTCGACGGGTGGTCACGAGCGCTCCGCGGGCGACCGGCAGACCCTAGCCCAGCACCGACGGATGCCCTGGTCAGCACCCGGGCGGCGTGACCTGTCGCATTGCCGACGCGCAGCGGTCACACATGGGCGGGGCCCGATCACGGGTTTGCCGGAAACGGCCAGCGGGCACCTGCGGGAGAAGCAACCGCGCCGAACAGACGCCTCGGTCCGAAGTGGCCGCTACGTTCGGCACCCAAGGAGGTAGCACCATGCTCGGAACGCACCTGCTGGAACGCGGTAACAAGGTCGACGGCATCGCCGAGCAGGCGTGGAGTCAGCTCGTCTCCGCCGTCAACTCGGCCGGCGACACCGCACGACAGGCCAAGCGCCAGACCTCACACCTCGCCGACGAGGCGGGCAATCGGATCGGTCCCGCTGCCGACGAGGCGTGGAGTCGGGCCAACGCGGCTCTCGAGGCGCTCGCCGGCCGACGGCCCAGCCTGCCGTGGGCATGGCTCATCGGCGCCGGCGCCGTCGGCGTCGCCCTCGGCTGGCTCGCCGGGAGCGCCGCCCGGGCCGCCATCTCCCCCGCCCGTCAATCTTCGGATGAGCCGGATGGCGACACGACGGACCGGATCGCGTACGTGGACGTCGACCGCCGCAACTGATAGCGCCGACTCATGCCGCCGCGACCCGGGTTCGGGTCGCGGCGGCATGACGGTGTCCGCCGCGCACCGATCGGGTGGGGTCACGTGTCACGGCGGGAACGCGCGGGCTGAGAAGGCACCGGACGAAGCGCCGGTCGGGAACTCGCGGGCGCGGGAACCGCGCCGGTCAGGCCGCCGGATAGGCCCGGGTCTGCGCCGGCGCGACGCTGGCCCAGAGCGGCAGACCCGGGTGGAGCCGCAGTTCGGCGGCGGTGGCCGGGGTGACGTCGGCCAGCGCGGTCACCGGGCCGGTCAACCGGACGCGCACGTTGTCGCCGTGGCGTTCGACGCCGCTGACCGTCCCCCGCCAGCACGTGCCGGCGCCGTCACGGGCCGGTTCGGCATGCAGCGCCACGGCAGCCGGCGGAAAAGCGACGAAGACGTCGCCGTGCAGCGGCTCGGTGACCGTCAGCGTGAAGCTGTCGTCCACCGTCACCGTCGTGCCGGCGCCCCGGCCGCGATAGAGGTTGAGCCCGACCAGCCGGGCCACGTACTCGGTGCGCGGGCGGGCGGTCACCGCCGTCGCGTCCCCTTCCTGCACGACCCGGCCGTCCTCCACGATGATCAGGCGGTCGGCGAGCACCATCGCGTCGAGCGGATCATGGGTCACCAGCAGGGTTGCGCCGGCATGGTCGGCGAGGTGCCGGTGCAGTTCGGCGCGGGTGTCGAGCCGGCCGCGGGCATCGAGCGCGGCGAGCGGCTCGTCGAGCAGGAGAAGAGCTGGGCGTACGGCGAGCGCCCGGGCGAGCGCGACCCGCTGCGCCTGTCCGCCGGAGAGTTCGCCCGGGCGGCGATGGGCGTGCTCGGCGAGCCCCACCCGACGCAGCCAGGCGGTGGCCTGCTCGCGGGCCTCCCGACGGCGGACGCCCCGGCAGCGTGGCCCGAACGCCACGTTCTCCACCGCGGTGAGGTGTGGAAACAGCAGGTAGTCCTGGAAGACCACGCCGGTCGGGCGCCGCTCGGCCGGGAGGAACCGCCGCGTGGCCGGGTCGTCGAGGCGTTCACCGGCCAGGTCGATGTGCCCACCGTCGAGGGGCAGCAGGCCGGCGAGCGCCCGCAGGGCGGTGGTCTTGCCGGCGCCGTTGGGGCCGAGCAGCGCCACCACCTCCCCGGCGGCGGCCGAGACGGCGAGGTCGAGGCGGAAGACCCCCCGGTCGACCACCAGATGGGCCTCGAGCAGCGGACGGGTCGCGGTCACGACGCCGTGATCCAGCGATGCCGGAGACCGGCGAGGATCGCGACGGAGACGACGAGCAGCACCAGGCTGAGCACGACGGCCGCCTGCAGGTCGGTCTCCAGCGCGAGGTAGACGGCGAGCGGCATGGTCTGGGTGCGGCCGGGGTAGTTGCCGGCGAAGGTGATCGTCGCGCCGAACTCGCCCAGGGCGCGGGCCCAGCAGAGCACCGCTCCGGCCGCGACGCCGGGCGCGACGAGCGGCAGCGTCACCCGCCGGAAGGCGGTCCAACGGCTGGCGCCGAGGGTGGCGGCGGCCTCCTCGAAGCGCGGATCCGCGGCCCGCAGCGCGCCCTCGACGGCGATGACCAGGAAAGGCATGGCGACGAACGTCTCGGCGAGCACCACGCCGGTGGTGGTGAACGCCAGCGTGACGCCGAAGGTCGCGTCGAGCCAGCCGCCGAGCAGACCCCGTCGGCCGAAGACGAGGAGCAGGGCGACGCCGCCGACCACCGGGGGCAGCACGAGCGGCACGGTGACCAGGGCGCGGACCAGTCGCTGCCCGGGAAACGACGTGCGGGCGAGCAGCCAGGCCAGCGGCACACCGAGCACGACGCAGACGATGGTCGCGAGGGTGGCGCTCAGCAGGGACAGGCGCAGTGCGTCGAGCACGCCGGGCGCGGTCAGCCGCTGCGGCAGCGTGGTCCAGGGTGTCCGGACGAGGAGCCCCGCCAACGGCAGCAGGAGGAAGACCAGCCCGATCACGGCGGGGACGACCAGCAGCAGCGGGGCCCGCGAACCGGCGCGCCGCCGTCGGTTCGGGGAGCGCCCGTCACCGCGCCGCGCGTCGGGCGGCGCCTCGCGCAACGCGGTCACGCGGGCGCCTCGAAGCCGGCGGCGGCGAGCACCGCCCGGGCGTCGGCGGAGAGCAGGTACGCGACGAACGCGGCGGCCCCGGCGCGGTTGGGCGCGTCCGCGAGCGCGACCACCGGGTAATCGTTCGTCGTCGCCGTCGACTGCGCGAACTCGATCCCTTCGACGTCACGGAGTCCACGGACGTCGGTCCGGTAGACCAGCGCGGCGTCGACCTCGCCCAGTCGCAGCTTGGCCAGCGCGGCCTTGACGTCCTGTTCCAGGGTGACCGGGGTGAACGCGACGCCGGCGGCGGCCAGCGCGGTCCGCGCGGCCGCCCCGCACGGCACCTGCGGCGCGCAGAGCGCCACCCGGGTGCCGGCCGCGGCGAGGCCGCCGAGGTCGACGATCCGCCGGGGATTGCCGGCGGGCACCGCGATCACCAGCTGGTTGCGGGCGAAGACCGCGGGCGTCCCGTCGGTTTCGCGGCTCGCGGTCACCGTCGCCATCGTTACCGGATTGGCGGCGGCGAAGACGTCTGCCGGGGCGCCCGCGACGAGCTGCCGCGCCAGTTGCGAGCTGCCGGCGAAGGAGAAGACGACCCGTACACCGGGGTGGCCGGCCTCGAAGTCGGCGCCGATGCGGGTGAACACCTCGGTCAGCGACGCGGCGGCGAGCACGGTGACGCGTCCGGTCACCGGGGCGCCGTCCGCGGGGGCGGCCGCTCCCCCACCGCACGCGGCGACCAGGGTCAGGAGGAGCCCGGCGGCGAGCGCGGCGACGACCTGTCGCCGCTTCATCGCGGCAGCTCCACCAGGACGGTGGTCGACTTGATCACGGCCACGGCGACCGAGCCGACCCGCAGATCGAGCTCGTCGACCGCTTCCCGGCTCATCAACGCCACGACCCGGAACGGGCCGGCCTGGATGTCGACCTGGGCCATCACGGCGTCGCGGGCGACGGCGGTGACGATGCCGCGGAGCCGGTTGCGCGCCGAGGAGCGCCCGGCGCCCTCATCGGGCCCGTCCGAGAGCGACCGGGCGAACCCGGCGAGGTCGACGCCGTCGACCAGGCGATGACCGTGGGCGTCGCGGGCGGCCACGAGGCGGCCGGAGTCGACCCAGCGGCGGACGGTGTCGGTGCTGACGCCGAGCAGCTCGGCGGCCTCACCGATCCGGAACGCAGGCATGTCGGTCACTCTAACTCGCAGCTGCGAGCAACAGCCGCCCTCAATGCTTGCTTTTTAGACCTCAGATGGGGGGCGGGCTTGTTTTTCGCGAGCGACGGTAACAATTCTCGATACCGTGCGCTACCCAACGGTCACGCTTCCGGGTGTGGTGGATCATGATCGGTTGACTCCGCCCCGGACGCCGAAAATACTCCGCCCATGCCCCAGGCGGACGAGAAGGTTTACCCGGGACGGCCCGCGCCACTGGCGTTCCGGAGCTCGGACATGAGCGAGACGAAGGCCCTGATCGCCCGGTTCCTGTACCCGGTCGCGCTCGAGATGCTCAACGGCCGGCAACCCTTCACCTTCGACTTCCGGATCCTCCAGCTCGGCCCCATCACCATCGGCGACCTGCGCTTCGGCGCGGACGTCGCGATCGACACCGGGGACCTGCAGGCCTACCACGTCGATCTGCCGCTCGCCGGTTACCTGGAGACCGAGC
Source organism: Micromonospora sp. NPDC049679 (assembly GCF_040659735.1). Classification (NCBI taxonomy): domain Bacteria; kingdom Bacillati; phylum Actinomycetota; class Actinomycetes; order Micromonosporales; family Micromonosporaceae; genus Micromonospora; species Micromonospora sp. NPDC049679. The sequence goes on from NZ_JBFANZ010000016.1 coordinate 32,025, forward strand.
ACCGGGGCAACACCGTCACGGCCAGCCCCGACCGCGCCGCGATCTATCGGCCCATCGGCCGTACCGTGCTGCGCCGCTGGAGCCCGGACTTCCGCCAGCTCTCCATCAAGATCGAGAAACAGGCGCTCGAGACGGAACTCGAATCGCTGCTCGGACACCCGATCCGGGGTCCGCTGCGACTCGGGCCGACCCTCGACACCCGACGGGGCGCGGGGCGGACCTGGGCGCGGCTGGCGGGCATGCTCCGCGACGAGTTCGACAACGGCGGCGCGGCGATCCATCCGCTGCTCGGCGAACGGCTCTCGCACAGCGTCCTCACCGGCCTGCTGCTCGCGGCGGACCACCAGTACCGGCGGGAGCTGTCCGAGCCGGCCGAACCGAGCCGACCGCGCGCCGTCAAACGGGTGATCGACGCGATCCACACGGACCCCGGACGCGCGTTCACATCGGTGGAGCTGGCCGAACTCGCGGGCGCCAGCGTGCGCTCGCTGCAGGAGGGCTTCCAACGGCACCTCGGGCTCTCCCCGATGGCCTACCTGCGGCAGGTTCGGCTGGACCGGGCGCACGACGAGCTGCACCGGGCCGACCCGGGCACCGTCACGGTCGCCGAGGTCGTCCACCGCTGGGGCTTCGGCCACCTCGGCCGCTTCGCCGCCGCCTACCGGAGCCGGTACGGCGTCCGCCCGTCGCAGACGTTGCGCGGCTGAGGCGCGTCACTCCCCGGGGTCGCCGTGGCCACGTCGGCGCGGACCCACCTGCGCGTGGTCGTCCTGACTTGGGAGAGGCGGATGCGAGAGCGCGAACTGCGCCGTTTCCGGCAGCCCGGCCACCTCGTACGACGGATGGTCCGACCCGATCGACTCGTCCACGCTGCGCAGATGCGTCAGCACCCGGTTGGCCGCGCGCAGCCCGTCGTCCACCCGCAACGTCAACGGCGAGAGTCCGGTCGCCTTCTCGTCGCCGTTGAGCATCGCGTGCGCCTGGTCGTACCGAATCAGAAAGTCGAGGACGGCCTGCAGCGCCTCGGCCGCCCGTACCATGTCCCGTCCGACGTCCATCGCTCCGCCCAACCTCCTCGCCTCCCCTGCCGCGCCGCACGGACCCGATCCGGCTCGGGCCACGACATACGGCTACCGCACGGAATGTAGGACGACGGTCGCCCAGAGTCGATCCGCCGCACGCGGATCTTGTCCACATCGCGCGTGCTCTCCCACATCGGGCGAGAAACGGGCCCGACACCTTGCGGCGCCGGGCCCATCCGTGCGGTGAGGCCGCCGCGGTCAACTCGTGGCGCAGCCGACCGCCGACGGCGCGCCGTTACTCCCGGTCCAACTGCCGGTGAAGCCGAACGACGTCGTCGCACCGCCCGCGAGGCGCCCGTTGTAGGCGGCGTTGCGGACCGACACGTTCGCGCCGGTCTGGGTATGGGTGCCGCCCCACAGCTGGGCGACGGTCTGCCCGTTGGGGAAGCTCCAGCTCACCGTCCATCCGTCGATCGCCGACGTGCCGGTGTTGCGCACCGTCACCTCGGCCTGAAAGCCGCCCTGCCAGGAGCCGGTGACCCGGTAGGCCGCGGCACACCCGCCGGCCGGCGGCGCGGTCGGCGTGGCGGTGGGGGTGGGAGTGGGAGTGCTGGTCGGGACGCTCGTCGGGGTGGCCGTCGGCCCGGCCGGGCCACCGAGCCGGTCGGCGACGAGGACACCCCGACCGTTGGTGCCGAGATAGACCCGTCCGTAGACCCTCGGGTCACCGGTCAGCGCCTCGCCCATGTTGCCGTACTGGTGCTTGTCGTCGTTGATCCGCACCCAGCCGACGCCGCCGTTGTCCGACCGGTAGACGCCGGTCACCCCGTCGAGCGTCGCGACCGCGAACACCGCCGGGTACATCTGCCCCGGCGCCGCCTTGCCGAAGCCGACGTTGATCGCCCCCGCCACCGTCGGAACCTTCGCGAACGAAGCCCCCGAGTTGGTCGAGTGGAAAAGTCCGCTCTCCCCGGCGAGCCAGACGTTCCCCTCCCGGCCCGGCACCGCCTTGAACTTGACGTTGCCGGTCGAGGGAAGGCCGCTCGCCGCGGTCGCGGTGAAGCTCGCGCCGCCATCGGTGCTGACGTAGAAGGTGCCGCCGCTGAAGCCGTAGAACCTCGCCGGGTTCTGTCGGTCGGATTCCACCACCGAGTTCTGCGGGAGTCCGGTCGATGCGGTCCAGGTGTTGCCGAAGCCGACCGAGTAGTGCACGCCGACGTCGCGGGGCGCCCAGACGAAGCGGCTGCCGTCGGCCGCCGCCGCGATCGTGCCCCCCTCGTTGACGCCGCCCGGCTCGGTGCCCTGGAACCAGTTCGCTCCGCCGTCGGTCGAGAAGGCCGCGTGGCTGTCGCCGGGCCGGTCGGAGTCGGTGAAGTTGCCGGCGCGCACCATCACGCCCGGGTTGAGTTCGGCGTAGTCCAGGCTCGTCGTGGTGGTGAACCCCGGTTGCCGGAACATCATCGGCGGCACCGCGTCGAGGTTGGCGTGCCGGAAGCCGCCGATGTCCCCGAGGGCGCTGATCAGCGGCGCCCCGCTCGGTGGACTGATCAGATCGAGCACCGCCGTCTCTTCCAGCCCCTTCACCATCGGGCGGATGGTGATCTGCCCGCCGGCGTCCCACCTGGCGAGGTCGGTGCTGCCGTAGATGGTCGCGCCGGTGCCGTACATGAAGCGGTTGGAGTCGAACGGGTCGATCTCCATCGACTCCGTCATCCACCCCAGTTTCGGCGCCGTCTCCGGGGGCGCCGGGTCGCCGCCGAAGCTCAACCACGGCACCGGGGAGATGTCCATGGTGTAGCGGTTGGTGCGGTTGGGGTAGCCGCTGAACTCCCAGATGCGGCTCCAGGTCGCGCCGCCGTCGCGGCTGCGGAAGAAGATGACGTCGGGCCACCAGGAGACCTGGGTCGCCACCATGAGCGTGTTCGGGTTCTGCCGGTCGATGGTCAGGCCGCTGTAGCCGAAGTAGTCGTCGGCGCTGCTCGACGGGATCGGGCTGATCTGCGTCCATGTGCCGGTCGCCGTGTCGTACTTCCACACATCGCCCTTGCCGCCGTCGTAGGGACCGCCGGTGTCGCTGGTCGCGATGTAGAGATGGCCGCCGACCGTGTCCAGCACGCCCTTGTGCGCGAGGTACCCGGTCGGCTGCCCGGCGACCCGTTCCCACGTCGTGCCGCCGTTGGTCGTGCGGTAGACGGTGTTCTGCTTGTCCGCCACCCCCACGTAGATCGTCCGGGTCGCGTTCCCCGCGGTGCCGCTGCGCTTGTCGAAGGTGACCCAGACGACGCCCTGGTTGTCACTGCCGTACCCGGTGGGGTCGCCCGGGTCGGCGACGTAGTTGCCGGCGTTCGGGAAGCTGGTGACCCTGGCCCAGCTCACGCCGGAGTCGGTGCTGCGCCACAGTCCGTTGCCGCTCGGCGCGCCGAGATACAGGACGCTGTTGCGGTTGGGGTCGATGGCCAGCCGCTCCCCCATGCCGCGCCCCGGCATGTTGCCGCCGAGCTTGAACGGCAACTCGCTCGCCTGCCAGGTGCCGCCCTTGTCGGTGGAGCGCAGGATCGCGCCCCTGTTCGGGTCCCAACTGTTGGTGTACATGCCGGCGGCGACGTAGACCCGGTTGGTCTGCACCGGGTCCGTGGCCAGGCTGACCACGCCGTTGTGGCCCCACCGGTCGTGGCCGACGTGGTCCAGCAGCGGGATCCACGACTGGCTGGCCTGTTCCCACCGGTAGGCGCCGCCGATGTCGGTGCGCGCGTAGATGAGGTTCTTCTCCGTCTGGTTGAACACGATGCCGGGCACGAAGCCGCCGCCGTCGATCCGGACGTTCTTCCACGAGTACGGCTCGGCGGCAGCGGCAGCGGCGGGGGTCGCGACGACGACGGCCGCCTGGACCGCGACGGCGACCGAAGCGGCGGCGACGACCGCGGCGAGGGCGCTGACGATGGGTTTGCGCATGTGGGGTTCCTCTCGAGGCGTGCGCATTGCCATGGGCAGACAACGGCCATGCACCGAGAGGACGAGAGGCACCGACGAGGCGGAGCCGTGCCGCGCGGACATGAGCGAACGATGTCTGTGTGTCAGGAGCTGCCCTCGGGCTCCCGAACCGGCCTCATGGCTCCCGCACCGGCCTTCGTGCAGACATTCACACACATGCTTGCGACGGCTGTCAATCACGCGGCGTACGACAAAACGCCGTGACGCCGCTTGCGCGGCGTCACGGCGGACGAGTGGTTTCCGAACGGGCGGTGGAGCCTGCGTCTGGGCTATCCCACCGCGGGGGAGGTCGGACCCGGCGGCTCGGTCGGCCCCGGATCGGGCGTCGGCGCCGGTGGCGTCGCCGTCGACGCGGGCGGATCGGACGGTTCGGCGGTGTGCACCGGCTCTGGCGGCACGTCGCCCGCGCCGGGCTGGCCCGGAGGGTGCCACACGCCGTCCGGATCAAGCTCTTCGTGCGATGAAGGAACGGGCAACTCCGGCGATGGCGACGACGACTCGGACGGCGACGCGCTGGGCGACGCGCTCGACTCGGGCGTCGTGATCGTTGCCGGCGGAGCCGCCGGCACCGGTTCGGCCCGGAACAGCGTGCCACCGAGCCAGACCGCGGGCCCCAGGCCAACCGCGACGATGGCCGCGAACAACACGCCTGCCTGCCTATTCATTCGACAGCTCCCCTGGCTGGCTATCCCCACCGTGTCGTGCCCATGCCCGCTCGCACCGCGTCACGCGGGAGCGACCCGGGTGAGCGGTCGTGCCCGTCATGCGGCCCTGCCGTTCATGGTGCCCTGTTTCCGACCGGCGGCGCAGTCACATTCTGGCGCGCGGGCCCAACCTCTGGCGGGTGGTCCCGCCATCCGGTCCGGTTCGGACGGTCGACTGGTCGCGATGCCGTCGCCGGCCCCGACGGGCGCGGTCAGTAGCCACCGCCACCACCGCCCGAACGGATCGTGAGCGCGATGATCACGATGGCGACCACGGCGGCCGCTACGGCGATCCACACCCATGTCCTCGTTCTGGCCGACGCCATCGGCACCACCTCCCCGGTACGGGATACCCCGGGCGGTGGTGGCCATGTCTGCCGGATAGGCCCGGCGCAGGACGGTTACCTCGTGCACGAATGGCGTATCGGCAGCCGCGCGCCCGAGGTGAGGAAGCTGCCACCGCCGGATGGCGAAAGATGCGAAGGCCCGCCTCCAACGATCGAGCCGGGAGGCGGGCCGTCGCTGGTGAAGTCAGCCGACCTTGGCGCCGGAGTGGATGGCGATGGCGTCATGCGCCGCGACGTTGGCCGAGAACCAGCCGGTGGAGTCGACCGTGATGACCGGCCCGGTGCAGGAGCCACCGGAATAGTCCCCGTGGATCACGTCGCAGTAGCGTCCGGCCGGCAGGGCCGTCTGGTAACGACGGCCGTTGATCGCGGAGTCCTCGTCGTTGATTGTGAGGTAGCCGCGGTTGCCGCGACCGAACGCGATGTGGTTGTTGCCGTTGTCGTACCAGTTGACGACGGAGGTGCCCTGGACCGCGTTGCGGAACGCCACCATGTTGGCGATCGCCTGCCAGCGGTGTTCGCACCGCCACCCCGAATAGCAGGTGGTGTTGCTGGTCCTGCCCGAGCCGTCGGAGGGCGGGCCCTGGTCGCGGTTGCTGAAGTCGTAGCTCGACATCACGGTCGGCGAGCCGTACGGCCAGGCGAGCATGAACGCGTTGGCGAGCGCGTAGAGGCCGTTGTCCTTGTACGTGAGGATGTCGCCGCCGTCGCGCTGCGTGTCATGGTTGTCCACGAACACGGCCGCCTTGCCGGTGGCCAGGTGACCCCACGGCTCGCCGAAGTTGTTGAGGTAGGCGAGCCTCTCCCGCCGGAAGACCCGGCCGAGGTCCTTGCCGTACCGGAACTCGTGAACGTCTCCGTTGCCGGTGTACTCCCCCGGCTGGATCGGCTCGCCCGCGCCGTGGATGACCTCCTGGACGATGTACGCCGAGCGGGACAGTTTCCCCCTGATGGCGGCGATGTCACCGGCGGCCATGTGCTTGCTGGCGTCCAGCCGGAAGCCGTCCACGCCGAGGGCGAGCAGGTCGTTGAGGTAACCGGCGATCTTGGTCCGGACGTAGTCCGAGCCGGTGTTGAGGTCGGCGAGGTTGACCAGTTCGCAGTTCTGCACCTCGTACCGGTCGCCGTAGTTCGCGATGTCGTCGTTGCCGTTGCGACCGCAGTGGTGGAAGTCCTGGGTCTGGTAGATGCCGGGATAGTCGTAGTGGCCGTACGACGAGCCGGCCCAGCCCGTACCGCCACCGTCCTGCCCGGACATGTGGTTGATCACGGAGTCGACGATGACCTTGACGCCGGCGTTGTGGCAGGTGTTGACCATGGACTGGAACTGGGCGCGGGTGCCCTTGCGGGAGTCGATCCGGTAGCTGACGGGCTGGTAGGCGACCCACCACTGCTGCCCGCGCACGTGTTCCTGCGGCGGCGAGACCTGCACGTAGCCGTAGCCGCGGGGGCCGAGGAAGCTCTGGCATTCGCTGGCGACGGAGGTCCAGTTCCACTCGAAGAGGTTGGCGATGACGTTCTTGGTGCCGGCGGGTGCGGCGGCGGCCGGTTGGACGCTCGACGCGACGGGGGTGAGCAGGGCCGCGGTCAAGACGGCGGCCAGGCCGAACGAGGGCAAGCGGCGGTGGTGCATCGGACCTCCTGGGTCCTGGGGCGGATGCCCGGCGGGGGGACGGAGAACTGGCGCGCCTGCAACACTGATGAAACGTTGTCGCAAAGTTAGAAACTTGTTGCAGCGGTGTCAAGGCATCGACGGCACTGACTTGGAGTGCGCTCCAGGTGACGCCGTGGCCGGTTGACCGGAGCCGGTGAGTTGATGCCGTACCGCCCAGAGCGCGGCCTCGGTGCGCGATCCGGAACCGGTCTTGCGCAACAGGTTCGACACGTGCACGGTGACGGTCCGGATGGAGATGCCCAGCGTGCGGGCGACCTGCTTGTTGGACATCCCCGAGGCCAGGCAGGCCAGCACCTCGATCTCGCGGGCCGTCAGCTCCGCCGCGTCGGCGGGCGCCGCCGCGGTGCGTCGCGACGGCAGCGGTTCGCCGATCAGGGCGGCGGGTCCGCTGCCGGCGACAGCCGCCAACAGCTCCATGACCAGGTACGGGTTGCCGCCGGTCCGCTGCCACACGGCCGGTCCCACCTCCGGCGGCAAGAGCTGCGCCGGATAGACCTGGGCCAGAATCGCGCCGATGTCGGCGACGGTCAGCGCGCCGAGGTGCTGACGGATCGCGCCGGGCGTGCCGGACAACCGCGCCAACGTCCGGGCGGCGAGCTCCGGCGAGACGGCCGTGTCCGGCGGACGGCTGGTGACGAGGAGCAGCGCGGGCAGCCCGGCCGCGGCGGCCAGCTCGCCGATGAGATTGAGACTCGCCGGGTCGAGCCCGTGCAGGTCCTCGACCACCAGCGCCACGGGGCCGGATGCGACCAGCGTCCGCACCACCCGTACGGCCAGGCGGAGCAGGGCGCCCGGGGCGAACCGCTCACGCGGTGCGTCGGGGTGCTGCGCCAGCCACGCCAGCGCGTCCGCGGGGACCGGGAGCTGGCCGGTCTCGCATCCACTCAGGACCGCGGCCAGCCAGTCGTACGGCGCCGGCGTGTGCATGCGTGCCGCGCCGGAGAGCACGGTGCGCGGGCGCGGCGTGAAGGCGCGCAGCGCCGCGGCGACCAGCATGCTCTTGCCGGTGCCGGCGTCGCCGGTGATCACCGCCGTGATCGGCCCGCCCACCCCGCTGGAACAGCGCTGCGACCAGGCCTGGACCAGCTCGTCGAGCTCCGCGCTCCGCCCGACCATCGACACCGGCCTCATGGGTTCACGATACGTAGTAGTGCGTACAGACACGGAGGCGGCGTTCTTGGCAGGCTGGCTCACATGAGCGTGATCTTGCGTACGGCCGCTGTCAGCAATCCCGGGCTGGTCCGACCGAACAATGAGGACGCGATGCATGTGGGGCAACGGTTACTCGCGGTCGCCGACGGGATGGGCGGCATGCCCGCCGGTGAGCTCGCGAGCAGGATCGTGATCAAAGCGCTCGCCCCGCTCGACGCGGCGCCGCCGGAAGCGGATGCGGGCACCGCGCTACGCGCGGCGCTCGAGGCGGCGAACGAGGAGATCCGCGTGTCGGCGGCGGCGGATCCCGCGCAGGAGGGCATGGGGACGACGGTCACCGCGCTCCTGCTCTCGGGCGAGCGGTTCGGGCTGCTCCACGTCGGCGACTCACGCTGCTATCTGCTGCGCGACGCCACCCTGTCCCAGGTGACCAGGGACGACACCTTCGTGCAGTCGCTTGTCGACCAGGGCGCGCTGACCATGGCGGAGGCCCGCCGTCACCCGCGGCGTTCACTGATCACGCAGGCCGTGCAGGGCGAGCCGCTGTCGCCCACGTCGGCGGTGCTCACCGCCTGTCCCGCGGACCGGCTCCTGCTCTGCAGCGACGGCCTCACCGACGTCGTCGCCGACGACGCGATCGACCTGGTGTTGCGCACCGGCCCCGGACCGCGCGACTGTGCCGAGCGGCTCGTGGAACTCGCGCTGGCGGCCGGCGCCCCCGACAACGTCACCGTCGTGGTCGCGGACGTCCTTTCCGGGTGAGCGGGGCCGGTCGCCGTCACGCCGCGGAGGCGGGTCGCCAGCCGGTCGGACGCGAATTCTGTTGCCGCTGACGCTGCCGCGCCACGTCGCAGCCGCCGAGCAGCGCAGCCTCGTCGACGTGCGCGGCGATCATCGCGCGCCAGGCGTCGACGCTCGTCGTGGGATCCGATGGAACCCACCGGTGGGCTCCGTCGGTGTAGTGCAGCGCGTCTCCAGCCGGTCCTTGCATTCCGCTCATGATTCCCGCGAAGTCGCCGACTGGCATCCACGTGTACACGTCCAGCGGGGCATCAAGCGGGGCATATCGTCCCCGCGTGATCTCCGATGAGCGCAACGTCACAGGCTATCGGCAGTTGGCGGACGTGCTGCGCGACGAGATCGGCAGCGGCGCGCTGCCGGCGGGGAGCCGGTTTCCGTCGGAGCGGGACCTGCAGCAGCGCTTCGGCCTGGCCCGCGACACCGTGCGCTCGGCGGTCGCGATCCTGCGCGGCGAAGGGCTGGTCGTCGTACGGCACGGGCAACCGACGAGGGTGTCCGACCACGACGAGAAGGACGACCTGGCGCTGGAGCCCGGCGCGCAGGTGGAAGCGCGGATGCCGACTCCGGCGGAGCGGCAGCGTCTGGAGATGCCACAGGGGTGGCCCGTGTTGCACGTGGTACGCCGGGATGGCACCGGCGATCTGTACCCTGCTAACCGGTTTAGGCTAATTACGCCGGATTCATGAGGATTGGCTTCATCTGAAAAGTTATCGGGCTCCGGGTGGGCTCGCAGGCGGGCGCGATCGCCTGCTCCGGCCGCGCGCGCAGCCACGACGGGTCGTCGTGAGCCCCCGGCGAACACGCCCCTGACCTGCGCCGGCAACCGGCGCCGACGCCGCCCGATCACCCTGGTGGAAGCGATCTTGAGACACCCCGACCCGCCCGACGGCCGATCCGCGGACTTTCCCAGCGGTCCCCGCACAGTGGACAGTGAGGGGGTCTCGAACCGCCGGCCGCATCGCGACATCACCTGATGTCGCAACACGACCGTCGCGTAAGAAGACGCACAAATGGAAGCCTTGCCTTCCCGGCAACGCGGTGATTGACTGCCGAGCCGAGGGCAAAACGTGCGAATGATTCGCAGGTCGGGAACAACCGAAAGAGCGGGCATGTACCACGGCAAGGTCGCGTGATGAGCGGGACGAGCGGATGGCGGCGGAGCCTGGCTCGGTGGTTGGATCCGACGATCGCCGTCCCACCGGAGCCGGCTCCACCGGCACCCGCTCCCGAACTGCACGCCCCGGACCCGTGGCCCCTGATCTCCGAGCAGTTCGCGCTCCGCATCCTCGGCGCCGCGTACCAGATGAGCAGTCACCTCGAAGCGGCCGAAGCCGACGAGCGGGATCCGGACCGGCTGGAGAAGCTCTACCGCATCGACCACGCGAACGCCCGGGTGCGGCGTCAGGCGGAGAACCTGCAGGTGCTCACCGGCCGGAAGGTCGAGGACGCGGGACAGCAGGTCACCGCGCTGCTCGACGTGATCAGGGCCTCCGCGTCGGCGATTGAGTACTACCAGCGCGTCCAGTTAGGACGCATCACCGAGCTGGCGGTCGTCGAGTTCGCCTCCGACGACGTGATCCGGGTGATCACCGAGCTTCTCGACAACGCCACCCGCTTCTCCCCGCCCACGGCCCCGGTGACCGTCTCGGCGCACATCACCGAACGCGGCAGCGTCCTGCTGCGCATCGAGGACGCCGGCGTGGGGATCCGCCCGGAGCAGTTGCGCGCGCTGAACGGGATGCTCGCCGAAGAGGAACCCACCGCCCTGCGCGCCGAGCCCACCCTGCAGCTCGGCATGGCCGTCGTGCATCGGCTGGCCGTCGCCCACCAGATGCGGGTCCACCTGACCAGCCGCGAGGGCGGCACCACGGCGACCGTACTCATCCCGGAATGGCTGCTCTGCGAAATCCCGCCGGCGCCGTCCGCCGGCCCGACCACCCCGCCCGCGCCGGCGGCGGCCACCCCGCCCCCCGGCCAGCGGCCGCCGTTCGTCGTCTACCGCGGCGGCGCGGCGCCTCCCGTGCCCTCGCCGCGGCACGCGGAGCGTCGGCCCGCCGCCGTGCATGCGGCCACCGGGGTAGCCCCGGCCGGCGGCGCACGGCCGACGGCGGTCGGTGCACCGGTAGCCGGGGGCCAACCCCCCGCGGCCGCCCCGCCCGCGCCCCGCGAGACCCCCACCGGCCTGCCCGTACGGGTACCGGCCAGCCTGCGCGACGAGGACCGGCCGACGTTCCCCGCAGTCGCCTTCCCGGCCCCTGCCGCCGCCGACCGGGAGCGATGGGCCGACGAGACGGCCGACTTCGCCGCCGGCATCACCGACGCGCGCCGGACCGCCATCGACTCAAATTCTGAAGGAAACGCGCGATGACCAGACCCCACAGCAGCGCCCCGGCGCAACCCGGCGCCGCCCGCGGGCCGCACGAGTTCGCCTGGCTCATCCGGCAGTTCGCCGACGAGGTGCCGGGCGTGACCCACGCGCTGATCGTGTCGCTCGACGGACTGCAGCTCGTCGCCTCCGGCGCGGTCCCCCGTGACCTCGGCGACCAGCTCGCGGCGCTCACCGCCGGCATGATCAGCATGGCGGACCGGGGCGCGGCGCTGCTCGAGCTGGGCGCATCGGAGTACATCACGATCCGACTGCCGCGGGGGCACCTGCTGTTCATGCGGGTCAGCGACTCGGCGGGGTTGGCGGTCGCCGCCACCGCCGGATGCGACCTGCGCGTCGTCGCGTACCAGATGACGCAGTTCGTGAGCGCGGTCGGCCATGTGCTCACCCCGCAGATGCGCACCGAACTGCACCGCATCACCGCCACCCAGTCGTCCCGCTGAGCGGCTCGGACCGAGGGAGTCAACCAAACGTGGCCAAGAGACACTGGAAGGTGCGGCCATACGTGCTGACGGGTGGCCGCACCCGCACCCGCCAGCAACTGCTCGTACACACGCTGGTCTCGGTGCCGTACTACGACTCGTTGTTCGCCTCTGGGCTGCTGCCCGAGGCGCGCTCGCTGTACGAGCACGCCCGCGAAACGAAATCGGTGGCGGAGCTCTCCGCCTTCTCCGGCATCTCGCTGGGCGTCACCCGGGTCGTGGTCGACGACCTCGCCTCCACCGACCGCGTGCTGATCCACGCGGAGACGTACGAATCCCCGTTCGACCGTCGCCTTCTGGAGAGAATCCTCGATGGCCTCCGCCAGCTCGCCTGAGCATCCGATGCTGACCTCAGCGAAGATCGTCATCGCCGGCGGGTTCGGAGTCGGCAAGACCACCTGCGTCGGCGCGATCTCGGAGATCCCGACGATCAACACCGAAGCGTGGATGACCGCGGCCAGTGAGCCCGTCGACCGGCTCGATCCGGGCACCGACAAGACCACGACCACGGTCGCCATGGACTTCGGCCGGTTGACCATCTCCAACGACCTGGTGCTCTACCTGTTCGGCACACCGGGGCAGGCGCGGTTCTGGCCGATGTGGGACGACCTGTGCCGGGGGGCGGTCGGCGCCCTCGTGCTGGCCGACTCGCGACGACTGGACGAGTCCTTCGCGGCCGTCAACTACTTCGAACAGGACAGCGACCTCCCGTTCGTGGTCTGCCTCAACCTCTTCGACGGCGTGCTCACCCATCACCTGGACGACGTGCGGGAGGCGCTCGCGCTCTCCCCGCACGTACCGCTGATCACCTGTGACGCCCGGAGCCCCTCCTCCGTGGCGCAGGCACTCATGGCGGTGATCACCCACACGATGGAGCGCACCGCGAGTGCCGTGCCGGGTTCCTTCCTCGCCCGGTAGCTCTTCTCCAGGAGCGTCTTCCCCTCAGGAGGTACTAATGCGCAGAATCCTTATCGTGGGCGCCGGGCAGTCCGGGCTCCAACTCGCCCTGAGCCTGCAGGCCGAGGGGTACGACGTGACGGTGATGTCCGCGCGTACGCCGGACGAGATCCGCCGCGGCTGGGTGATGAGCACCCAGGCGATGTTCGGCCAGGCGCTGCGGACCGAGCGGATCTACGGGTTGGATCTGTGGCAGCGGGAGACGCCGCAGATCGAGGGTCTGCACGTGTCGCTCTCCGCGCCGCCCGGGCAGCGCGCGCTGCGCATCCCCTGCCCCATCGACGAGCCCGCGCAGAGCACCGATCAGCGGGTCAAGATGGCGGCCTGGCTGGAGCTGTTCGAGGAGCGCGGCGGCACCATCCACTACCAGGGCGTGACCACCTCCGACCTGGACGGGCTCACGGCTCTCGGCCGGTACGACCTGACGATCGTGGCGGCCGGCAAGGGCGATCTGGTCGGCGTCTTCGACCGCGATCCGGCCCGGTCGCCGTACTCGGCACCGCAGCGCGGCCTGGCGGTGGCGTACGTGCACGGCATGACGCCCGACCCGCTGTGGCCGGTGCCGCACGTCAGCTTCAACGCCGTGCCCGGCCTCGGTGAGCTCTTCGTCATGCCCACCTACACGCTGAGCGGCCCCGCCGACATCCTGTTCTGGGAGGCCATCCCGGGCGGCCCGCTCGACCTGTGGCAGGAGCGGCGCGACCCGGGCGAGCACCTCAAGCTCACGCTGGATCTGGCGCGGGAGTACACCCCGTGGATCTACGAGCGGTGCACGAACGTCGAGTTGACCGATGGGCGGGCCACGCTCTCCGGCCGCTACACCCCCTCGGTCCGGCGGCCGGTGGCCCAGTTGCCCTCCGGCGGGCTGGCCTTCGGCATGGCGGACGTGGTGGTGGCGAACGACCCGATCACCGGCCAGGGCAGCAACACCGCCGCCAAGTGCGCGGGCGCGTACCTGGAGGCCATCCTCGCGAACGGCGACCGGCCGTTCGACCAGGCGTGGATGGAGCAGATGTTCGAATGGTTCTGGGAGAGCACCGGCCGGCACGTCACCGACTGGACGAACGCGATGCTGCAGCCGCTCCCGGAGCACGTGCAGGCCATCCTCGGCACGGCCGCCGGCAACGAGACGGTCGCGCGCCGCTTCGGCAACGGGTTCTCCGACCCGAGCGACTTCGAGAACTGGTTCATGGCGCCGGACAAGGCCCAGGCGTATCTCGCGTCGGTGCCGTCGGCCTGACGGGCTCACGTCACCTCACGTGCCCGCCCCCGTTTCGGCCCGATTTTCCGGGCCCGAGCGGGGGCGGTTCGCGTTACTCTCCCGGCCCCGGGGCCGGCCGGGTCAACCCTTCATTTCCCGGCAGAGCCGTTCCGGATCGGTGGTGAACTGCGCCTTGCGCTCCTTCAACCGGGACAGGTCCTGCACCATGCGGGCGACCTCGCCGGGCGTGAACCGCCGGTCCTCGTCGCCTTCCTGCTCCAGCCAGCCGATCATCTCGTCGTAGCTCCGCCACGGGCGCTTACGCAGCAGATGCTCCACGTCGGACTGGTCGTAGTCCTTTTCCTTCTTACGGCTGGTCGGGTCGCTCAACTTCATGGCGAATCCTCCTCAAGCTTGATCGCCCGGCAGGTTGTTCCCCCTCAGATCGCCAATACCCCGGCGGATGCCCACCATTCACCTCGGGCCGCCCGGGCTCGCCCGCCTGCGCGGGTGCCGCCCCGTGCGGCCGAGACGGACGATCGGCGCAACCGGGCGGCGAGGGGATGAATTTCCACGGTCACGGCTGTCCGCAGGGTGCCGGGATGAGCGAGGAGCGACCACAGAACCCGCGGGCCACGCCCCACTGGTCACCGTGGCGGGCCGTGCGCGGTGAGGGGCGCGGCGTCGCTCGCGACACGCGCCCCTCCCCCGTCGGTGCGCCGCAGCGGGCGCTAGGCGGCCAGCGGTCCGGCGACCGCCTCGAGCTGCGCGTCGGTGTCCACGTCGGGCACCGACTTCACACCGATGGCCTGCAACGCCCGCTGCGCGTCGAAGTTGGGCAGCGGCCGACGGCGCACCCCGTCCGACACGAACACCGTTCCGTCGGACTTCTTCTTGATCAGGAACATCTCTACCTCCTCTTCCGGCGGCGGGGGTGGTGGCGGCGGTGGCGCGAGGTGGCGCTGCCACACCGCGAGCAGCTTGTCCCACGGGAAGTTCGGTCCGGGATCGGTGTGGTCGGTCCCGCCCCATGCCAGCCGCATCTGGTTGTGGTCGTACGCCCCGCGCACCCGCGGGTTGGACCTCATCTGGGCGACGGTGGCGCGGGTGGCCGGAATGTTGTGGTGCCGGCTCACCGCGGCGAGCACGGCGCCGATCCTTTCCCACGCCACCGACGACAGCCACTTCGCGCGCGACCACGAGGTGAGCCCCGTGAACTCCACCGCGATGGCGTACGTGTTGCCCTGGGTCGATCCGGCGTGCCCGGCCCGGTCGGCGGTGTCGAGGGACTGGATGACCTCGACGTTGTCGGCGTAGAAGTGCGAACTGGTGCCGTCGGTTCGCCGGGTGGCGTACGCGGCTTCGTTGGCGGCCGACGCGTTGTTGGCGGTCGCATGGACCGCGATGGCGTACTTGGTGGATGTCCCGTACCTGTTGCGCCCCTGGACGAAGCGCACTCCGGGCACTCTCATAGCTCCCTCCTCTACGGCTGCGGCGCGCGGCCGGGTGGGTGACCGCTGTCCGCGCCCGGGCACTCGTACCGCCCGGCATCGGGCGATCCCGGGCGCGGGTAGCCGGCGTCGGGCCGGGTGCTCCCGCGGCCGGGCCGCCACGTTCGTGAGTGAGTGGTCGAGCGACCGTCGCCGGGGGCGGGTCCAATGAGGTCCATCAGTGCTCCCCGGAGCGCCGGTGGTGCCGGGACGATCCCTGCGACCGTCGCGCCGAACGTGACGCCCTGTTACGTAGTCTGCTCGTCGCAGCCAACAGCGCCCACTCCGGCAATGCCCTGACGGCGTTAGTTGGCACCTGTCACGAAGATGGACTTTTTAGCCGCGTGCGTGACAGAAATGGCCTTGGGGCTGCGAGTTCTTCTGCGCTAATGTGCTGGTGAGGTCGCTAAAACGGATCACGGGCGAGTGCCCGGGCGTCACGCTCCCGGACCCGCAGCCGTCGTCATGAGCCTCCGGTGAGCGGTACCGGTCCGAGTTCGGCGAAGATCATCCGAACCCGCGCTACGATCACGCAGAGTGTCCAAATGGGTCGGTCGCGAACGGCGGCGCGGCCGCGGTCCGCCCTCCGTCGTCGACGCCGTCATTTCTGCACGGACGAGGTCGTCACCCGCGCGGTCTCGATGCGGTTGCGTCCGAGGCTCTTCGCCACATAGAGCGCCTGGTCCGCCGCCTCGATCAGCGCCGCCGGGCTCTCCGACCCCAGATACTCCGCGACGCCGGCGCTGATCGTCACGGTCACCGGTTGCCCGCCGATGATGAAGGACGACGAGACGCAGACCTCCCGCATCGTCTCCGCACGCTGCCGCGCCTGCTCGGCGGTGCAGCCGGGCAGCACGAGGAAGAACTCCTCCCCGCCGTAGCGCACCGCGCTCTCCCCGTCCTGGATGAGGGCGGTGATGCGTTGGGCGGTCGTGGCGATCACCTCGTCGCCGGCAACATGCCCGAAGCGGTCGTTGATCCCCTTGAAATGGTCAATATCGATCATGACCACGCTGAGCGGACGGCGTTCGGCGGCGGCCAGCGCCACCTCGCGGTCGAGCGCGCCGATCAGGTACCGCCGGTTGTGCAGCCCGGTGAGCGAATCGCGGCTGGCCTGCTCGGCCAGCTCCGCGCGGAGCCGCTCCACCGCGAGCAGCTGCTCACGCAGTTCGTCGTTGGTCGCCCGCAGCTCGTGGCGTTGACGGTTGCGCTCGGTGACGTCATGCACCACCAGCACCCACCCGATCACCTTGTTGGCGCGGTCGGAGAGCGCGCTGTGCCGCACGTTGAGGTCGAACCGCTGCCCGTCGGCGGCCGTGAGGGTGTACTCCGCGTCCGACCCGGCCGACAACGCCCGGTCGATGCTGAGCACGTCACGGGCCTGCATGCCGAGGATGCTGGGGGGCGCGTCGGGCTGGAGCCGCCGGAGCAGACGATCGGCGGCGGGATTGAGGTCGAGGACCCGGGAGGACCTGTCGATCACGATGACCGCGTCGCTGATCGTCTCCAGGATCTGCCGGCCGGCAACCGGGACCAGCTCCGGCAACGCCTCCCGGAGCAGCGCCCAACAACACGCGCCGGCCGAAATGCAGAAGAAGACCGGGGTCAGGCCCACGGTCTTGCCCTGCGGCATGTACGACACGGTGATGATGTTGCCGATCACCGGCGGCACGACGGCCACCAGCGGCCAGACGAAGTGCCCCCGGTAGGACCGGGGAGCCTGCAGACAGGCACGCACCAGCGCGAACATCGCCCAGGCCAGCAGCGCGTAGCTGTAGATGGTGTGCACCCAGAACGCCGGCCCCGGCTGGGGCGCCAGCAGCGGCGGCGAGCCGGAGAGCGCGGCGCCGGCGTAGAACTCACGGTGCCACGTGTTGGTGGCGGCGGTGACGATCGCGAACGCAGGCTCGATCGCCAGCAACAACGCCGCGGAACGCGACAGTGTCCACGCCCGGTCGGCCATGCCCTTCGCGTAGCAGAAGAAGCCGGCGACGCACGCGCAGACGCCGGGATAGATCGCCGTCTCGAACGCGAGCTTCACCTCAAGGTCGGTGGCGAGCACGGAGAGGCACTTCGTCGCCGACCACCAGGCCAGTCCGGCCATCGCCACGGTCATCGCCGCGGCGGCCGGCGTCAGCCGACGGCGCGGCCACATGATCGCGGTCGCGATGAGCGAGCCGAACGCGGCGATGCCGAATAGAAGCGCGAACGGTTGCCAACGCAGCATCCGCGCCCCCTTCCGAGTGTCGTCCTCTACCGCATCGGCAGTGCCGAGCGCCAGCTGAGCTAATCACGACCGTGCGCCGGGGCGCCGCCCCGCGGCGCCGCCAAGCTCGCGGCGCGCGCATCACAGCTGAGGCGCCACCTCGGCCGCCACCAGTTCCAGGTGATCGAGGTCGTCGAGGTCCAGCACCTGGAGATAGATCCGTTCGATCCCGAGAACGGCGTACCGGCCGATCTTCTCCACTATCTCCGCGGGCGTGCCGGCCAGACCGTTCGCGCGGAGCTCGGCCGGCTCGCGTCCGATCGCCGCGGCGCGGCGGTTGACCTCCGCCTCGTCGCGGCCACAGCAGAGCACCAGCGCGTTGGAGAAGCGCAGGCTCGCGGGGTCCCGGCCGATCGCCGCACACGCGGCGCGTACCCGGCCGAGCTGCGCGGCGGAATCATCGACGCCGGCGAACGCGACGTTGAACTCGTCGGCGAATCTGGCGGCCAACGCTGGCGTCCGCTTCGGGCCGAGACCGCCGATCATGATCGGCGGTCTCGGCGTCTGGACCGGTTTGGGCAGCGCGGGTGAGTCGGTGACGGTGTAGTACGCGCCGCGGAAGTCGAACGTGCTCCCGACCGGCGTTTCCCAGAGCCCTCTGATGATCGTCAGCTGTTCCTCGAACCGGTCGAACCGCTCGCCGAGCGGCGGGAACGGAATCCCGTACGCGGCATGCTCCGCGTCGTACCAGCCGGTCCCGATCCCGAGCTCGACCCGGCCGCCGCTCATGGCGTCAA
Organism: Micromonospora sp. NPDC049679; assembly: GCF_040659735.1. Lineage (NCBI taxonomy): Bacteria > Bacillati > Actinomycetota > Actinomycetes > Micromonosporales > Micromonosporaceae > Micromonospora > Micromonospora sp. NPDC049679. The sequence goes on from NZ_JBFANZ010000016.1 coordinate 50,236, forward strand.
CCTGGGCGACCGTGATCGCCAATGGCCCCGGCAACCGGAAGGTGGCCGCGGTCATCAGGGTGCCGAGCCGGATCCGGGTGGTCTCGCGGGCCAGCCCGGCGAGCGTCGTCCAGGCATCGCTCGGACCGGGCAGTCCGCTCACCGACCCCATCTTGAGGTAGTGGTCGGACCGGAAGAAGGCCCCGTAGCCGGCGTCCTCCGCGCACCGGGCCACGGCGAGCAACCGCTCGTAGGTGGCGCCCTGCTGGGGTTCGGTGAAGATCCGCAGTTCCATACCGGCAGCTTATGAACTGCGTCAGCCCCACGCGCTCCGGTCGCCCGGTTTGCCCCGGCCGACCGGCGCCACGTCGCGGTGCTCACGCGCCGGCATAGGTGCCGAAGCTCCAGTAGACGCCCTCAGGGTCGCGGACGGTGAAACCCCGCGAGCCGTACTCCTCGTCGGTCAACTCCTTGACGACCCGCGCGCCGGCCGCCCGGGCCTGCGCGAACAGGGCGTCCGGTTCGTCGGTGACGATGTACACGGAGCCGACGCCGGCCGGCTGATCGGCGATCACACTGTCCGGACGGTCGCTGCCCAACATGATTCCGCCCCCGCCCGGCCAGCGCAGCTCGGCATGGGCCACGACGCCGTCGTCACCGGCGTAGACGGCGGCCTCCCTGAACCCGAACGCCTCGACGAGAAACCTGATGGCGGCTGGGGCGTCGCGGTATCGCAGGGTGGGCCAGACCCTCGCGTGGTTGTCAGTCATGGCCTCAGCCTGCCTCTTCCGCATCCCGACCGTCTTGTACAAATGAGAGCTCGTCGCTGCCCAGCCACACCGAGGGCGGCACACCCGCCAGGTCCCGCCATTCCCGGGCGAGATGCGGCTGGTCGTAATACCCGCAGACGGCGGCCACCTCGGCGTACGACGCACTCTCCGATCTCCTTTTGGGTTCAGCGTGGGCCAGTTACCGATGGACGACGGACGTAACAAGTATTGACAACCGTCTTAATAGTCGCTATCAAGGTGAATAGAGAGAGCGCTCTCACGCCACGGGAATCCGGGGGGACGCGAACGGCAGGCCGCCGCTGCCCCGGCCTGCCGCTCCACGCATGAGGTGGCCCGTGCCGGCTCCACCTGTCCCAGAGGTCGCTACCGCACCGCACGCCGTGCACCCGACCCGCACCAGCGGCCGACCACGACACGGTCGACTGGCTGAGCTTCGGCCACTGAGGACGGTCCGCGCCCCCGACCCTCCGAGTCCCGAGGAGGAACAGCATGTTCACCAGACACACGTCGCGGGGTGGAAAGCCCACCGCCTCCCGCACCCGCCGGACCGCCGCCATCCTGGTGGCGACGCTCGCCGCCGTCGGCGCCCTGGCCGCCAAGGCCGACGCCGACCCCACGGCCGCACACTCCGCCCACGACCACGGCGTCGGCGACAACGCCGAGCAGTCGGCCGCCATCCGCGCGCAGCAGGCCGTCCCGGCCGCCCTGCGGGGCTCGGAGTTCCGCGCGGACTGCACCAGCAAGGGGCGCAGCGGCGACGACCCGATCGTCAAGCCCGGCCAACCCGGCGCCTCACACATTCACGAGTTCTCCGGCAACACCACCACGAACGCGTACTCAACGCTGCAGTCGCTGCGGCTCGGCGGCACGACGTGCGAGCCCAGGTCCGACCTGTCGGCCTACTGGACGCCGACGCTCTACAAAAACGGGGTACCGGTCGCGCCCGAGCGGGTCACCGTCTACTACCAGGGCATCTTCGAGAAGGCCGGCGCGGTCACGCCGCCGCAGGGACTGCGGATCGTGGTCGGCAACGCGCTGGCCACCTCCCCCGCCCAGAACCCCGCCGCCCGCTGGTCCTGCGTCGGCCACCCGCAGTCGAGCGCCGACTTCCTCAACTGCCCGCCCGGGTCGAAGCTGGAGACCTACCTGGACTTCCCGACCTGCTGGGACGGCGTCAACGTGGACTCCCCCGACCACAAGAGCCATGTGCAGTTCATCATCGGCGGCGTCGGCGGTCACTGCCCACCCGGCTACCCGAAGATGCTGCCCCGCACCGAATTCCTGATCACGTACCCGGTCAACGGCGGCGGGCTGAGCCTGGCCGGCACCCGCAACGGGGCGAACGTCACGAACGCGCCGGGGTACACGTTCCACGGTGACTGGATCAACGCGTGGGAGCCCAACGAGTTCGAACGGCGCATGAACACCTGCATCCGCGCGGGCTACGTCTGCGGCACCAACGGCAACCCCATCGGCTAGCCGCCCATGACGGGGCGCCTTGCGCTACAGACATGTGGCGCAAGGCGCCCTCCCGTACGCGGGCTCGCCCGAAGGAATCCAGGCGTCGCTGGTCAGTTCGCCATCCATCGCCGTCACCGGCCACCGCGGCCATCCGCGCGGCGCTTCCGCCCTGAAAATCTTCAGCCGCCCGACCGACGGATAGATCCCTGCTGCTCCCGCTGCCTGCCTGCCCGGTCTCGCCGGCTACCAGGGCGGCCCCTCGGCGTCCGGTTTCATGATCGAACCGGTGTCGCTAGGATTCGCACACAAAGGAGAGCGGGGAAGATTGGGATGCAACCGGTTGGTCCGTATCAGTTCGTCGAGGTCCTCCGAACGTGTGAAGTGGGCGGTGTCTGGTCAGCGGTTGACGGACAGGGACGATCTCTGACGATCGCCGTGCTCGACGCCACCGCCGCGACCGACCAGCGGTGGCGCGACGCATTCGCGACCACGACGAACGCGTTGGCACAGCCAGGGACGGGCTTCGCTGGTTTCGTTCAGGCCGACTTCACCGCGCCCACACCCTGGGTGGCCTACGCTGCCAACGGCGCACCGACCGCAGAGCGGATATTCCTGGCGCTCGGCATGGACCTCTGGCCCGTGCCACCGCAAGCGCATGACGCGGCTGCGGCACCGCAACCCGTGTCGTCACCGCCGCAGCCGGTCTCCGGAGCCGCCGTAGCGCTACCGCAATCCACCCCGGCGCTGTCACAGCCCGTCTCCGCGCCACCACAGCCCGTCTCCGCGCCGCCACAACCGGTTTCGGTGCCGCCGCGACCGGTATCGGGCATGCCACAATCGCCCGCCCTCGGACCGTTCCCCCCCGCCGGCCCGCCCTCATACGACCCGCTGTACTCGCCAGAGCGCCACATCATGCCCTCGCCGCCGGCACGACGCCGCACCGCGCTGTGGCTCGGGATCACCGCGCTCATCCTGTTCGCACTCGCCGGTACCGGAGCCGTCTTCGTCTGGGGGCCGGTCGGTGACAACGGGAAGCCGACGAGCCCACCGGCCAGGAGCGCACCGCAGGTCGCAATGCCGACAGCCCGACCGGTGAGTCCTGGTATCGAACCGCCGAAACCGGGTGCCTGGCCGACTCAATGGCCGCGATTCACCGGGACGGACACGGTCCGGACACTGGCTGGTCTTGATGGCTTCGGCTTCACCGTGAAAGTGCCGCTGAGCTGGGAGTGCAGCCTTGCCGGCCGGGCGGAAGGATTCGCCAAGTACAACTGTGGCGCCTCGCGGGGTGAGGATTCGGAGATCGGCGGCGAACTGACCGTGCGGGACTGCCCCCAGCCGTGCACGAAGGAATGGCAGGTCGTCATGCGCAAGGCCGAGGAGGCGTGGGGCGCGCAGTGGATCCGCAGCGGGGAGTTTTCCGCGTACGCAGAGGCGATCCTTGACGTCGACGGCGCGCAGCGCCACGGTCTCGTCGTGGTCGCGTACTGGCGCAGCGGGAGCGACGGATCGCTCGACCGTCAGCTGGTATTTCGCATGACGGCCCCGGTAAAGGATGCCCAGCAGCTGCGGCGGGTCGCGAGTTACCTCCGCGACACCGTCATCTTCTGAGGCTCGCACGCCAACCAGATGACGTCGCGGCGCGACGAAGGTCCGGAACCGGCGCTAGCGGGACGCCTCGCCGATCCACTCGCGCAGCCGGGCCGCGAACTGTTGCTGCGAGAAGGTGGCAGCGTGTGCCGCTATCCGTTCCGGCGACAGCTCGTGGAGGCGCTGGACGAGAGGTACGAACGCGGCCGCGTCCAGGGAGTCGACGAGGAAGCCGGTTTCGCCGTCGACGACGGTCTCGAGGAGGCCGCCGCGGCGCAGTCCCAGCACCGGTGTGCCGCAGGCCTGTGCCTCGACCGGGATCATCCCGAAGTCCTCGTGCACCGGGAAAAGCAAGGCCTTCGCTCCCCAGTAGAGCTGGCGCAGCCTCTCCGTGCTCGGCCGCACTTCGAACGTGACGGGCACGTTGACGCGCTCGGCCGCGCGGCGCAGGTTCGCCTCCTCCGGCCCGGATCCGGCGATGACCAGCGGCATCCCGGCGGCCTCGGCGATAGCGATGATCAAGTCAAAGTTCTTGTACGGAATCCACCGCCCGACGCCGAGCAGATAGTCCCGCCCCTGTGCCTGGTCCGCGAGTGGCGCGGAGGAGAAGAAGTCGACGTCTACCGGCGGGTTGATGACCACCGCGTCGCGTCGCCAGTAGCGACGGATCCGCTCCCTCACCTCCAGCGAATTCGCGGCGTAGCTGTGGACGTGGCGGCTGAGCCGGACGTCGGCGGCCTGAAGGACCCGTCTGGGCAGCGACAGCAGCGGGCTTGACCCTCGACCGTCGAAGGCGGGGCTCCAGACGTACCGGGCGGGAGAGTGGATGTAGCTCAGGTGGCGTGTCTGCTCGGGCGGGCCCAGCCGGACGGTGTGGGCGAAGGCATGGCTGGACGAGATGACGACGTCGAACTGCTCGCGGCTGAGGGTCCGCCAGACCAACGGCATCAGGGGCAACGACATCGCCTTGCTGCGCCGCAACGGCGTCCGGGCCAGCCACGATTCGCGGAGGCCGGGCTCCTCGGCGTCGCGATCTCTCCACAGGACAAATCGCTCGTCGTGCGGCACGATCTCCGCGATCTGCCGGAAGACCGCCTCGGACCCACCCGTAGCAGCGAACCACTCGTGAACGAGGGCGACAGACCGTCCCGCGAGATGACCCAGTGGATCGGACACACCGCTATCAGTGGCGTGATAGGGCTGCTGCGCCGTCCAACCCGGTGTTTCGTCACTGATGGGTGAGACGCCTTGCTCTACCACCCGTTACTCCTCATAGCCAGCACTACCGGGATACCCGCCGCCGGGACGATACAGCAGCACCCGCGGATTGCCCCCGCGCCTCACCTGCGCTCCCACCTTCGAGACCTTTTCCGGCGCCGGCAAGGGCCGACGAATTAACCGACATTGGTGCGCCACTCCCCTCGGCTCGGATCTGCGCGAAGCTGGCCTTCAGCTTGCGACGCAATATCTTCGCCATCGGACGTTCCACGCAGCGGTGCGCGACGTAGGCGAGCAGGAGCACACCACCCACCACGCCCGCGAACAGCGCCCAGGGCGGCACCGCGTCGTGTAGACGGCTCACCACGATGCGGCTGAGCTGCATGTGCAGCAGGTAGACCGGGTAGGTCAGTGCGCCGATGACGGTCAGCCCTCGCCACTTCAGTCCGGAGAACCACCCGAGCGCGACTCCCACCATGATCGCAAAGAATAAGAACATGATGGGTAGAGCTATCTCGAACGAAATTGCATTCCTGGTCGCGTTGTGCGCTTCCACGCGATTTCGAAGTGTTATCACGCCAATGATCATTGATGTGCCGAGAATGCCCCACAGGAGCAGGTTCGGACCGAATCGGTGGATCAGGTAGAGCGCGATGCCACTAATGAAGTAGGGTGCGAAGCCCGACTCCACGACCAGGATCAGCGGCCGAAACTGGGAATACTCGGCGTACAGTGCGGCGGTCATCCAGAGAATACAGAAGAGGACGACCCGCCGATACGTCAGCCCGAAATGGACGACGATTGCGAAGAGGAGATAGAACTTCAGTTCGACGAAGAGCGTCCAATACACCGAGTCGATGTTCGGAATATTGACGAACCTCTGCAGCATGGTCGCGTTGATCAGCACATGCGACGGCTGCGGTCTGCCGTTCTCAAGCGGCCAGAGCGCGAGGGCGGCAGACGTGACCAGCACGGCGAAAACATATGCCGGCACGAGTCGGGTCACCCGCGACACAAAGAAGTCGGAAACCGAGCGTCCCCAGCAGCTCATACAGATAACAAAGCCGCTGATGACGAAGAAGAACTCGACCCCCATCCAGCCGTAACGGAAGACGGTCACGAAACCGTGATCGAACAGGTCCTCGACGTTCGCGCCCCACGCCCTGCGATTATCATTATCGATCAACACGTGGAAGCCGAGGACCGATATCGCGGCGCAGAAGCGCAGCAGATCCAGCACGTAGAGTCGATTGGCGGCGCGCTGCGGCTTCTCGCCGGGCGAAGGAGTCGACCGCACGGCTCCGGACGGCTCGGGCGCAACTTGCGGGCGCGCCATTTCCGAACTCTCGCCCTGCCCAGCCACGTCTCCCTGCTGGATACTCACTGTTTCCTCACTTGCCCGCCACCGCGCTCTCTTGCGGAACCGGGGTCGGGCTCTGCTTGAATCTTTCCAAAATACTTGACAAAAACGTCCGACGAAGTTGTGGAACCACAGCGATGTAGAGCATCCACACCACCAGGATCGCCGCGGATGACGCGGCCAGGCGCAGCACGCCGGGTCCCGACAGGAAGTACCCGGCCGCGATTGCGGCGAGAACGCCCGGCAACAGGACGACGATCAACCCCAGGCTGAAGCGCAGTACCGCCAACCAACGGGCGGAGGCGATGAACATCAGCAACCCGCCGACAGATGCCGCCGCACCCAAGGTGAACGCGCCCCAGTGCCGATAGAGCAGGAGGTTGAGGCCCATGGGCACCGAAAAGGACAGGGCCATGACGATCGCGACCTGGAAGTTGGCGCCTCGTGCATTGAGCACCTTCACGAAGGTGTAGCCGAGCACCTGCGCCCAGATCCCGAGCGCGAAGCCCAGCAGCATCACCGACGAGATGTCGACCGCGCGATCGTCGAACTGGCCGCGCGCGTACAGAACGGTGACGATTCCCCGGCTGTTGATGCAGAGGATCAATGAGAGCGGAACCGTCACCAGGAGAACGGGTGGTATCAGGCGTCGAAGCCCTCCGGCCACCTCGCTCTGCTTCATCTTCGAGAAGGACGCCAGGCCTGCCAGGCCCAACGGCGCAGCGAGCAGCGCCATGCAGGAGTCGACAACGAAGCGCGCATATTCGGTCGCCGCCACGACCTCGACGCCGAGCAGCGAGCTGACGGCACGTTCGACGGCGATCGAGCCCTGCAGGATCACAGGTATCAGCAGAAGCGGCCGCAGTCGCCGCCAGAACATCGAAAGCGCGAGTTTGGCGCCGGCCCGGTCGGTGACCTGAACGGGGGCGCCGTCACCGACGCGCAGGTAACCCCGCCGCCGTATCCAGTACGCCCCCCAGCACCACAGCACGATGTATGGAACTGTGAAACCCCAGGCCAGCAAAGCGACGTGGCCGGACAGATACGCCGCGATCGTCGCGCAGATCAGGCCGATGCTCTGGAACGAAGCTCGGAGATTGATAAGGCGGACATCGTCGTTCGCCAGGCCCACGAGCGTGTAGAGGTTGTACAGCACATAGAACGGCACGCCCACGGCGGCGACGCCCAACATCGACGCGGCAATGCCCGCGGTGTGCGCGTCAAGACCCGGACCCAGGAGTCCCACCCACATGTGGCGCCCGAAGAGGAGCGCCACCACGAGCATCAGCGAGAAGGCGGCCAACAACAGGTGCACGGTGCGGTACAGCGCGTGCGCCATGGCCGGCCGCTCCTGGCGGTACTGAACGTACAGCGGGAGAAAGCCGGCCGAGAGCGCGTCGGCCGTGAAGAAGTTGATCGGAATCAGCGTGGCGGTCAGCGCGATGCGGTTTGCCGCCACCACCTGCCCGGCTCCGTAGAGCGCCGCGAGGAGAACCTCACGGAGCAGGCCGAGAGCCTTGCCGGCCAGGCCGCCGAGAACCAGGCGAAAGAAGATCTTAGCCACGGCGCAACGAACCAAGCTCCCCGAAGAGTGTCAGGTAGTCCTTCGCGCACTGCTCGAGCAGGAATTCGGACGGCAGCAGACTCGCTCTCGCCCCCCGCGCCGGCGCGACGTCTTTCAGGGCATCGGCGAGCAGTCCCGGATCCCCCGCGTCGACCTCGTGCAGGACCCCTCTCAGCGCCTGTGATCCGACGGCGCCGGTCGGCACGACGCACGGCAGCCCGCACGCGAGCGCCTCCAGCACCGCCATGGGGAGTCCCTCGAGTCTCGCCGTGGTGAGCAGGGATACGTCGGCGGCGGCGTAATACTTCCGGACGCTGTCCGGCTCGACGCGTCCGACGAAGACGACCATGTCCTCCAGGTGCAACTCCCGGACCAGGCCGCGAAGTCGACCCTCGTCCGGGCCATCGCCCACCAACACGAACCGGAACTGGTCCGCACAGCCCCGGTCCCGCAGCATCGCGGCTCCACGCAGGGCTCGATCGAGTCGCTTCTGCACATGCATGCGCCCAATGCATCCGACGACCGTGGTGCCGTCATCGATGCCCAGGGCGCTCCGCACCTCTGCCCGGGCCCGCGCGTCGAACCCGTGGTCCTCTGCCCGCACACCGTTCGGAATCAGGCGGACCTTGTCGGGGGGCACCGACCAACTCTGCGGCTTCGCGACCAGCGACTGCACCACGTTCTCGCCCACGGCGACGATACGGTCGAAGTCACGGTAGCGGGCGAGGTCACGCACGAGCCCGATAACGTTCTTCGGCGCGGTAGCCACCGAACGAAGATCATGAGCGCGAAGCTTCGACGCGATCTCCATGGCCGAGGTCCCATGGGCCTGCATGACGAATGGCGTCTGGGGATGCCGCGAACGCTCACGCACAACCGAGTAGGCGCCGGCGCTCACGGACAACACCACGCTGGGAGCCGTCTTGCGGGAACGCCAGTACGCAAGGGACTCGTCCCACCACGCGGACGAGTAAACCCCCGGCCGCGCGTTGCTCAACGGCACAACCGTGACGCCGTCCGCCGAGAACGACTCGCGCGCTCCTGGAACAGCGGTTGTGACGATCTGCACGTCACTGACCACCTTGGCCCACTCGGCCGCGAGACTCCAGGCAAGGGTCTCCATACCGCCCGTGTGATGGTGCGGCGTCGCACGGGCGAAAATCAACACGGACTCGATCATATGAGGGTCCTATACAAAGACTCGAGCTTCTCGGTCTGTCGGCGCAGGTTGAACCGCTCGACCACCATCTCGCGTCCGGCATTACCGAATTGGTCGCACAACTGCGGGTCGGTCAACAGCGCGAGCAGACGATCGGCCAGTGCCGCGACGTCGCGTTCCGGCACCAGAAATCCGTTGGACCCGTCCGTCACCGCTTCGGGTATCCCGCCGTGGTCGGTGCCGACGACCGGCTTGCCAGCGGCCGCCGCCTCGAGGAGCACCATCCCGAGGCCTTCCTGGTCGCCATTGGACGCCGTCACACTGGGGAGGCAGAGCAATCGCGACTGGCTCAGCTGCCGCAGTGTTTCGCCGTGCTGCTGGGCCCCCATGAAGCGGACAGAGTCACCGACACCGAGTTCACGCGCCAGGTCGTTGAGCGACGCGCGCAAGGGACCATCCCCGATGACCACCAGCTCCGCACCGGGAACAGCATTTCTCACGAGGGCGAACGCCTGCAGGAGATCAGCGGTGCCCTTCTTCTCCACCAACCGCGCCACGTGGAGTATCCGAGGCGTCTCGACGAATCCAGCGGGTTGGATCGATTCGACGTCCACGCCGATGGGCAGCACAACGATGCGTTCTTCCGGGTATCCCCAATCCACCGCGCGCCGCCGGATGTGCTCCGACACGCAGATGAAGACCGCGCCTGAGTTGAAGAGATCGCGGCGCCACATGACGTAGTTGATCCAGGAAGGCTTTTTGGAGGCGAGCAGCTGCGATTTGTTGATGGTCACGTCGAAGCCGTGCAACGTCGTGACCAGCGGCACGTGCAGCGCCTTGGCCGTCTGGATCGCGTAGACGCCCTCGACACCGAAGTGGGCGTGCAGAAGCGCAGTTTGCCGCTCCTGGAGGAGTCCGCGGAGGGGCTTCGATCGCCGGGTCAGCGTGTACGACAGCAGCGGGGCTCTGCCGAATTCCGAAACACTAACCGAGTCGACCCCGGGCATGGTCGGGACCGGGTCCCTCCCCACGAACAGCGGGCGGAAGCTGCGCAGTGCCAACGCCTGGCTGGCGATGAACGTCTCCGACGGCCGGAATTGCTGGTGTCGCACGATGCCGACGGTGGGCGTGTGTGGCACTTTCCTTTAACTCCTCGCCAAGGTTCCGGATAAGGTAAGCGATCAGCAGCGAAACAATGGGTATGAGGTGTATCTCACCGAAGATGTCGGTGTTCTCCCCCATCCCTTGTATCAAGATCCACCCGACTGCCGCGCCGGCGTAGCTCACGAAACTCTTGTCGCAGGTGAAACGGCGCGATAGCCCCCGGACGAAGAGCCAGAATGCTAGCGCGAAGAAGATGACGGTCAGCACCAGTCCGGGGATCCCCGTGCTGGACCAGGCTGCCAGGAGAAGGTTGTGCGGAGGGAAGCTCCGATGGAGACCGTAATCTGCGGCATACGGCGTGAAGCCGGCGTCCCACCCGCCATACCCGAGTCCGAGGATCGGGGTGTCCTGGAAGGATTTGGCCCCGAATCCCCACATGACCGTACGACCAAGAAGGGCCTCGCTCAAGGCGACGAGGAGGCCGCGGTTGGCGGCGTACAGCAGCAGGACCACGGCCATACCCAGGGAGCCCGCCAGGATCAGCGGGTGTCGCCGGACCACCGTTGCCGCCCGGTTCATCCGGGTGACGCCGAACGCGATCGCGGGCAAGGCGAGCGCGAGGATCGTGGCGGACTTCGAACCGGTGAACGGCACCGACACCAGGGCGGCGATGCCTACCAGTCGGACCCACCGCGTATGGGTGACGGAGGCCACGGCGAGCGCGGCGAGGCCACTGACGCCGAGGAACATCGCGGCGACATTCGCGTTGATGAACACCCCGCCGGACTTGGCTACATCAAACACGTTGTTCGGTTTGTCGCCGAAGAAGTCCGCGATCGTGTTCTCACCGATGAAGACGCCGCCGATGGACCGGAGAAACATGGCTTCAACGGCCGGCTGCACCCGGAAGAGGATTACGAGACCCGCCTCGAGGGCCACCCATGGCCAGTACACACGTTGCACGTGTCGGAGCAGGTCGGGATCTTGCCTGACCGCTTCCCACATCAACATGAGTGTGACGATGAACTGGCCGAGTAGGACGATTGACTGCAGGCCGGCCCGCGGTTCGGGCGACCACACCAATGCGAGCAGCCGTACCGCCAGGAGTGCGACCAGGACGCGGAACAGGCCAAGCCCGAACAGACGACGGTCGGGGCTACGTTTGACCCCGACTGATACGGCCGGCAACAGGAGCGCGGTGACGATGGTCGTCAGAGCGATGTCGATGCTGCCTTCAGGGAGCAGGTAGAGCTGCGGCAGAGCGAGGAAGAGCACGACCGAGACCCTGACCCGGTGTGAGTGACCAGAGACGAACGCCGTCAGGCCAACAACCAGCCGACGGGCTGTCCCGGTGACGGCCAGCCTATCCACGCGGTTGCCCGATCGTTCCCGGGTCACACGGCCCCTCGGCGTCAGCGCCTCTCGGGCTCCGCGTCTTCGCGGCGATGCCTCTGAGGAGCTCACCACGGGACTTCCAACTGAAGCCCTGCGCGTAATCCATACGGGCGTCGATGGTCGCGTCGGATACCGGCCCGACCCTGTCCAGCACCTTGGCGACGAACCCATCGATCGACTCGGCGACATGGATGAATTGCGTGCCCTTGCCGGCCTGGATCACGTCCGGGATGGCCGTGCTGACCACCTCGAGTCCGGCGGCGAGATACTCGTAGGACTTCAGCGGGCTGACTCCAGCCGTGTATTCGTTCAGGGCGTAAGGAATCAACCCGACGGTGCAGGTGCCGGCGACCTCGGCCAGCTGCTCAGCGGTGAGTACTCCCAGGTACCGGGCGCCAAGCCGCTCGAGTTCCGCGAGTTCGCTGTCGAATCCGCCACCGCCGGCAGCCACCGGTCCTGCCAGCAGTAGTTCACCGCTGCCTTGCACCGCGGTAGCCAGGGCGCGCAGCAGGTCGACGTTCAGCTTGTGAGGCGACAGGTTGCCGGCGAATATCGCGGCCGGCCTCCGTTGCGCCGCCGGCCGGCTGGCTGCGGTGAAGACGTCGACGTCAGCGACGTTCGGGAGTGTGAGGATCTGCGGGAACCCCACACCGGTCAGGTGTTCTTCGACGTTCTGACTCGTCGCGATCGCGAGTTGAGCCCGCTCGGCGAGCTTCTTCTCGCCGGTTGCGATGGCTGACGCGTCGATGCCAGGAAACGCCTGCAAAATATCTACACAGTGGTACAGCGTGAAGTCGGCGTACCGCTCAAGGTCGTACGTGACGGGCGTGAAACTCCACAGAATTCGGGGTCGGGGGCTTCGTCGCCACTCGGCGACGGCTCGCTCCAGGAGAAGTCTGTTGGGCAGGCGTGTGGGCCCGTGATGTATCGGCACCACGAGCGGCGAGATGACTTTCGCCCGCTCAGGTACGGGGCGATACGCTGTTGTCGACTGGATGCCGAGGACGGAACGCCGCACGCGGCCAGCGATCCGGGTGAGGTCCTTCGCGTCGAGCCGCACCCTTCGCAAACCGAGGGACTCCACGAAATACGTATCGAAGTCCCGCGCGAGTTCCCGCACGACATAGTGCTGATTCGTCGCGATCTGGGCGTTCCACTCCGCTGTGCCGAGAACCAGTACCGTCGGCCGAGAGGACTCGGCCCCTTCGGGAGAATCGCAGTGCGATGGCGTAGTCGTCACTTGTCTCTTTCAGACCTATCAGGCAACGTTGCGGTGTGCTCCAGACCGGGCGCGGCCGCTGTTGCCGGCTCGCCACGGGTGCCGGGTGGATGCCCCGATCCCGTCAAGCGCATGGTCGGATGCACACCGACACCTCCGGTCCTAGCGGTCGTGCTTGCGCCCAGCCAACTCGACCAACGTCTGCGGGAGACGAGGGCGGAGGGGCGTGACGCTGCCTGCTGAGCCGGCGACAATAGACCTTAGATCGGATAGTTCTGTCAACGGCGTACGACACGCTCGACCCCGCGGTGCGCGGGCAGGAGCAACGTCACAGGCGGTTCCGCCGTCGCAGAGGCGCGCCACAAGTCCGTTACGAGCGCTTTGTTACCCGCAATCAGCCATCGAGACTGTCCGGTCATTCCTACCAGTCCGTCCGTTCGGTCCAACAGGATCGGCACGAAGGGACAGCGTGGTCGCGTCGTACCCGTCATCCTCCGCCCGCCTTCGGAGGAAACCCACCGCGATCCCGACACTGCGGCGAGGGTTCAGCCACACGGGTGACCTACAGGCGGAATCGGCACGGCGTCTTCCCCGTCCGCTGCGCGCCGCCGCCCTCTACTACGTCAGGCGTAGTTTGCCGCGATCTTGGCCTTCGCCTATGTTTCCACCATGACCGACGATGTCGCGCTGCTGCTGCGCCGGGCCGGTTTCGGTCCGACCGCCGCAGAGCTGGCCGCCGCGAGGCAGTCAGGCTATAGCGCGACGTTGTCGGCCCTGGTCGCACCACCCGGCCCGGACGTCGGCGCGACGACCGCCCCCGTCCCCGAGTTGGGGCCGGACCCGTACGTCGGTTTGCCGAGTCCGACGCCCGCCGAGCGGGCGAAAGCGGATGGCGCGCGGAAGACGCAGACCATGCAGGTCACCCGGTGGTGGCTCGACCGCATGATCGTCGCGAACCATCAGGCTGTCGAAAAGCTGCTGTTCTTCTGGCACGGGCACTGGGCGACGTCGGTCTCGAAGGTCAGAAGCGCGCAGCTCATGCTGACGCAGCATCGCACCCTTCGAAACGCTCGCGACTTCGGCGACATGGCGCACCGGATGGTCGTCGACCCGGCCCTCGTCTACTGGCTGGATGGACAGCACAACAAGAAGGACGCGCCCAACGAGAACCTCGCCCGGGAGCTGTTCGAGCTGTTCATCCTCGGCATCGGGCAGTACACGGAGCGGGACGTCAAGGAGGCGAGCCGGGCCCTGACCGGGTGGCGTGCCGTTCTCGACTCGGACAGGTTGGTCTTCGATCCGCAGCACCACGACACCGGCAGCAAGACGATCCTCGGCACAACAGGCAACTTTAACGCCAGCAGGGTCGTCGATCTGCTGCTGAAACAGAAGGCGTGTCCGCGGTTCATCGCATCCCGATTGTGGTTCCGCTACGCCTCATCGACCGACCCGATTCCCGAACGCGTCCGGGAAGAGATGGCCGCCGCGTTCCCCGCGCCCATGTCGATGCTGCGGGCGCTCTTCGAGGCGGACGCCTTCCGCGCCACCCGACACACGATGGTCAAGCAGCCCGTCGAATGGCTTGTCGGCGCGATACGACAACTGGGGCTGCGGCCGGCACACCTCCGGCAGGACACCTTCACCCAGCTCTACAACTCATTGGACGGCCTGGGACAGCGACCGTTCGCTCCGCCCAGCGTCGGAGGGTGGCCGGCGGGTCCCGCGTGGTTGACCTCCGCGGCGGCACCGATCAAGCTGAACGTGGCCCATACGCTCGCCGGCCTCGCCAACCCCGGCCGGCTGACCCCCGAGGACGTGGCGTACATCCTCTGCGTGGACAAGTGGACCGACAGGACGTACGCGGTATTGCGGGACGTGCGCGACGCGCGCCTGCTGTTGACGCTCGGACTGGTGAGCCCGGAATATCAGGTCACGTGATATGGATTCCCTAACTCGACGTCGGTTTCTCCGCGCCTCCGGGGTTGTGGGCGGTGCCGCGCTGGCAGCCGGTGCCGGAGGTTTCGGCCTCGCCGAGCTTCTCCGGACCGCGTCCAAGGAGCCTGCCGGCGGGCTGCCCGGCAAGACGAACAAGGTCGTCATCGTCACGTTGTACGGCGGCAACGACGGGCTCAACACCGTCATCCCGTACGCGGACTCGGCGTATCACTCGGCGCGCCCCGAACTGGCGTACGCCCCCGAGAAGGTGCTCCGCCTCGACAACGCGCTGGGCCTCAACCCGGTGATGAAAGGCCTGAAGCGACTCTGGGACGAGAACCGGCTCGCCATCGTGCTGGGGGTCGGATATCCGAAGCCTGACCGCAGTCACTTCCGCTCGATGGACATCTGGCAGACGGCATCGCCCGGCAGCCCGGTCAACACCGGTTGGGTCGGTCGTTGGCTGGACGGAACGAAGGCCCCTGTGGAGGCCGCCGTGAGCTTCGAGCCGGTGCTTCCGCCGCTGCTGGCGGGCAGGACACGGGTCGGCGCGTGCGTCAGCTACCGCGGTCTCGCGCTGCCACCGTGGATCGAGCCGGGCGTGGTCTCGGCGCTCGGCCGGACCGAGCCGGACGAACCGGCGATGCAGGCGCGGGCCGCGGCCGCCTACGCGGACCTGATCTCGATGGAGCGGGTGGTACGCGAGCCCGGCCAGACGATCGGCTCGCCTGAGGCCGCTGATGACGGGGTTGGGCCGGCGACCGGCACGGGCGCCGGCAACGCCCTGGCGGCACAACTCGCTCTCGTGGCTCGATGCGTGGAGGCCGGCGTATCCACCCAGGTGTACTCAGTCAGTCTCGGCGGGTTCGATACGCATGCCGAGGAGCGCACCGGGCACGAGATGTTGCTGACCCAGCTCGACCAGGCGCTGACGGGTTTCGTGGCCAGGATGGCCAGGACCGAAGCCGGTCGGCAGGTGAGTGTGGTCGTCTACAGCGAGTTCGGCCGACGTGTGCGGGCAAACGCCTCCGACGGCACCGACCACGGCACGGCCGGACCCGTGTTCGTCCTGGGCGCCCCCGCGGTCGGTGGGTTCTACGGCGAACAGCCGAACCTGACCGATCTGGACGACGGCGACCTCAAGGCGACCATGGACTTCCGTGACGTCTTCGGCACCGTTCTCTCGTCCGTGCTACGGGCCGACCCGAGCCGCTACATCGATGACTACCGCGGTTCGGTGCTGCCGTTCGTGCGGTCCGACTGACGATGCCCCGGGTCGTTGGCGCTCAGCGACCACCACCGCGGAACACTTCCACGACCGTGCGCAGCAGTACCTTGACGTCCAGCCACAGCGACCAGTTCTCGATGTAGTAGTTGTCGAACCGCGCGCGGTCGGAGATCGGGGTGTCACCCCGCAGACCACTGACCTGCGCGAGCCCCGTCAACCCGACCGGGACGCGGTGCCGCATCGCATAGTCCGGGTGCTCCGCGGAGAACTTCTCGACGAAGAACGGACGCTCGGGCCTCGGCCCGACGACCGTCATGTCGCCACGCAGGATGTTCCAGAGCTGGGGCAGCTCGTCCAGGGACGTACGACGCATGAAACGACCGATCGCGCTTACCCGCTGATCGTCCGCGATGGACCAGTTCGTCTGCGACTCGTGCTCGTTGACTGGGCGCATCGAGCGGAACTTGATGACGTGGAACGATTTTCCATGCCGCCCGATCCGCTCCTGGTAGAAGAAGATGCCACGGCCGCCGTCCAGGAACGTCGCGATCGCGCACAGCAGCAGGACCGGGCTCAGCACGAGGAGCGCAAGGGCGGCGAAGACAATGTCGGACGCGCGCTTCACTGCCCACCGGGGGCCGGACAGGGTGGTGTGGCGGATCTGCGCGACCGGGATGGCGCCGATGTGGTCGGGCAGGCCCCACTGGGACCGGGAGCCCCAGAGCCGTGGCACGGCCCAGAGGTCGCGGCTCGCGCTGGTGGGCCGGCGCAGGAGTTCCATCAGCGTCGACTCTGGGCAGTCGGGGTCGGCCATGATCAGCACGTCACACTCGACCATCGTGATCATCTGCTCGAAGTCGTCGAAGGTCCCGAGCAACGGGACGGACGCCGTACCCTGGCGGGCCGCGCTGTCGATGCAGCCGACGAAGCGCAGGCCGTACTGCGGGTAACGCCGCAGCAGCCGTGCGAGCTCGACGGCGATCGGGCCGCTGCCGATGATGACGGCGTTGTGCTCCACCCACCGGCGCTTGCGCGCGACGACACCAATCTTCCTGGTGATCCCGCGACCGATGATTACCAGTCCGCCGGAAAGAGCAACGCCGCGCATGAAGTCCGCGACGTACTCGACCGACTCATGGCGCAGGGCCGCGATCATCGCCACGATCGCCGCGGAGGCCAGGAGCCGACCGCAGAGGCTGGGCAGTTCGTCGAGGATCGCCACATGACGGCGCGCGCGGTAGAGCCCGCCCGCCGCGAAGATGACCACGGTCAACCCGGCCGTGAACAGGGTCCCCCGCCAGTAGCGGTCGGTCAGGAACAGCGGTGCCAACAGGGCGGCAAGGTCGACGGGGAGCGTCATCATCCAGGCCCGCAGCCAGCGCGTACGCGTCGAAGCGCTGGAGCCGACGTAGGGCAGTACCGCCGTCGTGCCTACCGGGCGGCGCTCTTTCGCCGCGGCGGCCTGCTGGTGACTCGGGTCGGGGCACCGATGCGATCGCGCCTCGCTGCCGTCGTCGGCCGCTTCGTCATCAAGCCGCCGAAAGGACTGACTATCCGTCTCATCGCCGCGGAGTTCGAACCCCGCGTCATCGCGCACTGCCGGCCAGCCCGACATCCCCGACCCCCCCTGTGACGCTGGCGCAGCACGTATCACGCGGCGACAGCGTCAGTAGAATAAGGTTCGGTTCCCGCGTTCGGATATGACGCAACGGGTAGATCTTGTAGCCGATTGTTGAAGATTTCGTGTCTGGTGATCCACATGTCCCGTCAAGCTGCGCCGCGCGCGCTTGGGGCGACCACCGCGTGAGCCTGTGTAGACCGAGGGCCCGCACAGAATGTAACCCAAATGGGTGAGCGACAGCCCGGTAATCCCAACGGGTGACGTAACGCAGGGTGGCCACCGGCCGCGCCTACGCGGACTCGGTGGCCACCCTGATGACGTTCTTTGCTACCGCATGCCGTGCCGGCGGGAACGCGCCCGTCTGCTACTTCGCGCCACTCAGGATTTCGGGGACGCCATCGCGACGGACGGCGTCATAGAAGGCCTTGGCCTTCTCGGTGTTCGCGAACACCACGCTCTCCGTGCCGACCATGCCGGTCCCCTTGGTCGGGCTCGTGACGAAGGTGAGATTGCCGCTGCGAAGATGGCGCATCTCGCCTGCCATGTCGACGATGGAAAGGGTTTCGTCCACGGACACGGCGTCGGCGGTCGCCTTGACGAACGCGTTCAGTTTCGTCGGGCTGCTGAGCAACCCGCCGGACGCGGCCTTGTCCAGGATCGCCTTGATCACCTGCTGCTGGTGGCGGATCCGCGCGAAATCCCCGTCCGCGAACGCGTAGCGCTCACGCGCGTAGTCCAGCGCGGCGGCCCCATCCATGACCTGCTTGCCCTTGACGAACTCGCGCCGGCCGTTCGCATTGAGCGAGTGGGTGGAGGTGAAGCTCTCGTCAACGTTGATCTCCACGCCGCCCAGCGCGTCAACGATCTCCTTGAAGCCGCCGAAGTCGACGATCGCCACGTGGTCGACGCGGACACCGGTGAACTTCTCCACCGCCTG
This sequence comes from Micromonospora sp. NPDC049679, assembly GCF_040659735.1. Taxonomy (NCBI): domain Bacteria; kingdom Bacillati; phylum Actinomycetota; class Actinomycetes; order Micromonosporales; family Micromonosporaceae; genus Micromonospora; species Micromonospora sp. NPDC049679. Next base: position 68,797 of record NZ_JBFANZ010000016.1, read on the forward strand.
GACCATCAGTGGGATCCCACCCCAGGCAAAGGCGGCGTTGATCTTGGCGTTTCTGCCGCCCTGGCCGTTCTTCGCGGTGGGCACATGCACCCAGGTGTCCCGCGGGATCGAGATCAACTGAGCGCTCGACCGGTCCTTCGGCAGGTGGGCCAGGATGATCGTGTCGGTGCGGGAGCCCGACTTGTTCTCCGGGTCTCGGGAGTCACTGCCCAGGATCAGGATGTTCTTGGCGTCCTGTGCCACCTTCACCGGCCGGGACTCCTCGGGCACCTCGTCGAAGGCGTCGACCCGTTCGATACCCGATTCCAGCGACCGGACATAAAGCCCCGCAGCGAGGAGACCACCGCCGCCGACCAGCGCCAACACCAGTAGGCTGATGAGGACGATCCGCCGTGCGCGACGACGCCGGGGAGCCTTCTTGTTGGTCGGTTCCCCGTCCGGGGTCATCTCGATGACGCGCGTGGCATCGTCTTCGGCGAACTGTGGTCGACGTGGCATGGCCCGATGCTACTGATTCGGATCACGGCATGCCCGCACCCTGGCCTGCACGCCGCGTCACAGTCGGGTGACAGCGCCCTCCATCAGCCCATGGCAGGAGCACGGTTACGAGCGGCCCTCGGAGCCGTGAAGCGGACGACGGCAAGGCGTCGCGCCGCTCGGGCCAGCACACCGGGCACCCGCAGGCCGCTGTCGGCAGGTGCGACCAGTTGCCCTGCCGCACCACGCCTTTGCACCTGGTGTGCGTCCGCTCGGGATGCGGCGTGCGACCTCGCAGGCAGCCAGACCGTCATGGCTCAACCAGCGCGCCGGGCAGGTCGCGGATGTCGGCGAGGAGCCACACCTCACCGACCGGCGTGCCATCGTCAGCCAACTGGAGCCCGGACAACTCCACGTAGTCCCCGAAGATCAGGGCGGCGTAGTGGACGTCCACGACGATCTCCGTCCGACGGCCCCACTGGTGCGGCAGCAGCCTGACGAGCGGCCCCGTCATCGCTGGCCACCGCCCGCCACCATTCGCTGCGCCCAGTCGAGCTGGTCGCGGCCATCCGGGCTGCACTGCCGGCACGTGCCCGGGGCCCACGATTCGCCGGGACGTGCGCGGTGCTGGTCGATGGTGCGGGTGGCAGCCCAGTGCACCCAGGCGGGTTGATCGACTCACCGTCCATCGCGGTCACGACCGACCACCGTCCGCCCGGTGCACCTGCGCGGGCGTCTCGGGCCCCACATAGGGGAATGACTCCGTGGGCGCAGCGCTCCAGTGGCTGCCTTTCCGTGCCTGGTAGAGCAGTCGCTGCCGGGCCACTTCGCGCTCGCGCGCCTGCTCCGCCGCGGCGGCGGCCAGGCGCTGCGCTGCCAGTCGGGCGCGTCGGCGACGCCAGGGAAGCAACACGGGGGTCACCACCCATGGTCTGCCTGATCGCCCGGCGCCCTCGCCCGCTCCCCCGCTCGGCGGAGCGCAGCATTGTGCGGAGCTTGTACTGGAGCGCCTTCGCCTGGCGAGGCGACAATGCGACCACACCCAGGTCGCCAGCCAGGATGATCGCCGGCACGCTGTATCGGACGTTGCGCGGTTGGACCATCTGCACCGTGACCGCAGCCTGACTCGCGTCACCGGAGTCAATCGTGACCATGCGGCCCCGGTGCGCGGTGTCAGTGCAGTGCTCCTGGCGGCACCACACCGGGTGGTGCCAGACCACGGCGGTCACCGGGGGCTGCGCTCGGCGAGCTGTCGGCCGCTGATCGACACCCCATGCGCATACGGCGGCAAGGACCGCCCGGCCTGGGGCTCGCCGGGATCGCGCTCGTAGAGAAGGCCGGTCGGGTCATCGGCGCGTGGCTGCGGGGCGACCACAGTGGCGGCGCCGGGGTCGCGGTAGTGGAACAGGATCAGGTCGATGTCAGCCTGGGTCAACTCGCGGTGGCGGGGCCACATGCCGAGCAGAACAGCGGCTTGCCGGGGCGTCGTCGCACCGAGCGCGTCAAGGGCGACGATCGCCGCTCTCACCACGGGCCGGGTCTCAGGGATGATGGTCACGGGCCGATCTCCTACGTCGGTCAAGGCCCCTGGCGAGCGGTAACGACGCGAGCCGGGGCCGCCTTCATGTCCATCAATGAACGTACCGTCCATGACCTGTACCCGTACAGACCTTGAACGGGTACAGGATTAATACCGGGCCGCAGACTGAACCCGTACAGCCCGGCTTACTCTCATGATCATGGCCCCGCTCGATCCGCGCCCGCTCTACGAGCAACTCGCCGACACTCTCGGCGAACAGATCGAGCACGGCGAGCTAGCACCGGGACAACTCATCCCCAGTGAGCCCTATCTGATGGGTACACACGGCGTCAGTCGCGGCACGGTGCGCGCAGCGATGCGACTGCTGCGAGATCGTGGGCTCATCGTCACCCTGCCGGGCAAGGGCTCGTTCGTCGCCGAGCGACCGTAGGACAGCAGCAAGCGGGTGCGAAGACCATCCGGGCTGCGACCGGTCGCTGGATCCGTGGTGAGGACCTGGTCGCCGAGGGCGACCTGCCTGATCGCCTTACGGGTGCCGTCAGCCGATCACCCTCCGCTTACTCGTGCATCGACGTCCATGGTCGCATCTGACGTTCTGCGTCGTTCATGTCAACTAGTGTCCGGTCTTATGATCGATCCACTCGGCCCGGTGCCGGTCTACCAGCAGCTCGCGGAGATCCTCGCGGGCCGGATCGAGCGTGGCGAGTTACAGGCCAACCGCCCCGTGCCCTCGGAGACGCAGCTACAGCAGGAGTTCGGCGTGGCCCGCGGGACCGCGCGACGTGCGATAGCGGTGCTACGCGAGCGGGGTTTGGTGTTCACCGTGGCAGCGCGAGGCACGTACGTCTCCGAGCGGGCACAGTGACGGGGCAACAGCATTCCGGACCGCAGTGCGGGCATGACCCCATCGGCCCGGTCCTTGTTAGGCCGCTCCGCATATTGGCGCACGACCTGCCGGGCCACCCAGAGCACTTCGCTGTCGCTGGGTCGACCGTCGTCGATCACCGCCACCACCTGCTCGTGACGACGACCAGGAACACGACGATGAGCAGCGCGTCCGGCCAGCCGGTACGAAGGAAGACGCGAATCACGGCCGGCGCCTTGGCCTACGCCCCGAGTCGTACTGGTTTAGCTGCCCGACCGTAAGCAGCGTCCCGCGCATCTCGGTCGGGCCGTTCCACCGGTTGTTCAGGGCGTGCTCGATGCGTCGCGCGCACGCCCGCTCGTACTCCCGGCGTTGAAACTCCGCAGCGGCGTCAAGGATCGCTTGCCGTGCGGCCCGACGCGCTCGACAACGCACCCACGGTAGCCACCGCCATTGTGGTCCTCGCGGCTGCGCCGACACGCGCCGCCCCACCCACGGCGACCACGACCAAAGCATTGACCACGTTCCCTTCCTGCACGACATTTCTGTAGCGTCACGGCTACGGATGGCGTGCGGGAGGCGTGACCTGATGCACGCGCAGGCTGGCAACAGTGGGCAACACCGGCGAAGAGGCGGCGGCGGTGTCGGAGACATTCGGCGAGGCAGTGCGCAGGTGGCGCGCGACGCGCGGCGACATGAGCCTGCGCGAGTTGGCACGCCGCGCGCACGTCGACCCCGGCCACCTGTCCCGCATCGAGACCGGCCGCCGACCGCCGGCCGCGAAGATCGCAGCGGCACTCGACCTCGCGCTCGACGCAGGCGGTGACCTCGTCGCCCGCCCGCGTCCCGAAGCGTGCATGCGATGGCCGCTCGACGGGGCCTGGCGACAACGCGACTCCGAAGCGCTCGCCGGGATGCTGCTCGCGGAAGCGCCTAACGCGGAAAACGCGGTGTGGCTCGCACACGAGTGGTTGATCACCGACCCACCACAGGTGTACGAGGTGCGCTCCGGTCGCCGGATCGACGATGCCACCGTGGAGCATGTCGAGCGCCGCGTACATCAGCTGCGGCTACTCGATGACCACGTCGGCGGCGTGAAAACGCACGAGATTGTGACCGCGGAGCTCGCCGTCACCGCCGGCCTGCTCCGCGAAGCGGCGTACACCGAACGGGTCGGGCGGCGTCTGCTCGTCGCCATCGGCGAGCTGTGCCAGCTGGCCGGCTACGTCGCCACGGACGCAGGGCGGTACGCCGAGGCCGAGCGCCTCTATCTCGCCGGCATGCGTGCGGCGCAGGCGGGTGGTGACGTTCCAGGTGCCGCCAACAACCTGTCGACGCTCGCCTACCAGGAGGCGAATGTCGGCGACCCACGGAAGGCGGTAACACTCGCCCGGTCCGCGTACTGCGGAGCGCGGGACGCGGCGAGCGCCACGACGCGCGCGCTCCTGCTCGAGCGCGTGGCCTGGGCTCACGCCCGCGCCGACGAATCCGAGCCGGCGGTAGGGGCACTCGACGCGGTCGAGAACGCATTCACGCACCGCCAGCCGGCCGATGATCCGGCCTGGGTGTACTGGCTATCCGCCGACGAGACAGCGGTCATGGCGGGGCGGGTGTGGACGCAGTTGCGCCGGCCACTGCGCGCGGTGCCAATCCTGGAGCGCGCGACCGCTGGATATGGCGAGGAGACCGGGCGCGAGACGTCGCTGTACCTAACGTGGCTTGCCGAGTCGCTGTTGCAGGCCGGCGAGGTCGATCGGGCGGCCGAAACAGCGATGCGGGCGCTTGACCTCGCGCGGGGAGCCGACTCCGTCCGGGCCGACGAGCGCGTGGACGCGCTGCGGCGGCTGTTCCGGCCCCACCTGGGCGTTCCGGCGGTCGACGACTTGGAGGAGCGGTACCGATCACATCACTGATGCGGCGACCGCAGGGTCGTGCCCAGATGCCTGCTGACTCCATGCACGACGCGGTACTCGCAGCCAGTTTCGGTGAGATTCGTTCCGATGGCGTCGGCCTGGCGAGATGCAACCGAGGTAGATGCCTACCCGCCGAGCTGGCCAGCAACCCGGATCAGGCAGTGCCGCCGGTCAGCGATCGGGTGTACGGACCCCGCGTATACCTTGACCGCACAATCAAGCCGTACCCCAGCACAGAAGCTCCGCCCCTTACCTGTGTTCACCAATCACAGGATCTTGCTGAAAGCCGACACCCGCCTGGACTTCCTGTCAGGGTGACAATAAGGCTACGGTTCATGCATGTCCGACGATGGTTGGGTTCCTCCCACCGTGCTCCTCGCGGTGGATCTCGTCATCCTCACCTTGCGCGGCTCCCGCCTCCAGGTGCTGCTCGTGGAGCGCGGCGTCGAACCATGCCGGGGCGCCCTGGCGCTCCCAGGCGGCTTCCTAAACCACGCAGAGGAGGACCTACTAACGGCAGCCCACCGGGAGTTGTCCGAGGAGGCTGGACTGGCGATCGGCGACCTGCACCTCGAACAGCTGGGCGTGTACGGCACGCCGGGGCGCGACCCCCGGGGACGCGTCATCTCCGTGGCTTACCTGGCGATCGCGCCCCGCCTACCCGAGCCGATCGCCGGCACCGACGCCTCCGACGCGTCCTGGATCACCGCCGACCTTGCGATGTCGGGACAAGCCCGACTCGCCTTCGATCATCAGCGAATCGTCGCGGACGGCGTCGAGCGCGCTCGCGCGAAGCTAGAGCACTCCGCGCTGGCGACCGCGTTCTGCGGCCCGACGTTCACCATCTCCGAGCTGCAGGATGTGTACGAGGCGGTCTGGGGCGTCCGGCTCGATCCCCGGAACTTCTACCGCAAGGTCCAGAGCGTCGACGGCTTCATCGTCCCCGCCGGCTCGACGAGGAAGACCGAGAGCGGACGTCCCGCGCGGCTATTTCAACCAGGCCCGAGTAAAGCGCTGAATCCCCCGATGACCCGACCGACCGATTCAACAGAAAAGGAGGCGGCAGAAGCATGAGCCGTGACCTTGTCGTGATTCTCACGGCGCTGAACCTAGAGTACGAGGCGGTCCGGAAGAGATTGACCGACCTGCGAATCCACCGGCATCCCGCCGGCACGCGCTTCGAGGTCGGCCGGCTCGGCAGGAACGGATGTCGGGTGGCGCTGGGCCTGGTGGGCAAGGGCAACCATCCCTCCGCGGTGCTGGCCGAACGTGCCATGGCCGAGTTCTCCCCCACCGCGGTGCTCTTCGTGGGTGTCGCCGGCGCATTGTGGCCGAGTGTCCAACTCGGGGACGTGGTGGTCGCCTCCCAGATCTACGCCTATCACGGCGGCACGAGTGAAGACGACGGCCACAAGGCTCGGCCGAGAGCATGGGAGATTTCGCACGGCGCAGCCCAGATTGCCCAGCACCTGGCCCGCAGCGGCGAATGGAGTCAGGGGCTTGCCGAGGGCGTAGCACCGAGGGTCCGCTTCGGCCCGATCGCCGCCGGTGAGGTCGTGCAGGACTCGGCCGTCTCAGAGCAAGCGCGGTGGGTGCGGCAGCACTACAACGACGCACTGGCGATCGAGATGGAGGCCGCCGGGGTCGCGCAGGCGGGCCATCTGAACCGGGCTCTGCCGGTGGTCGTGGTGCGGGGCATTAGTGACCGCGCCGACGGCACCAAGACAGCCACCGACGGAGTGGACTGGCAGCCACGAGCGGTCGCGAACGCGGCCGCCTTCGCTACGGCTCTCGCGCAGGAACTGGTCGCCGACGCCGCAGTCGACCAACCATGGACGGATGGAAAGGGCGGGCGGGCGCAGATGCGCATGACGAACAGGAACATCGCCACCGGCAACGCAAGAGTGGGGGTTCAGGCCGGACATGTCTACGGCGACATCACGGTCGGCTCCGAACCGGAACGACCGACCGACCTCGCGGCGGGGATCGCAGATCTTCGGGACATGCTCAAGCAGGCTCATCGGGACGGCCATCTGGACGAGGCCACCTATGCGGCGGCGGAGACGGAGTTGGACGTCGCGAATGACTGCGTCAGGAAGGAGACACCACAGAGCAGCAGCACTCTGGTGGTGACTCTCAAGAGACTGCGCGGTCTGGTGGCCGACGTCGCGGAGTTGGCCGCGAGACTGGCCGCGCTCATAGCCATCGCCAAAGGACTGTCGTGACCGCGCAGACCATGACCAACGTCGCGCAGGGCGAGGCGCATGTTGGAGTGCAGGCACAGGCGATCCACGGCGACGTCTACTACCAACTGTCGCGGGAGGCCTCGCCCGAAGACACGTTCCGCATTGGTGTGAAGTATCTGGATTCCCAGATGCCGGCTCAAGCGCAGGAGCACATCGAGAACGCCGTGGCTCGGGGGTACGAGAGCGACGAGGTCCAGTTTCACCGGCTGCTCGCCTTGTTGAGCGGACGGACACTGCGGCAGTTGGGGAATGAAGACTTCAATCATCTCTCGTCCATCTGCGGTGGCATCTCCCGCGTCGACGGCGGCGACGACTGGACGGCGGGTCTGCGGGCGGTGCTCCGGCTGCTCGACTCCCTGCACACCCCCGAAACCGAGCTGGTCGTCAAGGAACTCGACGCGCTTCCACCGACGCAGCGCGACAAGATCTTGAAGCATCTCGGGGTGCTGCGGGAAGGTCCGCTGGAGGACCAGATGTGGCGTCTCGCCGTCGAGCGGGCCAAGGCGGGGCAACTGGCCGACGACAGAGCGGACCGGGTGTGGAAGTTCTTCCACCCCTCCCCGGCCCACCCTCGGGTCCGTCCCGTCCACCCGGACTCGACGTCCATGAGCGACCGGTTGCGCGCCGTGATCGGGACTGGGGTGTTTGTGCTCGCCGCCGGCAACATTGGGTGGTTGTTACTGCAGCGCGCTCAACTGTCCCCGGCGCTCGGGTACCTCGTTTCCGCCGTCGGAGCGGCCGCCTTCATCGTCGGTGGGATGGACCGGAACTTCCGACGGGAACGGCTACGGGCGATGGAGTCGAGGGTCATCCCGCGACAGCGCAGGCAGGAAGCCGCGGCTGGAGGGTTCGCGGGCGAGGTCGACCGGCTCTTCGACAAATACTTCGCGCGATACGTCCCGGGCGGGACGAACCGTTCCTACTGGCTGGCCCAGACCGCCGGCATCCGCAGCCACCTGCGCGACGAGTTGGTCGAGATCTACCGCGAGCAGAGGCTCGACAACCCCGAGAAGATCGCGTGGCTCGTCCGCTACCTGGTGGGTGACGTCCGGCACCGGTGGGAGAACGACACCCTGACGGCGTACCGGGACGAGCTGCGCATGCCGTTTTCGACAACGGCGCTGTACACGGCCGGGATAACCGCCGTGAGCGCAGGGACTCTCTGGATGACACCTGCCGCCTTGCTGACCGCACCGCTCGGCGGCACGGTGTCGGTGCTGCTCGCCGTGGCCTCCGCTGGCATCGCCGCGCGGGCCTGGTTCCGCATCACGACTGAGCGGCGGCGGGTAAAAACCGACGCGGCCGAGCGAGATCAACAGTTGATGGCGCGGTTGGCGGCGTTTGACCGTTGGCGGAAAAAGCTTTCCCGCAAACCGTCCGACGCGGAGATGGCATTTTGGCTGGAGTGCGACCGCAAAATCCTCGTCGATGACGCCATGCGGCAGTACCGGCTCCGGCCCAGTCAGGTGATCGCACACGCCTTCATCGAAGCCCCCGCCACATCGTGCAGACGCGCCCGCGTGTCACACGGACCGTGGCGCTACTCGAAGTACCGTCTGCTGCTCTTCCTCTTGACCGAGGACGGGGTACGACAGGTCAACATTGACCTCGACTTCGAGGAAGGCGTGTCCTGCGGGACCCAACGGTTGAACTACCGCTTCGACGCCGTTGCCGCTGTCCGGATCGACGGGGTGGCAACGCAGCGACAGACGTTCGAGCTGACGCTGGTCAACGGTGATCCGATCAGCGTCCGCGTGACCGAGTCGATCGCTGACGGGATCCAGCCGGACGAGGATGCGCGGACACTTTCCCAGATCGCGCTCGACGCGTCCGGTCTCATCCACACCCTCAGCACGCTGGAGGGGATCGCAGCTGAGGGAAAGGAATGGATCAGGCACCAGCACCGACGGGCCGACAAACGGCTCGCTGACCTGACGGCAACCGTCCACGACCTGATCGATTGACACTGCGGTCGACGGGTTGACGAAGAGCATGACCGCGGCTGCAGAGCCGGCGAAGACGCCGCCCGCCGGTAGCCACGAGCGGCGCGGAGATCCCGCTTTCGGTTTAGCTGGTGCGCCTAACGTGGCACAACTCGAACTGTTCGGTGTTCGTCGAGAGCCGGGAGATCGCGATCGGTCCTGCGGGAATCCGACGCCTTTCGTCGGAAATTGCGCAGGGCAAGCGCGCTGGCGGTAATGCCTGAATCAGCTCCAGCTCAACGTGTCGACTCGGCCGGGTGCTGACCGAGTTGCGGTCGACGTGGTTGGAACCGGCGAAGCAGACGTGCAGGTTCCGGATAAGCAAGAGAGCGACTCGACGACTGGTGCAGGTCGAGCAAGAGGAGCTCAGGGTGCGACGGCAGGGACGGCAGATGTCTGGCAAGCGACGACCGGAGGTGCTCTTGGACCAGGCGCGGCAGGAGGATGCAGCTCATCGAATGGCTCACCGACCGGTAGCGGGGCGTGTTCAACAGGGTCGAATAGGCGCGACGTGGCACGATTTCGCAGGTGACCAGCAGACCCGCCGCAGCGCAGCACCTACGCGACCTCGCCCGGCTGCGCCGCGTCCGCGACCGGATCGACCGGGAGTACGCGCAGCCGCTGGACGTCGAGGCGCTCGCCCGCGGCGTGCACATGTCGGCCGGGCACCTCAGCCGCGAGTTCCGGCTCGCCTACGGCGAGTCGCCGTACGCCTATCTGATGACGCGGCGCATCGAGCGCGCGATGGCGCTGCTGCGTGGTGGCGACCTCGGCGTCACGGAGGTCTGCTTCGCGGTCGGCTGCTCGTCGCTGGGCACCTTCAGCACTCGCTTCGCGGAGCTGGTCGGCGTGCCGCCCAGCGTCTACCGGCGCCAGGCGGCGCACGCGACGGCGGGGATGCCGCCGTGCGTCGCGAAGCAGGTGACCAGACCGATCAGGAATCGAGAAGCGCGCGCCCCCGAGCCGCAACTAGCGTGACCAGCATGGACATCACCATTCACTCGAGCTTCCTCCCGCACACCGACCCGGACGCCTCCCTGGCCTTCTATCGCGACGCTCTCGGCTTCGAGGTCCGCAACGACGTCGGATACAAGGGGATGCGCTGGATCACGGTCGGCCCTGGCGACCAGCCCGACACGTCCATCGTCCTGCACCCGCCGGCCGCCAACCCCGGCATCACCGACGACGAGCGCGGCACCATCCTCGAGCTGATGGCCAAGGGCAGCTACTTCGGCGTCAACCTGGCCACCGCCGACCTCGACGGCACCTTCGCGACGCTGGAGGCCACCGGCGCCGAGGTCGTCCAGGAGCCGACCGAGCAGCCGTACGGCGTCCGCGACTGCGCCTTCCGCGACCCCGCGGGCAACATGATCCGCATCCAGGAGCTGCGCTGAGCTGCCGGCGATCGCAGCCATGAACGGCACAGACCGCACCGTAAAGGCGAGCTGATGTGTGACGGCCGCTGGTTGGTCTGACACCCCGGCCGGGCGCGCCGCGTGGCCGAGGCCACAGGGGCTGCACGGGCCGAAGCGGCGTGGATACCTTGGTTCTTGCGCCGAGCGCGACCCTGACCAGCGGCAGCCGGCCGCGTGTCGCGCGCTCGAAGCTGGTCAGATCAAGCCAGGCGACGCCGACGGAGACCGCAAGGCTGCCCCGCCTCAAAGATGGAGACACGATGAGCAAGGCCAAGAGGACGGATGTCGAGTCGCCTGCGCCGCACGTTGCCGACCGCCACGATCTGATCCGCGTGCAGGGCGCGCGCGTGAACAACCTCAAGGACGTGAGCGTCGAGCTCCCGAAGCGGCGGCTGACGGTGTTCACCGGCGTCTCCGGCTCGGGCAAGAGCTCCCTGGTGTTCGGCACCATCGCCGCGGAGTCGCAGCGGCTGATCAACGAGACCTACAGCACCTTCGTGCAGGGCTTCATGCCGACGCTGGCGCGGCCCGAGGTCGACGTGCTCGACGGGCTGACGACCGCGATCATCGTCGACCAGCAGCGGATGGGCTCCGACGTCCGCTCCACCGTCGGCACCGCCACCGACGCCAACGCGATGCTGCGCATCCTCTTCAGCCGGCTCGGGCAGCCGCACATCGGCTCGCCCCAGGCGTTCTCCTTCAACGTCGCCTCGATCAGTGGAGCGGGTGCGGTCACCCTGGAGCGCGCCGGACGGACCATGAAGGAGCGTCGCAGCTTCAGCATCACCGGCGGAATGTGTCCGCGCTGCGAAGGCCGGGGCACGGTCTCCGACATCGATCTCACCCAGCTCTACGACGACTCCAAGTCGCTCGCCGAGGGCGCGTTCACCATCCCCGGCTGGAAGTCGGACAGCTTCTGGACGGTGCGGGTCTACGCCGAGTCAGGCTTCGTCGACCCGAACAAGCCGATCCGCAAGTACACCAAGAAGGAGCTCAACGACTTCCTCTACAAGGATCCGGTCAAGGTGAAGGTCGACGGCGTCAACCTCACCTACGAGGGGTTGATCCCCAAGATCCAGAAGTCGTTCCTGTCCAAGGACAAGGAAGCGTTGCAGCCGCACATCCGGGCGTTCGTGGACCGGGCGGTCACCTTCACCACGTGTCCCGAGTGCGACGGCACCCGGCTCAGCGAGGCGGCCCGGTCCTCGAAGATCAAGGGGATCAACATCGCCGACGCCTGCGCGATGCAGATCAGCGACCTGGCCGAATGGGTCCGCGGCCTCGGCGAGCCGTCGGTGGCGCCATTGCTCACCAAGCTGCTGCAGACCCTCGACTCGTTCGTGGAGATCGGGCTGGGCTACCTCTCGCTCGACCGGCCGTCGGGGACGCTGTCGGGCGGCGAGGCGCAGCGCGTCAAGATGATCCGCCACCTCGGTTCCTCGCTCACCGACACGACCTACGTCTTCGACGAGCCCACCATCGGCCTGCACCCGCACGACATCCAGCGGATGAACGACCTGCTGCTGCGGCTACGCGACAAGGGCAACACGGTGCTCGTCGTCGAGCACAAGCCGGAGACGATCGCGATCGCCGACCACGTCGTCGACCTCGGCCCCGGCGCCGGCACGGCGGGCGGCACCATCTGCTTCGAGGGCACCGTCGAGAAGCTGCGGGCGAGCGGCACCATCACCGGCCGCCATCTCGACGACCGGGCCGCCCTCAAGGAGACGGTGCGGACGTCCACCGGCACGCTGGAGATCCGCGGCGCCACCCGCCACAACCTGCGGGACGTCGACGTCGACATCCCGCTCGGCGTCCTCTGCGTCGTCACCGGCGTCGCCGGCTCCGGCAAGAGTTCGCTGATCCACGGCTCCATCCCCGCCTCCGCGGGCGTCGTGTCGGTCGACCAGGCACCCATCCGCGGCTCGCGACGCAGCAACCCGGCGACGTACACGGGGCTGCTCGACCCGATCCGCAAGGCGTTCGCGAAGGCCAACGGCGTGAAGCCGGCACTGTTCAGCGCCAACTCCGAGGGCGCCTGCCCCACCTGCAACGGCGCCGGCGTCATCTACACCGACCTGGCGATGATGGCCGGCGTCGCCACCACCTGCGAGGAGTGCGAGGGGAAGCGGTTCGACGCGTCGGTGCTGGAATACCACCTCGGCGGCCGGGACATCAGCGAGGTGCTCGCGATGTCGGTGACCGAGGCCGGGGAATTCTTCGGCGCCGGCGAGGCGCGCACACCGGCCGCCCACGCCATCCTCGACCGGCTCGCCGACGTCGGGCTCGGCTACCTCAGCCTCGGCCAACCGCTCACCACGTTGTCCGGCGGCGAGCGGCAGCGGCTCAAGCTGGCCACCCACATGGGCGAGAAGGGCGGCGTCTACATCCTCGACGAGCCGACCACCGGCCTGCACCTCGCCGACGTCGAGCAGCTGCTCGGCCTGCTCGACCGGCTCGTCGACTCCGGCAAGTCGGTCATCGTCGTCGAGCACCACCAGGCGGTCATGGCGCACGCCGACTGGATCATCGACCTCGGCCCCGGCGCCGGCCACGACGGCGGCCGGATCGTCTTCGAGGGCACACCCGCCGACCTCGTCGCCGCCCGCTCCACCCTCACCGGCGAGCACCTCGCGGCCTACGTCGGCACAAGCGATTGAGGCGAGAGGAGCGAAAGCTCGCTTTCGCTCCCGAGCCGATTGAGCTTGTGAGAGGCGCCGAAGGCGCCGAACACCTGACCGAGGCCCTCGCGGACGGGTCGCCGGTCGGTGCCGCTCCCCCGCTTCCCGGTCGAGCCGATGGCCGCGCAAATCGCCGGCCCGGCCAGTGACGAGCTGATGTTCACGCCTCCGGGTGGCGAGGTGCTGCGCAACAACAACGCCCGCTCGGGCATGCCCGAGCGGGCGTAGGGCCCGGCTCTTGACGCGCTTCGTCCGATTCGCCGTCACCATTGCTGACCAGGGCGTTTGTGGTGGGCCGGAGGTACCACCACGCGAACCGCACCGCCACCATCGCCGGCGACCCACAGGCGCTCGTCGACACCAGGATCGGCGCAGCCCGCCAGGTCGGCGGCGAAGCGCCGCTGGCTCTGCGGCCGGAAGACCCGTCCTGGTTCAAGGTGGTCATGCCTCCGACCGCAAGATCTGCGGCAGAGCGTGAACACCGATGTACGCCGGCAGCGGGCGCCGAGGGAGCGCCGCAGCCGGCCGTGGCCTGCGACTTCTTCGATCCTGCACCCCTCCGTTTCGGTATCCGTTTCGAGTGGGGCGGGCGGGACTCGAACCCGCGACCGAGGGATTATGAGATCAAGACGGGCGAGCCGGCGGCCTGCGCAAGTGGGCTCCTACCAGCGAAAACATCTCTCGACGTCTCTCACCAATCCCCCACCATCCGTCGACCTCTTGCGGACTGGATGCGGACCGCGCTGCTGCCAAGACGGCCGGACTAGCCTCGACCTGGTTGCCGACCGGGGCCCCCGGGTAGAGGCAGATCTATGGACCCCCGAAACTTGTTCCAAATGCTGTTGGGCGTCGGCGGTTTGGTCCTTGCCAGCTACGGTGTTCGTCTCCTGCTGACTGGCCGCATGTCGCCCTTTGTCCGGAGAAGGTGGAGGCGGCCAGTCGATGCAGCGATGTGGTTCCTCTGCAGTGGGCTCGCCTTCTTGTTACTCGCAGTGGGGTACCTCGGAGGTCTCATCGGCGCGTTCGGACCCCCAACAACGTGGACGCTTGCGGGCCTGGCGCTCGTGTTCCTCACACTCGGTCTCGTCAGATATCGGCCACGTGACAGCAGACGTGGCGGATCCTCGGACATGACTTAGCCACACACGGCTGGGCCTCAAAGCCATCTGCGGACTCAGTGCGGACTGACGGCCTCGGGCCGGACCTCGACGCGGTTCGTCCGGGTCCCCGGCAGCATGCCTGACCAGTGGTATTACGTGGTGGGGCGGGCGGGACTCGAACCCGCGACCGAGGGATTATGAGTCCCCTGCTCTAACCGGCTGAGCTACCGCCCCCCTGCCAGCGCCGGGATCTTATCCCGATGGCAGCTACCCGGGCCACCACCTCGCGTTACTCCTGGCCCCCTTTTTGGCCCCCCTCGTCGATCGCCGGGGTGTGAGCCAGGCGGCTGGGCCACCACACACGCGCGCCGATGTCGTGGACGAGGGCCGGCACGAGCAGGGAGCGGACCACGATGGTGTCGAGCAGGACGCCGAGCGCGACGGCGACGCCCAGCTCGACCAGGAACACCAGCGGCAGGACGGCGAGCGTCGAGAAGGTCGCGGCGAGCACGACCCCCGCGGAGGTGATCACGCCGCCGGTGGCGACCAGGCCGGAGAGGACGCCCCGGCGGGTGCCCTGCTTGAGCGACTCCTCGCGGACCCGGCTCATCAGGAAGATGTTGTAGTCGATGCCGAGCGCGACGAGGAAGACGAACGCGAAGAGCGGGAACGAGGCGTCCACGCCGGCGAAGTCGAAGACGTGCCGGAACAGCAGCGCGCAGAGGCCCAGGGTGGCGCCGAACGACAGCACGACGGTGGCGATCAGCAGCAGTGGGGCGAGCAGCGAGCGGAGCAGCAGGGCCAGGATCAGCGCGACGACGGCGAGGATCACCGGGATGATGACGTTGCGGTCGCGGTTCGACGCGTCCGCGGTGTCGACGTTGATCGCGGTGGTGCCCCCGACGAGGGCGTTGGCTCCGGGCACGGCGTGGACGGCGACGCGCAGCTGCCGTACGGTCTGCTCCGCTTCGGGGGTGTCTCCGGGCGCGGCGAGCGTCGCGAGCAGCTCGACCCGGCCGTCGACGACCTTGGGCGGGCCGGCGGCACCGGGGGCGCCGGCAGCGGGTCCTTCGGCGGCGGTGAGCGGCCGCACCTGGGCCACCCCCGGCACGGCCTTGGCGGACGCGGTGACCTGGTCGGCGGCGCCGGCGGCGGTGATGATCGTGGCCGGGCTGCCCGTTCCGGCGGGATAGTGCCGGGTGATCGCCTCCTGCCCGGCCACCGAATCCGTCTTCTTCGTGAAGACGTCGGACTGCCCGAGCGCGGTGCTGTCGAGCTGGGTCAGGCCGATCGCCATGGCGCCCAGCAGCACGGTGGTGCCGATCCAGACCGGTCGGGCCCGGCGCGACACGAGGTCGGCGACGCGCTGCCAGAGTCCGCCGGTCTGTTCGGCGGTGCCGTCGGCTCGCGGCGCGCGCGGCCAGAACGCCCAGCGGCCGCCGACGAGCAGCAGCGCGGGCAGGAAGGTGAGCATGACGACGAGGGTGGCGCCGATGCCAACGGCGGAGACCGGGCCGAGGGCGCGGTTGGAGTTGAGGCTGGAGAGCAGCAGGCAGAGCAGGCTCGCGATCACCGTGCCGGCCGAGGCGATGATGGCGGGCGCGGCGCCGCGCCACGCGGCCTTCATGGCGTCGACCGTACGGTCGTGGCGTGCCAACTCCTCCCGGTAGCGGGCGATCAGCAGCAGGGCGTAGTCGGTGCCGGCCCCGAAAACGAGGACGGTGAGGATTCCCTGTGCCTGGCCGTTGAGGACGATCACATCGGCGTCGGCGAGGAGGTAGACGACGAACGCCGCGACGGCGTACGACATCGCGGCGGAGAGCAGCGGGATGATCCAGAGCACCGGGCTGCGGTAGACGATCAGCAGAATCACGAGCACGACCGTGGCGGTGACCAGCAGAAGCGTGACGTCGATGTTCTTGAAGACCTCGACCAGGTCGGCGAGGAAACCGGCCGGGCCGGTCACGTGGACGGCCAGGCCGGGGATGGTCCGTGCGGTGATCTCGCGGAGCCGATCGACGGTGGGTCCGAGCTCGTCGCCGAGTGCCTCGTCGAGCGGCACGATGACCTGCAGGGCTCGGCCGTCCTGGCTCGGGATGGGCGGCGGCAGCGGTCCCACGACCCCGGGGACCCGGCCGATCTGGGCGAGGTCGCGCACCGCCCGTTCCCGGTCGTCGGGGGTGATCCCCGAGCCGCGCTCGTAGATCACGATGGCCGGGGTCGTCGGCCGCTCGACGAAGCGGGCGGCCTCGGTCTGCGCGCGGGTGGCTTCGGCGTCGGCGGGCAGGAAGGAGAGTTGGTCGTTGGTCGAGACCTCGCCGAGCTTTCCGGCGTACGGGCCGACCGCCCCACCGATGAGCAGCCAGCCGATGACGACCGCGATCGCGGTCAGCAGCGCGCTGCGGATGCGGATACCGGCCATGGAACGCCACCTCAAATCGACGCAGACAACGACGCAACTTGCAGTCTAGGAGCGTGGACCAACACCCGGCCCACCGGGCGACCGCTCGCCCCGGGAGGGCGAGGGAGATACAAAAACGCCCGCCAGCAGTGCCGGCGGGCGGAGATGCGCAGGGGATGAGAAGAAGAGCTCCCCCGATTGGACTCGAACCAATAACCTGCCGGTTAACAGCCGGCTGCTCTGCCAATTGAGCTACAGGGGATCGCTTGTCGGCTCCGGATCTCTCCGGCACCGTGCGACGGCATAAGAGTACAGGACGTCCGGGGGTGCTGCGCTACAGGGTTCTGGCCGACACGCCGCACGGCGATACCGGGGCAAACCGCCAAGGTGACCCCGATCGCGCATGACCAGGGAGGAGGATGGGTAGGTACCGCAGGACAGACGACGCAGGCGCGACAGGGTGGGTAACCGGACGAATCCGGGACACTATACGCGTCAGGTACGGAAGGAGCCGCCATGCGCGGAAAGCTTTTGTTCCTCGGCGGGATGGCAGCGGGCTTCGTTCTCGGCGCCCGCGCCGGCCGGGAGAAGTACGAAGAGCTCGTTGTCAGCGCCCGCAAGGTGCTGGACCACCCGACGGTGCAGGAAGCCGCCGGAGTTGCCCAGGCCCAGGCGAACCGCCTCTACGAAGAGGGCAAGGACAAGCTCGGCCAGACGCGGCTCGGCGAGAAGCTGGGCTACGACTCGAGCCACGACAGCACGTTCGCCGGATCGGGCGCGGCGGCCCGATCGGGTTCGACCGGGACGGCCACCGCGGCGCTGCCGAAGCCGAGTGGCCCCGCCAGCAACACCAACGGCACCACTGTCTGACCCGGGGTTGGGGTAACGAGGGCCGGTCGCGGGGGCGACCGGCCCTCACCGTGTCACGCGGGCCGTCAGTCCTTGCTCGCGAAGGCGGCGTCGAAGGCGGCCGCGGGCGCGTCGAAGGCGAGACGCCGGACGAACCGCAGGGCCTCCGGGGCTCCCACCAGCCGGTCCATGCCCGCGTCCTCCCACTCGATCGAGATCGGACCGTCGTACCCGATCGCGTTCAACGCCCGGAAGCAGTCCTCCCACGGCACGTCACCGTGCCCCGTGGAGACGAAGTCCCAGCCGCGCCGCAGATCGGCCCAGGGCAGGTGGGACGCGAGCCGTCCCCGCCGCCCGTCGCCGGTGCGCACCTTCGCGTCCTTGCAGTCCACGTGGTAGATCCGGTCGGCGAAGTCGAAGATGAAGTTCACCGGATCCAACTCCTGCCACACGAAGTGTGACGGGTCCCAGTTGAGGCCGAAGGCGGGCCGGTGGCCGATCGCCTCCAGCGTCCGCTTCGTCGTCCAGTAGTCGTACGCGATCTCGCTGGGGTGCACCTCGTGGGCGAAGCGGACGCCGACCTCGTCGAAGACGTCGAGGATCGGGTTCCAGCGGGCCGCGAAGTCCTCGTACCCTTTCTCGATCATCGACGGCGGCACCGGCGGGAACATCGCGAGGGTGTGCCAGATCGAGGAGCCGGTGAAGCCGATGACGGTCTTCACTCCGAGCTTCGCCGCCGCCCGGGCGGTGTCCTTCATTTCCGTCGCGGCCCGCTGCCGCACCCCCTCCGGCTCCCCGTCACCCCAGATCCGCGCCGGCAGGATGCCCTGGTGCCGCTCGTCAATCGGGTGGTCGCAGACCGCCTGCCCGACGAGGTGGTTGGAGATCGCGAAGACCTCCAGGTTGTGCTTGGCGAGCGTCTCGCGCTTGCGGTCGACGTAGGAGTCGTCCGCCAGCGCCTTGTCGACCTCGAAGTGGTCGCCCCAGCAGGCGAGCTCCAGGCCGTCGTAGCCCCACTCGGAGGCGAGCCGGCACATCTCCTCGAACGGAAGGTCGGCCCACTGGCCGGTGAAGAGCGTGATGGGTCGGGCCATTGTCCTTCTCCCCTGTCGGTTACCCGGGATTCGCGACGGACGCCGCGCAGGCGACGTCCGGTGGACAGGCGCGAGGGAGACCGGTCCGGTGGCCGGTGGCCGGCGTACGCAGGCAGCGCCCCGGCCCGGGACGGCGTGTGCCGAGGCACCGTGCCGGGTGGGTTGCGCCTCCCACCCGGAGCACCGACCGCGTCCGGGGACTGCCAACGCCCACCTTATGCGGGGCGCGGGGAGGTTAGGAAGGGCCCGCGGAAGGCGGGACGCCCCCCATCACGCTCGGTGACCCCCGCTCTACCGGGGTGCCCGGGTGCGCCCGACCTTTGCTCTGCTTCCCTATCGGAAACACCCTGCGGAGCCGCGGAGACGGGTCTCGCTCGGGGCGGGGCCGGGGGAAGCGGCTCGCCCTGCGTGACTGTCTCCTGTGGGGAAGCAGAGCAAAGGCTGGGGGCGGGCATACGCCAGTGGGAGCCGGATGGCCGGCGCGGTCGGTTCCGCGCCGGCGCACCCGGTCCGCGGACCGTCGCGGACAGGAGTCAGGCAGGGTCACCAGCCCCGGCCAGACACGGTCAGGGCAGGATCCACTTCTGGTTGGCGGCGCCGCCGACGCAGGTCCAGAGATGCACCGGCGTGCCGTCCGCGGAGTTGTTGCCCGAAACGTCGAGACACTTGCCCGACTGCGGATTACGCACGGTGCCGTCGGCCTGCGCCGCCCAGTTCTGCGCGCCGCTGCCGTTGCAACTCCACAACTGGATCTTCGTGCCGTCGGCGCTGCCGCCACCCGACACGTCCAGACACTTGCCCAACGCCTTCACCGTGCTCCCCGACGTTACTGCCCAGGTCTGCGCGGCCGTGCCGTTGCAGCCGTAGAGCTGGATCTGGGTGCCGTCGGCCGTTCCGGAGCTCCGCACGTCGAGACACTTCCCGGCCAGCCCCTTGATCGGCCCGGTGCCGCCGGTCGGCGGGGGCTGCGTACCGCCCAGTTCCTTGATCCGGACGTTGCGGAACGCGACGTCGTCGCCCGTGCCGTGGTTCTGGATGCCGATGTGGCCGGCGAGCGACCGAACCGGGTCGGTGTTGGTGAAGTCGTTGATCTTCACGCCGTTGAGGAAGATCTGAAGCCGCTCCCCCTCGACCAGCAGTTCATAGGTGTTCCACTCCCCCGGCGGATTGAGCGCCGCGTCCCGGGCGGCGATGTCGGCGGACTTGAACGTGTAGACCGCGCCGGTGGTGCGGTCGGCCGCGTCCGTCGCGTCGATCTGGATCTCGTACCCGTTGTTCACCGCCGACCACGGATCGCTCGACGGCGGGAACCCGATGAAGATGCCCGAGTTGTCGTCGCCCGGCATCTTCCAGTCCAGCTTCAGCGAGTACGAGGTGAACTGCTTGGCACTGTGCCAGAACAGCCCCATCCCGCCGACCGAGGTCAGGGTGGCGTCCGAGTTGCTGAAGCTGCCCGGCCCGGCCTGCGACCAGCCGCTCGTCGAGCCGTTGTAGAGGGTCGTGTAACCGGTCTCCGGGCGGCAGTCGGCCTTCGTGCGCCCGGCGGCGTAGCGGATGCCGCCGAGCAGGTGGGACCGGAACGCGGGCTCCGCGTACGACGCCTGGGTGTGGCCACCGCCCGTGTAGAAGGAGCGGCCGCCCGCGTACGACTTGCACCAGACGTGCGGGTGGTCGGCGCCCATGCCCCCGCCCGAGTACGACGACTCGTCGAGGGTCGCCAGCACCCGCGCGCTCGAGCGGGCATTGGTCTGGTAGTTGTACCACTCGTCGGTGCGGGTCCAGGTCTGCGGCAGGTGGGCGGTGGCCGCGTGCGCGCGGTTCTCGACCTTCACGTTGGCCTGCTGAATCGCCGGATGGGAGGCGAAGTAGGCGCCGACGAGATCGCCGTAGAAGGACCAGCCGTATTCGGTGTCCGCGGCGGAGTGCACCCCGACGTAGCCGCCACCGGCGCGGATGTAGGACTCGAAGGCGGCCTCCTGGGTCGCGTTCAGCACGTCTCCGGTGGTGTTGAGGAAGACGACCGCCTCGTACCGGCCCAGGTTGGCGGTGGTGAAGGTGGCCGAGTCCTCGGTGGCGGTGACGGTGAAGTTGTTGGCCGCGCCGAGGTCGCGGATGGTCTGGGTGCCGACGGCGATCGAATCGTGCCGGAACCCGGCGGTCTTGGAGAAGACCAGGACGTCGTACGCCGCGTCGGCGGCGCTGGCCGGGCCGGCCGGCGTGGTGCAGGCGAGGACGGCGAGCGTGGCGGTGGCCATCCCCAGGACTGATCTGGCGAGTCTTCGCATGGTCGATCTCTCCCTAGAGGGGGGTTACGGCAGGGTCCACTTCTGGTTGGCGGCCGCGGTGCAGGTCCAGAGATGCACCGGCGTGCCGTCCGCGGAGTTGTTGCCCGAGACATCCAGACACTTGCCCGACTGCGGATTACGGACCGTGCCGTCGGCCTGCGCCGCCCAGTTCTGCGCGCCGCTGCCGTTGCAACTCCACAACTGGATCTTCGTGCCGTCGGCGCTGCCGCCACCCGACACGTCCAGACACTTGCCCAACGCCTTCACCGTGCTCCCCGGCGCCACCGTCCACGTCTGCGCGGCCGTGCCGTTGCACCCGTAGAGCTGGATCTGGGTGCCGTCGGCGGTGGCGGAGTTGCTGACGTCGAGGCACTTGCCCGCCAGCCCCTTGATCGGCCCGGTCCCGCCGCCACCACCCGAACCGCCCGTCGTGAAGGTGAACGAGTCGAGGTCGTAGAGGGCTCCGGTGCCGGCTCCGGCGAACGTCAGGTAGAGCGTCGTGGTGGCCGTCGGCGCGCCGGTGACGGTGCCGGACACCGTGGTGAACGTGTCCCAGCCGCCGGTCACCGGGACCGTCGCCGAGCCCAGCACCGTGCCGGTCGGTGAACCGGCCCGCACCTGCAGGGTGCCGCCGGCCCCCGCCGAGGAGACCCGGGCGGTGAACGACGTGACGTTGCCGAGCCGGTACGGCTCGAACGCGATCCAGTCGCCGTTGTTGATGTCGCCAACCGTCTTGCCACCCTCGGCCGGGGTCTTGTCGAACGTGCTGATCCCCGACGAGGTCTTGAAGTGCTCGGCCTGGCGGTGCTTGGGCTGCAGGCTCTGCTGGGTGTGCGTGGTCAGGCCGCCGTTGTCGGTGTACTCGGCGTCGAAGATGGCGAAGATGTTCGCCGCGTCGTCGTGCTCACCGTCGACCGGGATCGTGATCGAGCCGGAGCAGCCGGTCTTCGAGGTGATCTGGTGGCCGTGGCTGTCGTGTCCCAGCACGTACGTCATCTTGACCCGGGCGCAGTCGATCGCGCCGTCCTCCGGGTCGGTCACCGTGATCTGGTAGGGCACGGTGTCGCCGAAGGCGAAGAGCTGCCCGTTGCCCGGCGACTGGACGGTAACGGTCGGCGCGGAGTTGCCGACCGAGATGCGCACGCTGGAGCTGCCGGTGGCGCCGGCCGGGTCCCGTACGGTCAGCGTCGCCGTGTAGGTGCCGTTGGCCGTGTAGGTCTTCGACGGGTTGGCGGCGGTGGAACTGGTGCCGTCGCCGAAGTTCCAGGAGTAGGTCAACGCCCCGCCCTCGGGGTCCGAGGAGCCGGCCGACGAGAAGGCGACGGTGAGCGGCGCCGGGCCGGAGGTGCGGTTGGCGCTGGCGACCGCGGTCGGCGCGCGGTTGCCGCCGCCGATGTACTCGAAGCGGTAGAGCGCCGAGTTGGCGTCGCCGTTGAAGTAGCCGGTGCCGTAGTCGAGCAGGTAGTAGGCGCCGTCGGGTCCGAAGGCGGAGTCCATCACCTGCTTGCCGACCCAGGGAAAGCTCTCGATCGCGCCCGGCGACCCGTCGCCGTTGACGTGGATCGGCTTGATCCAGCCCCGACCGAACTCGGTGGCGAAGAACTGCCCGTCGAAGCCCTGCGGGAACTTCACCGGCGAGTTGAGCGCCGCGTTGTAGCGGTAGACCGGGCCGGCCATCGGCGACTCGGAGCCGCCACCGAACTCCGGCGGGGAGCCGGCGTCACCGGCGTACCGGATCCAGGCCGCGCGGGCCGCGGGCAGCGTGCCCTGCCCGGTGTTGCGGAACGAGTTGTTCGTCGGGCCCCCGGTGCAGTTGTACTTGGCGCCGGAGGGGCCGTTTGGGAAGGTCCACTCGTTGTAGGTCTCGGTCGCGCTGTTGCTGCCGGTGCAGTACGGCCAGCCGTAGTTGCCGGGCGAGGTGATCCGGTTGAATTCGACCTGCCCGCTGGGGCCCCGGTTGGCGGCGGTCGAGCCCGCGTCCGGCCCGTAGTCGCCGACGTAGACGATCCCGGTCGCCTTGTCGACGCTCATCCGGAACGGGTTGCGGAAGCCCATCGCGTAGATCTCCGGCCGCGTGTTGGCGGTGCCGGGCGCGAAGAGGTTGCCGCCCGGGATCGCGTACGTCCCGTTGGCGTTCACCTTGATCCGGAGGATCTTGCCGCGCAGGTCGTTGGTGTTGCCGGCGCTGCGCTGGGCGTCGTACGCCGGATTGCGGTCGGTGCGCTCGTCGATCGGCGAGTAGCCGGCGGAGTCGAACGGGTTGCTGTCGTCGCCGGTCGACAGGTAGAGGTTGCCGGCCGCGTCGAAGTCGATGTCACCGCCGACGTGGCAGCACATCCCCCGGTCCGCCGGGACGTCGAGGACGGTGACCTGGCTGCCCATGTTGACGGTGTGGTCGGCGTTGAGGGTGAACCGGGCGAGCCGGTTGACCCCCTGCCACGTCGCCCAGTTGCCGCCGGCGGCCGGGGCGTCCCCGGCGGGGGTGGCCAGCGGCGGGGCGTAGTAGAGGTAGATCTGGCGGTTGCTGGCGAAGTTGGGGTCCACGCCGACGCCCTGCAGCCCCTCCTCGTCGTGGGTGTAGACGGGGAGGGTGCCGATCACCGAGGTGACGCCGTTGACGTCGGTGCGGCGCAGCGTGCCGTTGCGCGCGGTGTGCAGCACCGAGCGGTCCGGCAGGACCGCCAGCGACATGGGCTCGCCCATCTCGGCGACGCCGCGGGCGAGTTCGATCTGCTGGAAGTCTGCGGGGTTGATGGGGTGGGCCGCGGCCGGCGGTGACCCGCTCAGCACGGTGAGGGCGGAGGCGGTGACGAGCACCAGTGCGGCGCCCGCCGCCCGCCCACGTGGTATGGACATGGCTGTGCATCCCTTCCTGACTGGTTGTGGTCAGGCAGGGCGCGCGCCGCCGCGCCAGATGCCGTCACGGGGACAGCGGCCCGACGGGGTGCCACGACCGTCAGGACGCCGGTGGTTGCCGGCCCGGTGTCGACTCCGGCCCGTCATCCACATGCGACGGTGGCCGCGCCATCGGCCGCCGTCGTAACAACCCAGGAGTTGTGAACGACACACTAATAGGGACAGCTAGATACGTCTATATCTTTCGCGCGCTTACTTCTAGCTTTCGCTGGATCGGACAAAAGTTGCGGGCGACGGGCGCTAACGCCGCGCGTCGGTCACCGGATAGCCCCACTCGCCGAGCGGCTTGCTGAGCACCCGCTCGACGGCGGCGACCTGCCCCGCCGTGAGCTCCTCGCGGTAGGCCTCACCCCGGCCGGGATGGAACGCGTACCGGCCGAACCCCTTCTCGAACGCCGGCGACCAGTCCAGGCCGAGGAAGTCGAGCATCCGGCCGAGCTCCTCCCGGGGCGCGGCGATCAGGTCCTCGTACCGGACGTCGAGCCACTGCCCGGCCGGGTGCGCCGCCCGCGCCTCGACGAAGGCCGCCATCAGCATCTTCCAGCCCAGCGCGGCGAGCACCGGGAACGAGTGCCCCGCCTCCTCCCACTCGCGGCGCAACTCGACCGGGAGCGACCCGAGGAACCAGCTGTCCGGCCCGCGCCACCCGTCCCACCAGCCCATCTGCAGCCACGAGTTGGCGACCGCCCGCCCGTCCCGCACCACGTTGACGACCCGCAGGTCGGGATAGGCGGCGCGCAGGAACCCGGTGCGCGGCCAGCCGGTCACGTGCTGCAGCAGCATCCGGCAGCCCTGCCGCTCGATCCGCCCGTCGAAGAAGCCGCGCAGCCGCCGCGCGATGTGCGGGCTGAGATCGTCGGCGAGCAGATCGCGGCACGGCCGGGAGAAGCCGCCCATGACGTGCCGGTCGAGGAGGCGGTACGCCTCCGAGGGCGCCACCCGCAGCCGCCCCCGCTCGATCAGCCGCCGGCTGTGCCGCAGCGAGGTCATCCCCGCCGGGCGGGGAGCAGAACGGCGATAGAGCGCGCCGTTGAAGCGCCCTGTCAGGTTGAGCCGGGGCAGCTTGTCGTCCAGGCCGGAGACGAAACCGACCGCGGGATGCCGGGAGAGCAGCTCCTGCACCAGCGTCGAGCCGCACCGGCCGGTGCCGACCACCACTGACAACATGGGTTCAGCCCTCCTGGGGGTTGGGTCGCCGACCGGACGCCGCGGCGGGGCGCCGCGGCCGGCGTACCGGATAACCGAAACGCCGCACCAGCGGGGCGGCCACCGCCGTCACCACGGTGTACGCGCGCCCCGAGAGCCTGGCCCGCCACTCCGCGTCATCGGTGATCGGCACCGTGCCGACCCGATGCCGGGACGGGTTGCCGGCGACCGAATGCGTGGCAGCCAGCCGGACCACGCCGGGCGCCGGAAACGGGAGCTCGGCCGGGTCCGGCCCCGCGAAGCGCGCGATCCGCCGGGTGACCGCGGCCGGCGCGGCGACGAAGTCCTCGTACCGCACCCGCAGGTACCGCTCCGGTCGGCCCGCCCACAGCCGCAGCGTTGCGCCGTTCCACACCAGCCAGAGCAACGCGGCCTTCCAGACCGGGGGGCGGCTCATCAGCCGGTCGTCCGCCGCGCCGTCCAACCCACGGCGGCGCCGCCAGGAGAAGGCGGTGGCGCGCGGGTCGCGGACCACGTGCAGGACGTAGAGCTCCACGCCGGGGAGGGTGCCGAGCAGCGCGCCGTACGGGGGCAGCTTCGACGAGTCGACGATGACGGCGCCGGTCTCCCCCGCCAGCGCGGCGTACAGCGCGGCGATGACCGCGTCGTCGGGGTGCGCGGCGAGCGCCGGCGCCCCCCGATCGTGCCGGCGCAGCAGTGCGGGGAGGGCGCGCATCCGCAGCCGGGTACGCAGCCCGGCGGCGATCCGCGCCGGAGCGGCCGCGGGGATCTCCGCCATCACCGAGGCCCAGAAGGGGCAGTCGGCGAACCGGACACCGCAGCCGCAGGGACGGTTCTCCGCCACCCCCCGTTGCCACAGGTAGCGCAGCTCCCCCGCCGCGAAGAAACCGTCGAGTTGCCCGAGGACCGTGGTGATCAGCGTGCTGCCGCTCCGGCCGCTGCCCGCGAGGTAGAGCACCCGCACGGCGCTCACCGCGGCGCCCCGGCGAGCGCGTACAGCTCGCGCAGCCCCGTCAGGTGCGCCGCCGGGCTGAAGTCCCGCTCCACCCTGGCCCGGCCCGCGCGCCCCATCGCGTACGCCCGGCCCGGGTCGGCCACCAGCCGGCCGAGCGCCACCGCGAGCGCCGCCGGATCGTCGGCCACGACGATCTCGCCGTCCACCCCGGCGGTGATCAGCTCGGGGAGCCCGCCCAGGTCGGTGCCGACCACCGGCACCCCGCACCCGAACGCCTCCAGCACCGCCATCGGCTGGTTCTCGTGCCATCGCGACGGCACCGCGACCACCGCCGCGGAGCGGATCAACTCGTGCAGCCGGGTCTTGTCGAGCCGGCCGTGGAACCGGATCCGCCCCGGCGCCAGCCGCCGCGCCCGCTCCTCCAACGCCGGCCGGGCCGGGCCGTCCCCGGCGATGTCGACCGGCGCGCCGGCGGGGAGGGCGGCGACCGCCTCGATCAGCAGGTCAACGCCCTTCTCGTGGGAGAGGCGGCCGGCGTAGACCACCCCGCCACCGGGCGTCTCCTTCATCGGCAGCGCCGCCACGTCGACGAAGTGGTTCAGCACGTGCATCCGGTCGGGGAAGACGCCGGCCCGGCCCATCACCCCGGCCAGGAACCGACTCGGGCTGACGAAGACCGCGACCGGGTCGTACGCCCGCAGCGACCGGTGCAGCCACGACTCCACCGCGAGCAGCGCGCTCGGGCCCAGCGCGCCGTCCTTGCAGCGACGCCGCGCCGCCATCAGCGGACCGCCGGTCACGCAGGCGTCACAGAGCTCGCCCTTGTCCAGGAGTTGATAGCTCGGGCAGGCGAGCTTGTAGTCGTGCAGCGTCAGCACGCACGGCACCTTCGCGGCACGCGCCGCGGCCAGCACCGACGGGGAGAGCTGGTGGTAGATGTTGTGCAGGTGCACCACGTCGGGGCGGAAATCGGCGAGCACCCGGGCCAGGCCCCGGCGCCCCGCCGGCGACCAGATCATCCGGCCGGCGGCCGCGGCGCGCGGCCGCAGCCCGCGCGGCGCCGGTTCGAACTCCACATGGGACGGAAAGTGCTCAGCGTACGGAAGCGGCGACTCATTGTGAGGATGGGTCATCCCGAAGTACCCGACCTCGTCGCCCGCCGCCCGTTGCAGCTCCGCGAGGTCCAGCAGGTATCCCTCCGCCCCGCCGCGACGGTAGAGGAACTTGTTGACATGGAGGACACGCATCGGTGTGGAACCTATTCAGCCCTGATCGATCAGTCCAGCTCGCGATCTCCATGTGCCTGAAAGGGTGATCTCCCGGTGGCCGTCCGGGCCGCGGCCTGGCCTTCCACCATCCCCTGTGTATAGCCTGGCTCCGCTGAAGACCTCGCGCGGCTCGGCCGACCCGTCGTCGCCAGCCGCGAGCGAGGAGGAGCAGTGGCCCACGACGACGAGCCCTCCGCCCTCGCCTACACGGCCCGCCGCGTCGCGCGGCACGTGCGATGGGCCCGCACCGAGGGCATCCGCCGGCTGGTCGAGGAGGACCGGCTCGACCCGGTCGAACGGATCGGCACCGCGCTGGCCAAGCGCCGCTGGCGACGCCGGCACGGCGTGCCGCCCGGCACCGCGCTCCCGGTCTACCTGGTCGGCCTGCAGCGCAGCGGCACCAACATGCTGGTCCGCGGGCTGGACACCGCGCCCCAGTTCGAGGTCCGCAACGAGAACGACGCCCAGCTCTTCCACCGCTTCCAGCTCCGCCCCGACGACCGCCTGGTCGAGACGGTCCACCGCAGCCGGCACGCGTACGTGCTGGTCAAACCCCTCTGCGAGACCCACCGGGTGGATCAGCTGCTCGCCCTACCGGGGCTCGCCCCCGGCCGGGCACTGTGGAGCTGGCGGGACGTCGACGACCGCGCCCGCTCCGAGGTCGCCAAGTTCGGCGACGCCAACCTGTCCGCGCTGCGCGCCATCGCCGACGGCACGATCGGCGGCCGGTGGCAGGGGCAGCGCCTCGACGCCGCGACCACGGAGCTGATCCGCGAACTCGACCCCGTCCGGATGGACCCGTACACCGCCGCCGCGCTCTTCTGGTGGGTCCGCAACGCGCTCTTCTTCCGCCTCGCGCTGCACGAACGCGACGACGTGCTGCTCTGTTCGTACGACGCGCTCGTCGCCGACCCGGAGGGGCAGACCCGGCGGCTCTGCGCGTTCCTCGACTTCCCCTACCAGCCGCGGCTCTGCGCGCACATCACCCGGCGGGCGCCGCAGCGCCGCCCCCTGGCGATCGACCCGCGGGTCCGTACCCTGTGCGACGAGCTGACCGCGCGCCTGGACGCGGCCGCCACCCGCCCGGCGCCCCGCGTGGAGAAGATGGTCCGTGACTGAAGCCCAGCTTGAACGCCAGCACGTCGACGGCGAGCGGCCGGCGCCGATCTTTCTGGTCGGCTGCCAGCGCTCCGGCACCACGATGCTCCGGCTGGTGCTCGACTCGCATTCGCGGATCAGCTGCGGCCCGGAGACCCGCTTCCTCACCGACCTGGAGCGCATCGTCGGCCGGGACTGGGAACGGCTGGCCCGCTTCGGCTTGCCGCAGGAGGAATGGCTGCGCCGCATCGCCGACTTCTTCGGCGGCATCCACGAGGAGTACGCGCGCGGCCGCGGCAAGACCCGGTGGGCCGACAAGACGCCGCTCTACGCCATGTCGCTGGACTTCGTGACCCGCGTCTTCCCCGACGCGCAGATCGTGCACGTCATCCGCGACGGCCGCGACGTGGTGGTGTCGCACCGCAAACGGTTCGGCTACTGGTCGGCGGTGAAGTGCGTGGTGAAGTGGCCCCGCTACATCCGCACCGCCCGCGCGGTGGGGCGCACGCTCCCGGCCGACCGCTACTACGAGCTCCGCTACGAGGAGACCGTGACCGATCCGGAGAAGGCGATGCGCGGTCTCTTCGAATTCCTCGGCGAACCCTGGGAGGCGGGCATCCTGGAATACGACGACAAGCAGCACGACGTGGCCCGGAAATACACCACGGAAGCGGAGAAGCGGCGCGCGGCGGCGGGCACCGACGCCCCGATCTACGGCTCGCGGGTCGGCACGTACCGCCGCGAACTCGATCCGTTCCTCCGGCTGCTGGTGCGGATCTTCTCCGGCGGCATGCTGCGCGAGTTGGGGTACCGATGAGGCGACCGACCAGGCTGCGGGCCGTGCTGCTCGCCGCCGTCACCGCCGCAGCCGTTTTCACCTCGACCGCCTGCACCGGCGGTGGCCGACCGGCGCCGACCCCCACCCGTCCCTCCCCCGCGACGAGCGCCCCGGGCAGCGCCGCGCCGCCGCTCTCCGCCGCGGGCGGCACCGCCAACCCGTTCGGCGCGCACTGGGACTGGTCGCGCTACGACCAGTTCACCCCCTACCTGCGCAAACTCGCCGGCTCCGCGACCTACCACGAGCTGAGCTGGTGTGACGTCGAGAAGACCCGGGGCCGCCCGGACTGGGCGGGCGTCGACCAGGTGGCGAAGCGCAGCAAAGAACTGGGCATCACGCTCAACCTGAAGATCCGCATCGGGGTCTGCTGGGCCACCGGCGGTACCGCCCAGTACACCCGCGGCGAGGCCAACAAGACCGAGTCGGCGATGCCCCGCGACCTCGCCACCTACCAGGCGTTCGTCCGGGCTCTGGTGGCGCGCTACTCCCCCTACGGGGTGCGGCAGTACGCCATCGAGAACGAGGTCAACGCGGAGCAGTACTGGGCCGGCAGCCCCGAGGACTACACGCGGCTCGTGCGGTCGGCCGCCGAGGCGATCCACGCCGCGGACCCGCAGGCACGCGTCGTCGACTCCGGCATCAGCAGCGTGGCGTACGGGTTCGGGATGGTCGACCACCTGCTCCAGGCGGGACGCACCGCCGAGGCGATCGCCGCGTACCGGGCGTACTTCGCGCGCCGCATCGGCACGCGCGGGCAGAAGATCCCGGCGGTCGGCGACGCCAGCCAGCTGGAGAAGGCGCTCGCCAACGAGACGAACGCGCGGAACCTCGCCTTCCTCGCCGCCACCGAGCGGCTGCTCGACGACGGCGTGGTCCAACTCCGGCAACTGCACTTCTACGAGCACTTCAGCGCCGTGCCCGCGCTGGTCGGCTACCTCAAGGCGCAGACCCCGGCCGGGGTGCCCGTGGAGGCGTGGGAGGTCGGCCAGTTCTGGCGCGACGGCGACGGGGACGCGGCCAGCCGGGCCGGCGAGATGGTCAAGGTGGTCGCACAGTTGATCGCCGGCGGCGTACGCCAGGTGATGTGGCTGCCGCTCGCCTACAGCCCCGGCAACCGGGCGGGGGCCGAGGTGCGCTACGGCCTGCTCGACCCGGACGGCACCGAGCGGGAGGCCGGCCGGATGCTGGCGAGCCTGGTCGGGGCGGCGCGGGAGGCCACCGTCACGCCGATCGCCACGGGTCGGCTCACCGGCGTGGCGTTCGAGCGCTCCGGCGCGACCACGGTCGTCGTGTGGTCGGCCTCCGGCGCGACGGTGACCGTGGCGTCCGGGCCGGGGTTGCGCAGCGCCGCTGTCGGCGCCCCGCTGAAGGCCGCCGGCACCGTCACCGTCGCCGACACCCCGGTGCTGCTCGCCGGCGACGGCACCGCCGCGCAGGTGCTCTCCGGGGTCCGCTGACCACATCGCGCACCGGCGGCGGCGATCCGCCCGATACCGCCAGGGCCAGCCTCAGAAACGGAACCTGGCCACCAGGGACTGCAGCTGTCCCGACACCTCGGACAACTCGTTCGCCGCCCGCTGCGATTCGCCGACCGACTCCGTTGTCGCCCTGGCGGCGGAGGCCACCCCGCCGATGCTCGCGGCGATCTGCCCCGACCCGGCGGCTGCTTCGGCGACGCTGCGGTTCATCTCGTTCGTCGTGGCGGTCTGCTCCTCCACGGCCGCGGCGGTGGTCAGCTGATAGTCGTTGATCTGGCCGATGACCCGGGAGACGTCGGCGATGGCCGCCACCGCGCTGTTGGTGTCCGCCTGGATCGCCTCGACGCGACGGGAGATGTCCTCCGTCGCCCGTGCCGTCTCCTGCGAGAGCTCCTTGACCTCGTTGGCGACGACCGCGAACCCCTTGCCCGCGTCGCCCGCCCGCGCCGCCTCGATCGTGGCGTTCAGCGCCAGCAGGTTGGTCTGCGCGGCGATCGAGGTGATGACCTTCACGACGTCACCGATCATGCGGCTGGACTCGCCGAGCCGCGTCACGGTCGCGGTGGTCGCCTCCGCGGCGCTCACCGCACGGCCCGCGACCGTCGCCGCCTGGTGGGCGTTCTGCGCGATGTCCCGCATCGAGCCGCCCATCTGCTGCGAGCCCGCCGCGACGGACTGCACGTTGCGCGACACCTCCTCCGCCGCACCCGCGACGACCTCCGCCTGTGCCGAGGACTCCCGCGCTCCATCGGCGATCCGGCCGGAGAGGCCACCGATCCGGTCGCTGATCGAGGTGAGCCCCGCGGTGCTTCGACCGAACGCCGTCATCACCTCGCCGACCGCCGCCAGCGCGGTGTTCATCGAGCGCGCCATGCGACCCATCTCATCGTCCGACGTCACAGTCAGCCGCCGGGTCAGGTCACCGTCGGCGACAGCCGCCAGCACCGCACCCGCGTCGGCCAGCGGGCGGGTGATGCCGCGGGTGAGCCGCCAGGCCACCAGGACGGCGAACACGGTCGCCAGCGCGCACATCACGAGCATGATGACGAGGAAGCCGTCGGCGATCCCCCGGGCCTGCGCCGTCTCCGTACGGTTCATCGCCTCCTCCAGGTCGATGAACCTGTTGATCGCGGCAAGCCACTCGACGAACAGCGGCTTCACCTGCCCCAGCACCGTCGATGCCTGGTTCATGTCGCCCGCCATCCGCAGGGTGACCACCTGGTCGATCAGGGGCAGCGCGGCCTGCTCGATCCGCTGGATCTCGGCGAGCGCGGCGCGCTCGTCCTGGCTCACCTTGGCCGCGTCGGCGAAGATCGCGGCCATCTTGCTCGCCGACTCGGCGTACGTGTCGGCCAGTCGCTTGATGTCCTCGATGTCGCGCTCGGCGTCCTTCGGCGCCGGCGCCAGCACGACGTCACGCAGGCTGATCGCGCGGTCGTGCACGCTGCCGCGGAAGTTGATCGCGTAGCGCTGCTTCACACTGTTGAGGTCGTTGATGACGGTCAGCCGGCTGCCGATCTCGTCGACCCGGGACACGCCGACGGCGGTCAGCACGAGCATGTTGAGCACGACCACGAGGAACCCGAGGCCGAGCCGACGGCTGATGGTGAGCTTGGACATCTTCACGGCGGGTCCCTTGTAAGGCGGCACGAGAGCGGGATACCGCCCTCCTCCTTGTGACCATCGGTGAGCGGGCGGACGAGGTGAGCGGAATCGGGGGTACGCCGCCGGGTTAGACGTCGAACCGCGGCCGGGCACATTCCGACACGTGCACCTAGTCGCGGGCGGCCACGCTTCATAGCCTGTGCACACCCCCAGATTTCGAGGAGTGTGCATGGGTCGCATCGGCAGACTATGGAGCGTCGGGCTCGCCCTGCTCCCGGTGGCGGCGGTCGCCGTACTGGGCGCGGCGCCGTCGGCGCTCGCCGCGCAGGACGCACCGTCGGTCGTCATCCGGGACGGGGTCACCCAACCCGTCTTCGGCTACGCCGACGCCATCCGGGAGCGGCTATTCATCGACTCCACCTTCGACAGCGACAACGACGGGCTGCGCGACGTCATCGCGTTCGACGTGATGCGGCCCCGCGCCACCGCCGACGGACTCAAGGTGCCCGTCGTGATGGACGCCAGCCCCTACTACTCGACGGTGTGCCGGGGCAACGAGGCGGAGTGCAAGGCCGACCTCGACGGCGACGGCCTGCTCGACAGGTGGCCGCTCTTCTACGACAACTACTTCGTGCCACGCGGCTACGCGGTGATCCTGCTCGACATGGTCGGCACCAGCAACTCCACCGGCTGCCCGACCACCAACGCCAACGAGGACAACCTCAGCGCCAAGCAGGCGATCAACTGGCTCAACGGCCGGGCGGTGGCGCGCAACGCCGCCGGCCGGGCGGTGAAGGCCGACTGGCACAACGGCAAGACCGGCATGATCGGTAAGTCGTACGACGGCTCGCTCGCCATGGCCACGGCGGTGACCGGCGTACCGGGCCTGACCACGGTGGTGCCGATCGGCGGCCCGACCGAGTACTACGACTACGTGCGCAGCAACGGCGTGGTGACCCGCGGCAACGACTACACCTCGTACCTGGCCAACGTGGTCACCAACCCGGACCGGCGCGCCTACTGCAAGCCGGTCCGCGACGACCTGGCGGCCAACGACGGCGACGAGCACGGCGACTACACCGCCTTCTGGAACGAGCGCAGCTACGTCAAGAAGGTCCCCAACATGACGGCGAGCGTTTTCCTCGTGCACGGGATCAACGACGACAACGTGCGGCCGGACCACATGAGCAAGTTCTGGTACGCGCTCGCCGAGCAGAACGTGCCGCGCAAGATGTGGCTGGCGCAGGAGGGGCACGTCGACCCGTTCGACTTCCGCCGCACCGCCTGGGTGCCGACCCTGCACCGGTGGTTCGACTTCTGGTTGCAGGGCATCCAGAACGGGATCATGGACGAGCCGCGGGTCGACGTCGAACGCGCCGCCGACGTGTGGCAGACGTACGCGGACTGGCCGGTGCCCGGCAAGGCCGACACGGAGGTCTTCCTCCAGCCGAACGCGAACGGCGCGGGCGGGCTCGGCCTGGTGCCGGTGGCGAAGCCGACGACCCAGTCGTTGCAGGACAGCCCCACGCAGAGCCAGAACACGATGATCCTCAACCCGGACACCGTCCAGCCGAACCGGCTGGCCTACCTGTCCGCGCCGCTGACCGCGCCACTGCACATCTCCGGCACACCGGTGGTGAAGCTGCGCGCCTCGGCCGACCAGACCGACACCAACCTCGGCGCGATCCTGGTCGACTACGGCGCCGCCGAGCGGGTCGCGCACCGGGCGTCGGGCGAGGGCATCATCACGCTCGCCACCGAGGACTGCTGGGGCGAGAGCAGCCCGACCGACAACGGCTGCTACAAGCAGACCCAGAAGCGGGTCGCCACCGCCGACTACGAACTGGTCACCAAGGGCGTCATGGACGCGCAGAACCGGCAGTCGCTGCGCACCCCCGCGCCGCTGGCGCCCGGTCAGTCGTACAACTTCGACTTCCCGCTGCTCCCC
Source organism: Micromonospora sp. NPDC049679 (assembly GCF_040659735.1). Taxonomy (NCBI): domain Bacteria; kingdom Bacillati; phylum Actinomycetota; class Actinomycetes; order Micromonosporales; family Micromonosporaceae; genus Micromonospora; species Micromonospora sp. NPDC049679. The sequence continues at coordinate 102,918 of NZ_JBFANZ010000016.1, forward strand.
GAGGACTACGTCTTCCAGCCCGGTCACCGGATCGGCGTGATCATCGTGGCCAGCTACCCGCAGTACTCCAGCCAGGCCGACCAGACCCGGGCCACGATCGCGCTGGCGCTCAAGACCAGCCGCATCGTCCTGCCGGTCGTGGGCGGGACCTCCGCCGCGCACGCCGCCGGGCTCTGACCCGAAACGCCGGTGGCGGCTCCCGCGTCGGGAACCGCCACCGGTGGTGCGCTCAGGTCAGCCGTCGACGTCGACCCAGTCCAGCGTCCGCTGCACCGCCTTCTTCCACTTGGCGTAGCCTTCCTCGCGCTGCTCCTCCGACCAGGTCGGCTGCCAGCGCTCCCGCTCGTTCCAGTTGGCCCGCAGCTCGTCGGTGGACTTCCAGAACCCCACCGCGAGCCCGGCCCCGTACGCCGCGCCCAGCGCCGTCGTCTCGGCGCAGACCGGCCGGCTCACCGGCACACCGAGGACGTCGGCCTGGATCTGCATGCAGAGGTTGTTGGCGGTCACCCCGCCGTCCACCTTGAGCACGTCGAGGGTGACCCCGGAGTCCTTCGCCATCGCCTCGGTGACGTCCCGCGTCTGGTAACAGATCGCTTCCAGCGTCGCCCGCGCCAGGTGGGCGTTGGTGTTGTAGCGGGACAGCCCGACGATCGCGCCGCGGGCGTCGGAGCGCCAGTACGGCGCGAACAGCCCGGAGAACGCCGGCACGAAGTAGACCCCGCCGCTGTCCTCCACCTGCGCGGCCAGCGCCTCGCTCTGCGCCGCCTCCCGGATGATGCCCAACTGGTCACGGAGCCACTGCACCGCCGACCCGGTGACCGCGATGGAGCCTTCGAGGGCGTAGACCGGGGCCTCGGAGCCGAACTGATAGCAGACGGTGGTGAGCAGCCCGGCGCGCGACCGCACGATCTCGGTGCCGGTGTTGAGCAGCATGAAATTGCCCGTGCCGTAGGTGTTTTTCGCCTCGCCCGGCGCGAAGCAGACCTGACCCACCGTGGCCGCCTGCTGGTCACCGAGGATCGCGGTGAGCGGCACCTCGCCGGCGAGCGGGCCGGTGGGCAGCGTGGTGCCGTACCGGTCGGGATCGGACGAGGGCCGGATCTGCGGCAGCATCGCCCGCGGGATGTTGAAGAACGACAGCAGCTCGTCGTCCCAGTCGAGGGTTTCCAGGTTCATCAGCATGGTGCGGCTGGCGTTAGTGACGTCGGTGACGTGCACGCCGCCGTCGGTGCCGCCGGTGAGGTTCCACATCAGCCAGCTGTCGGTGTTACCGAAGATCGCCTCGCCCTTTTCGGCGGCCTCGCGTACGCCGTCGACGTTCTCCAGGATCCACTGCACCTTGCCGCCGGAGAAATAGGTGGCCGGCGGGAGGCCGGCCTTCTGCCGGATGACGTCACCGCGCCCGTCCCGGTCCAGCAGCGCGGCGATCTGGTCGGTGCGGGTGTCCTGCCAGACGATGGCGTTGTAGTAGGGGCGTCCGGTGCGGCGGTTCCACACCACCGTGGTTTCCCGCTGGTTGGTGATGCCCAACGCGGCGAGGTCGGCGGCGTTCAGCCCGTGCGCGTTCATCGCGGTCCGGATCACCGCCGAGGTGCGTTCCCAGATCTCCAGCGGGTTGTGCTCGACCCACCCCGCACGGGGCAGGATCTGCTGGTGTTCGAGCTGGTGGCGGCCGACCTCGTTGCCGCCATGGTCGAAGATCATGAAACGGGTGCTCGTGGTGCCCTGGTCTACCGCGCCGACGAAGTCAGCCATCCGCGTCTCCTGTCTCGAATGTGGTCGGTGTCAGACCTTGACCGGCTCGGTCTCGGCGGGGGTGGGCACGCGGCCCGGCTCGGGCGGCTCGTCGGCGGGGAGGAAGCGGCCGATCAACGCCTGGTAGAGGCCGGCGCCGAGCACGCCGCCGAGCAGCGGACCGACGATCGGCACCCAGAAGTAGAGGCCACCGTACTGGTCCCGGAACGCCGTGTCGTAGCCGGTCAGGAAGGACGCCAGGCGGGGACCGAAGTCACGGGCCGGGTTGATCGCGTAGCCGGCGTTGGTGCCCCACGCCATGCCGATCGCGACGACGAGCAGACCGATGACGACCGGGGCGAGGTTGGCCGCCGGTGGCGAGTTGCGCATATCGGTGAGGGCGAGAATGACGAAGAGCAGGATGGCGGTGCCGATGATCTGGTCGCGCAGCCCGCCCCACTGCCCCACCGGCAACTCGCCGTTGCCCGGCAGGGTGGAGAAGACGCCCTGGGTCTTGATGGTGTGGCCGGGGTCCACCTTGGCCAGCACCTCGCTGTAGTTCCAGCGGACGATCAGCGCGGCGACGAAGGCGCCGGCGGTCTGGGCGAGCGTGTAGGGCAGCACCTTGCGCCAGGAAAAGCCTTTGAAGACCGCGAGTGCCACGGTCACCGCGGGGTTGAGGTGGGCGCCGCTGATCCGGGCGGCGACATAGACGCCGAGTACGACGCCGAAGCCCCACGCCCAGGCGATGCTGTCGTGGTCGCCGATGCCGCCGGCCACCACCTGGGCCACCACCCCCACCCCGAACAGGATGAGGATCATCGTGCCGGCGAACTCCGCCGCCAGTTCGCCGAGAAGTCCGGGGAGTTTCACGCGCTGGGTCATGCTTCCTCCTGGGTGCCGGGTGTGACGTGGGCGGGTGTCCTCTCGGAACGTGACGACCGCGTGACGGACGTCGCAGGTGGGTGAACCGTAGGAAACGTGAAATCGACAGTCAACGAACCCCGGTCGACAATGTCGAACACTGTTGCCGCACCCCGAACCGGGTTAGCATGCGCGCGTGCCTGGCCAGGTCCAGTCCATCGCCCGCGCCGCCGCCATCCTCCGCCTACTGGCCAGCAGCTCCGGCCGGCTCGGCGTCGGCGAGATCGCGCGCTCCCTCGACCTGGCCAAGGGGACCGCCCACGGCATCGTGCGCACCCTGCAGGACGTCGGCTTCGTGGAGCAGGACGAGACCTCCGGCAAATACCAGCTCGGCGCCGCGTTGCTGCATCTGGGCACCAGCTACCTCGATGTCAACGACCTGCGCTCACGCTCCATCAACTGGGCCGACCCGCTCGCCTCCCGCACCGGTGAAGCCGTGCGCATCGGCACCCTGCTGGAGGGGAAGGTCCTCGTCGTCCACCACGTCTTCCGCCCCGACGACACCCTCCAGACGCTCGACGTGGGCGCGCTGCTGCCGCCGCACGCCACCGCGCTGGGCAAGGTGCTCCTCGCGTACGACGCGGGGCACTCGGCGGCCATCCTTGCCGGTGACCTGGCGCCGTACACCCGGCGCACGCTGGTCACCCCGCGGGCGCTCGGTCGCGCGTTCGCCGCGATCCGGGAGGCCGGCTGGGGCGCGGAGATCGAGGAGATGACCGTCGGCGAGGCGGGCCTCGCCGCACCGATCCGGGGGTACGGCGGCCTCGTCGTCGGCGCCATCGGCATCACCGGCCCGGTGGAACGCCTCTGCGACTCCAACCGCAGGCCCGACCCGGGGCTCGTGGCGCACGTGCGCGACGCCGCCCGCGCCGTCTCCCGCGACCTCGGCGCCGCACGATGGTGAACACCCCGATCCGCCCGCCGTTCCCGAGGAGCACATCCCATGGTTGACCGCTATGTGGTCGCGATCGACCAGGGCACCACCTCGACCCGGTGCATCGTCTTCGACCGTCGGGGGCAACTCGTCTCCGTCGCCCAACGCGAGCACCAGCAGCACTTCCCCCGCCCCGGCTGGGTCGAACACGACGCCACCGAGATCTGGCGCAACGTCGAACGGGTCGTGCCCCGGGCGCTGGCCCAGGCCGGCATCGACGCCGGGCAGGTGGCGGCCGTCGGCATCGCCAACCAACGCGAAACCACCCTCGTCTGGGACCGGCGGACCGGACGGCCCGTCGGCCGCGCGATCGTCTGGCAGGACACCCGCACCGACACACTCGTCGAGCAACTGGCCCACTCCCCCGGCGCCGAGGACGTCCAGCGCCGTTGCGGGCTGCCGCTCGCCACGTACTTCACCGGCCCCAAGCTGCGCTGGCTGCTCGACCACACGCCCGGGCTGGCCGCGCGGGCCGAACGCGGTGAGGTCCTCTTCGGCACCATGGAGAGCTGGCTGATCTGGAACCTCACCGGCGGGCTGCACATCACCGACGTGACCAACGCCAGCCGGACCATGTTGATGGACCTCAACACGCTCGCCTGGTCCCCCGAGTCGCTGGCGTTCTTCGGCATCCCGCCCGCCATGCTCCCCGAGATCCGCTCCTCCGCCGAGGTCTACGGCACCATCCGCGCGGTGCTGCCGGGCGTCCGTCTCGCCGCCGCGCTCGGCGACCAGCAGGCCGCACTCTTCGGGCAGACCTGCTTCACCCCGGGCGAAGCGAAATGCACCTACGGCACCGGCAGCTTCCTGCTGCTCAACACCGGGGCGGCCCCGGTCCGCTCCGCGCACGGCCTGCTCAGCACCGTCGCGTACCGCATCGAGGACCAACCGGCGGTCTACGCCCTCGAAGGCTCCATCGCGATCACCGGCTCGCTGGTGCAGTGGTTCCGCGACCAGCTCGGTCTGATCAGCACGGCGCCGGAGATCGAGACCCTGGCCCGCTCCGTCGACGACAACGGCGGCTGCTACATCGTGCCGGCGTTCTCCGGGCTCTTCGCCCCGCACTGGCGCAGCGAGGCCCGCGGCGTGATCGTCGGCCTCACCTCGTACATCACCAAGGGGCACCTGGCCCGCGCCGTGCTGGAGGCGACCGGCTGGCAGACGCGCGAGGTGGTCGACGCGATGAACGCGGACTCCGGGCTGACCCTCCGGACGCTCAATGTGGACGGTGGGATGACCTCCGACAACCTGCTGATGCAGTTCATCGCCGACGTGCTCGACGTGCCGGTGGTCCGCCCGATGGTCGCCGAGACCGTGTCGCTCGGCGCGGCGTACGCGGCGGGGTTGGCCGTCGGCTACTGGCCGGACCTGCGGGGTTTGCGGCAGAACTGGCACCGGGCGGCGCAGTGGCTGCCGGACATGGACCCGGCGACCCGCGCCACGGAGTACGACAACTGGCGGCGCGCGGTGGAGCGCACCTTCGACTGGATCAAACAACCCTCCACCTGACCGCCCCTCGGGCGGGCGTGGCCGCACAACGTCGGGGGAAAGAGTGGTCTCCGCGCCGCGCGAAGCGACCATTTCCCCGATGTCGTATGGATCGTGCGGGACGCGCGTCAGGAGGCCAGCGCGAGGGCGCGCAGCTGGGTGTCGAGGGTGGGCGCGTCGACGCCGCCGGGCCAGCCGCGCAGCAGCCGCCCACCCTTGCTGATCAGCACCACGCCGGGCGGCTCCCGCATCGCGTACGCGCGCCAGACCGTCATCGATCCGTCGATCGCGACCGGGTGTTCCACGCCGTGCTCGCGCAGGTAGCGGTCCAGCGCGGCCGGCTCCTCGTCGCCGGCGACGCCCACGAAGACCACCCGATCCTGATGGCTCCGGGCCAGGGCGCTCAGCGCCTGCTCGCGGTCGGCGCAGATCGTGCACCAGGAGGCGACGAAGGTGAGGACGACCGGCCGGTCGGCCCAGAGCGTCGCGACGTCCACCCGCGTGCCGTCGGTGAGCGTCGCGGTGAACGTCGGTGCGGCCGGGGCCGAGGCGGGCGGCTGCCGGAGCGCGAGGTCGGCGGGGACCGGACCCGGCAGGGTCGCAGTGCCGCCCGCGGGTGGGTCCGCCGCACGCCGCTCGTCCCCGCCGGAGGTGCAGCCACCGAGCGCGAAAGCCGCGACCAGCAACAACGCGAGCGCACGCCGTCTCACGGGACCACCGCCACGAGGGCTGGGCCTTCGACGTTCCGCCGGTCGGCGGTCAGCTCGATCGGCGGCCGGTCGTCGATGACGAGCCGGTAGCTGCCGCGCTCCGGGACCTCGACGGGGATGGCGAAGGCGCAGTACGTCGGGATCCGCTCCACCTCCAGGTCCTCCTCGAACGCCGGCACCGCCGTGCCGGCGGGGAGCTGACCCCGGTGCAGCACCGCACCCTCGCCGTCCACGAGCTGGTACGAGGCGGAGCGGTGCACGTGGACGTAGGGACCCGTTCCCGCGCACTCGACGCCCGCCGGCCGGAGGTTGATGTCCCGGACGAGGAGCCGGACCGTCATCGGCGACGCCGCCGGGGCGGCAGCGCCGCAGCCGGTGACGACCAGAGCGGTGCTCAGGCCGGCCGCGATCAGCAGCGCGGTGATCCCCGCGGACGGGGCATCGTGTCGGGGCATCGGTCCTCCCACAGGTGAACCCGGGGCCTCCGGCGGATTCGGCGTATCCGCCGGAGGCACCGGGCAGTTCGGCCGGTCAGCTCACTTCTCGACCCGGCACTGCTTGGTGACGGTCTTCGTCGGGTCGCTCTCCGAGGTCGCGGTGAGCTTGACGAAGCCGGTCGGCGCCGCGGCGGCGGTCGCCGCGACGGAGACCTTGACCGGGACGGAGCGCCCGAACTTCGCCGTCGCCAACTCGTTCGGCACGGCGACGCTCCAGCCCTTGCCGGCGACCTCGGCGGAGAGCCGGTAGACGTCGGACCTGAGGTAGGCGCTGACGTTCTCCGGGTGGGCCTGGCCGCCGGCCGAGTAGGTGCCGGTGTTGGCCAGGTCGAAGGAGCACGAGACCCCGCGGTTGGTCGGCTTGCCGCCGCCGGTCACCTCGCCCTTGGAGAGCGCGACGCCGTGCGTGCTGGGGCCGCCGGCGCCGTCCAGCGACCGGACCGCGACGGTGTACGACAGGACGCCGTCGCCGTCACGCTTCAGGTCGATGATGTAGAAGTGCAGGCGGTTGGCCTGGTCGACGTATTCGTACTGGCTGCCCGAACGCGCCCCCGCGTGGAAGAGCGCGTCCGACAACTGCCGGTAGTCGCCCATCGTGATCTTCTGCGGCGTGCCGTCCGGGCGATAGAAGTCGATCATGTCGATGTCCTGCGGGTTGGCGTCGACCACCCACTGGAACGGCGCGCTGTCGACGTTCTTGGTCTTGCTGACCAGCACGCCGGCATCCGGGGTGAACGAGTCCGCGCCCATCCGGTCGACCACCTCGACCGTGTAGTTGTTGAAGTTGCCGCCGTCGCAGAGCGGCTCGGCGCTGGTGTCACAGGCCGGGGAGAGGTCCTTGTTGAGCGCGATGTTGACCCCGGTCAGGCCGCCCCGCCCGGCGTCCACGGCACGCGCGGTCACCTCGGCGACCACCATCCCGGACGAGGCGAGCGCCTCCCGCGACAGACGCAGCACGTGCTCCTCACCGATCAGCCCGATCTTCATCTTGTCGCGCAGCGTGTGCAACGAGCCCATCGAGCCACCGTTGACCGGCGGGATCTGCCACCGGGTGTGCGGGCCGCCCGGACCATTGAACGACCCACGCGACATCATGCTCCAGATGCCGGTGTACGCCCGACGCAGTGGCGTCCCGTACGGGTTGTTGTAGTTGTCGCCGATGGTCAGCAGATGGCTCAGCTCGTGGGCGTAGACGCCCATGCCGGAGCTCTCCGCCTGGGTCGATGAGCCCCCGCCGGCGTTCGGCCAGATGGTGGCCGCCGCCTTCCACGACGTCCACTCGACGTACCGGGTCTTCGCCCAGTTCGGCAGGGCGGGGTCGGGCGGCCCCCAGGCGTCCGGCACGTCCTCCTTGTTCTGGAACATCATCTGCCCGAACTCCTGCCAGGTCGACGACTCGTCCTGGCCGGCGGAGAGAATGAAGACCAGCTCGTACTGGTTGGCGACCTCGTCACCGACGGCCGCGCGCCAGGCGCCGAGCCCGTCGGTGCGGATGTTCTTCGCGCAGGCCTCGCCGGTCGGGCAGGCGCCCGGGTTGAAGCCGTTGTCGATGCCGTACTGATAGGACTTGGCGGGCATGGTGTACGGCCCGAAGCCGGTGAGGTCGACGCCGTACCGGCCGTTGGAGTCCTGCATCCAGTACTCGTGCAGGGTGTGCCCCTTGTTCAGGGTGTTCGGCGTGTTCAGGAAGTCCTTGTAGAACGTGGCGACCTGGTCGCGCGGAACGTTGGCGGCGGTGGCCTGCGGGTTGCCGAAGACCGTCGAGCGGGCCCGCTGGGTGATGACGAAGGGCTGGTCGGCGTAGTCGAGGGTGACCAGCGCGATCCTGAAGTTGCGAACCGAGCCGGCGACGGCGGGGTCGGCCCAGTTCCTGTTCGGCACGGCCTTGTAGTCGTTCCACGTCATGGCGTCGGGGTTCTGCCAGTTCTGCGGATCGAGCACCTGGAAGGGGGCGGTCCCGCCGGCCGGGTTGCCCGGTGCGGCGTACGCGGGCGCCGTCGCGCCGGAGACGACCACCGCGGCGGCGACCGCGGCCGTCAACATCGACCGCCGCACACGCGACCGCCTGGCGATGACAAGGTGCATCGGGTCACCTCTCGTTGGGGGTAATGCGGCGCGACCGCGTCGCCGGTCACGGGTGGGCGCGCCGTGGGGGCGAATCTATGGGCCGGCCGGCGTGTGGTCACCGTGCAGATGTCGGCAGGTTCGGCGGACGCTTGCGACACCTGAAGGAGCGGCGTCCGGGCCGACGACGGGACGTGACCGGGGACCGGAACCGGGTCTTCTTTGGACAGATGCCGAATCCCGCGGGGCGTCGGCTGAACTTCTGTCGAATGGGATCTTGCGCTGCGGCACCGGATCGGCAGAGGGTAAGGGCTGACACACGACCGAGTCCTTCCGGGAAAGGACGCGATGCAGGGCGAGCTGCAGCACATCGTCGACGCCGTCGCGGCACGGGTCGGCCGACCGGCGTTGATCGAGGACCGGCGCCAGCGCGTCGTGGTCTACAGCGGGCACACCGAGCCGATGGACACGGTGCGACGCGCGTCCATCCTGAGCCGCCAGACCAGCCCGGAGGTGGTGGCCTGGTTCCGCCGCGCCGGCATCATGGCGGCCCGCACCCCCGTACGGACCCCCGGCTGCGCCGAACTCGGGCTGCTCCCCCGGGTCTGCCTGCCGGTCCGCCACGACGACCTGCTGCTCGGCTTCGTCTGGTTCATCGACGCCGGCGGCACGATGACCGACGACGACATCACGACGGCGACCGACGCCACCTCGGATCTGGCGCTGGCGCTCTACCGGGAGACCCTGCTCGGCGAGCTCGCCTCGCAACGCGAGTCCGAGGCGGCCCGCACCCTGCTCGTCGAGGGTCCGGCCACCCGGTCACACGCGGTGCGCGCACTGCTCGAGGAGGGTGTCGTCGCCGGCGACGGACCGACCACCGCGCTGGTCGCGCAGCTCGTCACAGCGCCGGGCGGGGCCCCCGACGACGTCGCCCGGATCGCGCTGGAGCAGGCGCTCGTGCACACCCGGCGCTGGATCGGCCCGCGCGCCGCCCTGCATCTGGTCCGCCACGACCACGGCACGCTGCTGCTCTGCGCACCCCGGGGAGCCGGGCGACCGGGCCCCGAGGCGGTCGCCACGCATCTCGACGCCGCGCTGTGCCACGCCACCCGCGGGCTCGACTCGGTCACCCGGACGGTCGTGGGGATCGGACAGACGCGGCCGCGACTGGCCGAGGGGGTGCGCTCGTACGACGAGGCGGTGCAGTCGGCCCGGGTCGCCGTCCAGCTGCCCGCACTGGGTCGGGTCGTCTCCTGGTCCCGCCTCGGCGTCTACCGGGTGCTGTCCCGGCTCGAGGGGGAGCACCTGGACGTGGCGGGGGTGCATCCGGGGTTGGCGCGGCTGCTGCGCGACGAGGCCAACCGGGTGCTGCTGGAGACCCTGGAGGCCTACCTCGATCTGGCCGGCAACGCGCACGCGACCGCGGAACGTCTGCGACTGCACCGCACCACGCTCTACTACCGGCTGCAGCGGCTGGAGCAGCTCGCCGAGACGGACCTCAAGGACGGCAACGAGCGGCTCTGTCTGCACCTGGCGCTGAAGCTGGGGCGACTCACCGGCGACTATCAGCCGCCGCGGTGAACGGCAGAGCCCGCCCGGATCGCCGGGCGGGCTCGTGCCGGCCCGGTGAGCCGGGCCGGCACGGAACGCGTGGATCAGTACGCGGCGAGCACGGAGCCCTTGTACTTGTCGTCGATGAACGCCTTCACCTGGGCCGAGTGGAGCAGCTTCTCCAGCTTGACCACGCGCGGGTCGTTCTCGGTGCCGGTACGGACCACGACCAGGTTGGCGTACGGGTTGCCCTCCCCGGTCTCCAGCGCGAGCGCGTCCTTGGACGGGGTGAACCCGGTCTGGATGGCGTAGTTGCCGTTGACCACCGAGAGGGCGGCGTCGTCGAGGCTGCGCGGCAGCTGGGCCGCCTCCAGCTCCTTGATCTTCAGGTTCTTCGGGTTCTGCGCGATGTCCCGCTGCGTCGCGTTGACCCCGGCGCCGTCCTTCAGGGTGATCAGACCCTTGCTGGCGAGCAGGTTGAGCGCGCGACCCGAGTTGGACGGGTCGTTGGGGATCGCCACGACCGCGCCGTCGGGGACGTCGGCGATGTTCTTGATCGTCTTGGAGTAGACGCCGAGCGGCTCGATGTGCACGGGCTTGAGGGCGGTGAACTTGTAGCCCTTCGAGCCGATCTCCTCGTCCAGGTACGGCTTGTGCTGGAAGTAGTTGGCGTCCAGCTGCTTGTCCTGCAGGGCGACGTTGGGCTGCACGTAGTCGTTGAACTCGGTGATCTCGAGCTTCAGGCCCTCGGCCGCGGCGAGGTTGTCCTTGACGTACTTGAGGATCTCGCCGTGGGGCACCGGGCTGACGCCGATCTTGAGCGGCGCGTCGGGCGACGAGCTGGCCGCGCCGGTGTCCGACCCGCAGGCGGCGAGTCCGACGACGAGGGCGGCCGCGGCGAGGGTGGCGGTAAAGGTGCGACGCACGAGTGTTTCCCTTTCGTTGGTGCTGAGTTTGTTGGTACCGCGTAGCGGTGGAACGAGGCTTATTTGTGGGACAGGCGCCGGGCGACGAGGTCCCCCAGCATCTGGACGAGCTGCACGAAGACCACGAGGGCGACGACGGTCGCGATCATGACCTCGTTCTCGAAGCGCTGGTAGCCGTACCGGATGGCCAGGTCGCCGAGGCCGCCGCCGCCAACCACGCCGGCCATCGCCGAATAGCCGACCAGCGCCACGACGGTGATGGTCAGCCCGGCCACCAGGCCGGGACGGGCCTCCCGGAGCAGGACCTTGACGACGATCTCCCAACGGGACGCCCCCATCGCCGTCGCCGCCGCCACCACGTCCCGGTCGACCTCGCGGATCGCGGTCTCGACAACGCGGGCGAAGAACGGAATGGCGGCGACGGTGAGCGGCACGATCGCCGCGTCGGTGCCGATGGTGGTCCCGACGAGCGCCCGGGTGACCGGGATGATCGCCACCAGCAGGATGATGAACGGCAGCGACCGGCCGACGTTGACGATCAGGCCGAGCACGGCGTGCACCGGCCACGCGGCGAGCAGGCCGTCCCGGTCGGTGAGGATCAGCAGCACGCCGACGAGCAGCCCGCCGACGGCGGTGAGCGCGGTGGAGACGGCGAGCATGTAGAGCGTTTCGCGCGCGCCGTCCCAGAGCAGGGGCGCGATCTCGGTCCAGGTCATCGGGGAACCTCCACGATCAGGCCGAGCTCGCGAAGCTGGCGCAGCGGCGCCTCGTCGGCGGCGCGGGGGCCGCGCAGCGCGAGGCGCAGCCGGCCGACCGGGCCGCCGGCCAACTCCTCGATCGAGCCGGCGAGGATGCGGACGTCGAGGTCGTGGTCACGGGCGAGCGCGGAGATGAACGAGTGGTCCGCGTCGTCGCCGGCGACGGTGACGTCGACCACCGTGGCGTCCGACAGCTCCGGCACCGGGCCGAGCCGGAAGAGCTCGCGGGCCAGTTCGGAGCCGGGTCGGCGGACCAGGTCGGTGACCGGCCCGGACTCGATGATCCGTCCCTCACGCATGATGGCCGCGGAGTCACAGATCCGCTTGACCACCTCCATCTCGTGCGTGATCAGGAGGATGGTCAGTCCGAGCCGCTGGCTGAGGTCGCGCAGCAGGGTGAGGATCGAGCCGGTCGTCTCCGGGTCCAGCGCGGAGGTGGCCTCGTCGGAGAGGAGCACCCTGGGTCGCCCGGCGAGCGCCCGGGCGATGCCGACCCGCTGCTTCTGCCCGCCGGAGAGCTGGGCCGGATAGGCCCCGGCCCGGTCGCTGAGGCCGACCAGTTCGAGTAGCTCCGCGACCCGCGCGGCGCGCTCCCGACGCGGCATCCCCATGACTTCCAGCTGGAAGGCCACATTTCCGGCGGCGGTGCGGGAGCTGAGCAGGGCGAAGTGCTGGTGGATCATCCCGATCCCCTGCCGTGCCTCGCGCAGCCGGCCCCGGCGCAACGAGGCGAGTTCCACCCCGTCGACCGTGACCGTGCCCGCATCGGGGCGCTCGAGCAGATTGACGCAGCGCAGCAGGGTGCTCTTGCCGGCGCCACTGCGGCCGAGCACACCGAACACCTCACCGTCGCGGACGGTGAGGTCGACGCCGTCGACCGCGGTCACCTGGCGGCGCCGGGCACGGTAGGTCTTGCGAAGTCCCTGAATCTGGATCACAGCGGTATCCCGAGGGGCAGACGATGCGGCAAGCCTCTAACCCTGCGCCGTCACAGCGTGATTTCCCAAGGCGCTGTGAGTGACGACACATACTAGATCGGGTTAGTAGGCATTGACTCCGGAGAGTACGCGCCCGGACAACCAGACGTTACGTCCGGGGCAGCGCCGCCGGCCAGGTCCGCGACCAGCCGAGCAGTTCGGCGAGGCGGTCGTTGTGCGGGGCGAAGTGCGCGGCCAGGTCGGCACGGAGCGCCCCGGTCAGCGCCGACGGCCCCTGGTCCACCCGCCGGGTGTGCCGGGCGAACCCGGCCGGCGTGAACGGCTCCAGGTCGAGGAAGCGCAGAATCTCGCCGTAGACGGCGGCGGGGTCCGCGTAGAGGTCCTCGCTGCGCAGCACGAGCAGCCGCTCGCGCGGCACGTGCGTGAGCCAGCGCTCCACCTGCTCGGCGTAGCGTCCGCGGGCGAGGTAGGAGTGGTTGCGCAACGCGGCGTGCGCGGCCCGGGTCTCCGGGCCGCGGCGCAGCGCCGCCGCGAGCCGCGCGGGCTCCGCGGCGAGCGCGTCGGCAAAGGCGAGCGGCTCCGCGCCGTACGAGCGGCTGTGCAGGTAGTGCGAGTAGGCCCGCTCGACCGGGTCGCGCAGCAGCGCGATGAACCGCCCCCCGGGCAGGGTCGCCGCGACGCGGGCCGGCACGGCGGGGTGGAAGAGGTAGTAGGGGCTCGCCTCGAAGCTGCGCCGCCCGGGCACGGCCGACGGGAAGTGCCCCCGGTACCAGCGCTGTCCGCGTCCATAGTGGAGGCTGAAGAACTGGAGCTCCTTGCCGCTCGCCACCCGTACCTGCGGATGGTCCGCCAGGTAATGGTGCAGCGACGTGGTGCCGCAGCGCTGACCGCCGATGACGAGGAAATCCGGCAGCGCCCCGGGTGCCAGCCAGCGACCCCACGCGCGGGCGCCCCGCACCGTGCGGCGCAACCGGTCGACCGCCACCCGACGGCCGGTCACGGGGCCACCGCCGCGGCCGCGTCGCGCCCGCGCCGCCGGACCAGCGTGCGCAGCACCATCACGTCCTCCCGGCTCAGCCCGAGGGCGAGCAGCACACCGAGATACACCACGACAACGGCCACCAGCCCGGCGCCGATCTCGGCGAGCCAGCCCGACGCCAGCCACCGCACGGCGAAGCCGGCCACCAGGGCGAGCGCCCCGGCGACCAGCCCCTTCAGCATGCCGACGGTGACCGGCACCGCCCGGACCAGGGCACGCACCTGCAGGACCCGCGCCACGTTGACCGCCGCCAGCGACACCGCCCACGCGACGGCCGCGCCGACGATGCCGTACGCGGGGATCAGCCAGAGGTTGAGCAACACGTTGAGCACGAGCGCGGCCAGGTTGTCGGCCATGTTGACCACCACCCGGCCGGACATGTTGAGCAGCGTGCCGCACGGACCGGTCGCCGCGTTCACCAACTGGCCGACCGCGAGGATCACCGTCACCGCCGCGCCGGCGGCGAAGCCACCCCCGAAGAGCCGCAACAGGTGCTCGGGAAAGACCAGCAGCACCACGAAGGCCGGCAGCGACAGCCGGACCACCCACCCGGTCGCGGCGCGGTAGATCCGCCGCACGTCGTCCATCCGCCCCTGATGGTGCAGCGAGGCGAGGTACGGCCCGAACGCGGCGTTGATCGGCGCCAGCACGAAGATGGCGACCGTGACCAACCGGGTGGCCACGTTGTAGACGCCGATGTCGTCGGTGGCGTACACGCCGAGCAGCAGCGTGTCGACCCAGATCAGCCCGGTCGAGGAGAGCGATGACACCCAGCTCACGGTGGAGAAGGTGAAGAGCTGCCGGGGCCGGAAGACCGGCGTCGCCGGGGCGACCCGGCGCAGCAGCCGCCACAGCGCGGCGAGGGCGAGCGCCCCCGCGGACCAGGCCGCGACGACAAGCGCCCAGTACGCGCCGGTCACCCCCGCACCGCCGGCGAGCGCCAGCGCGGTGAGGGCGAGCCGGCACCCCGGCTCGTAGAGCTGCCCGATCAGCGTGAACGGCCGCTGCGTGCGCCAGCCCCGGGTCGCCGCGAGCGCCGCCTCGCAGACCGTCGAGGCGGGCAGGGTCAGCGCCATCAGCCGCAGGCCGGTGGTGAGCTGCGGGTCGTGCAGCAGCTCCGCGAGGCGTGGCGCGGCGACGGCGAGCGCGGCGCCGATCAGTGCCGACGAGCCCGCCGAGATGGCCAGTCCGAGCCGGATGGTGCCCCGGATGGCAGCCGGGTCGTCGTCGGCGAGCTGCACCGCGACGAAGCGGGTCAGCCCGGCCCGGAATCCGGCGAGGGAGAGGAGCCCGAGCAGGGCGAGCACGGCGTAGCACTGGGCGTAGCGACCGACCTCGGTGATGCCGAGCACCCGGGCCAGCAGCAGCATGATCACGAAGACCGCCGCCTGGCTGAGCAGGGCGCCGATCAGGTTCAGCCCACCGCCGCGGGCCATCCCCCGTACGTGCCGGTCGCCGGAGTCGGCCGACGACGTCGCCGGCTCGGCCGTCTCCGCCGTCACCTCATCGGCCCGCGGTCGTGGCGTTCTGCTGCGCCTGCGTGCGCGGCGCGGGCACAACGGCGCCGGGCGTGGCGTCGGGAGCAGCGTCGGCGGTCTGTGCGGAGCGGGCGGTCCCGCCCCGGTTGCGGGAGACGAGTTCCAGCAGCGCGACGAGGAGCACCGCGATCAGCACCCCCGCACCACCGACCGGAACCGCCGTGCTGACCAGCGTGCTCACCCGGGAGACCGGAGCGGCCGCGCTGACGCTGGTCACCTGGGTGGAGTCCGCCGCCTGATTCTGCGCGCGGGCCGCCTGCATCCCCTCCCGCGCCTTCGCCAGGGCGCTCGTCGCGCTGTCCCGCTGGGCGAGCAGCGCCTGGTACTCCGGCAGCTTCGGGCCGATCGTGTCGAGCCGCTTCTGCAGCTCGACGATCACCGCGCCGGCGGCCGCGGCGCCCCGCGTGTTGCCGACCGCCTGCATCGCGAGCTGCTGCTGCCGCAGGCTGGCCAGCTCGTTGAGGGTCGCCTGGTAGAGCTTGTCCGCCTGGGAGACCTTGTTCGCCTTCTCCCAGGCGCTGATCGCCTCGGTCGCCGCGGTCACGTCGCCGCTCGCCGTCTTCACCTCCTGGCTGGCGATCCCGACCTGCGAGGCGAAGAGGAACGTCAGCGCGTGCCGGGCGGTGGCCGACAGCACCGGCGTGACCGTGTCGCGCTCCGTGCTGCTGTACCGGACCTCGATCTGACTGCTCGCGCCGACCTGGGTGACCTTCAACCCGTCGCGGAGCGCGCCGGCGGCGACCCCGGTCTCGGCCGAGACCTGCTCGACCACCTTCGGCGAGGTGGCCGCCGCGCCGAACGCCGCGACGAACTGGTTCGCCGCCTGGATGCCGGTGTACTGCTGCGCGGCGGCGCCCCCGACGAGCGCGGGCGCGGCCACGTAGGCGGTGCCCGTGTACTGCTGCGGCGCGAGCAGCACCACGGCCGCCGCGGCGCCGGTCGCGACGACCGGCACGCCCACCAGCACCCAGAATCGCCGCCGGGCGACCCGCAGGTAGTCGACGATCTCCACGCTTGCGCTCCCCACTGTTCCTACGTCAATGAGCCGTTACGAGCTGTCGCGCCGTGCCCGACGCCATGGTGTCGGCCGCCGGTCCGCGGGCGATGCTGCTCGCCGCGGCCGCGAAGGCGAAGAGGTACCAGAGCGTGACCACATTGGAGATCACGTTGGAGGCGGCGCTGACCGCGATGAACGCCACCGCGCAGCCGAGGAACCCGACCGCGATGCCCCGCTCCAGGGTGGCCGGGGGCGCGCGGCGCAACGCCAGCCGGCCGGTGTGCAGGCTGAGCAGCATCATGGCGAGGTACGCCAGCAGGCCGAGCACGCCGGTCTCGACGTACGCCCGCAGGAAGTCGTTGTGCGGCTTCTTCGCCTCGTCCGTCTCGCGCTGCGTCATGTTGGGACCGATGCCGGTCACCGGGTTGCGGTTGGCCAGCGTCACTATCTGCGTCCAGTAGTCCACCCGCCAGGCGAGCGTGTTGCCGGTGGGACCGCCCCCGACCGCGCGCGCCTCGCCGAGCTGCGCGAAGCGACCCGCCACCGACGGCAGCAGCAGCATCCCGGCGACGGCCACCACGCAGAGCGTGGCGAGCATCCGGGCGCTGCGCTGCAACACCGCGACCACGACCAGGCCGATCGCCGCGCCCAGGATGGCGCTGCGGGTGTTCGTCAGCAGCAGGAAGACCAGCGAGAGCGCGAGCAGCCCGGCGAGCGCGACGCGCAGCCGCCGTTCCAGATAGCGGTACACGCCGAATCCGAAGATCACCATGAACATCAGGTAGCGGCCGAACGTGGTGGACTGGCTGAACGGTCCGCTGATCCGGGTGAAGCTCCCCTTCACCTCCGACGGCGGCGCGCCGAGCAGCGACATCAGCACCGTGTAGCCGAGCGCCAGCACCAGCGAGGCGTAGCAGGCGAGCAGGATCCGGCGGATCGCCCGGGTGTCGGGCATGAGCTGCTCCAACACCAGGAACATCACCACGACGGTGAGGATCCGCAGCGCTTCCAGCATGCTGGTCGCCGGACGGGCCGCGCCCACCGCACTGACCACGCCGCTCGCGCCGACCAGCATCATCGCCCAGCCCAGCGGCGAGCCGTGCAGACGACCGTGCCGGCGCAGCTGCGCGGCGAGCCAGAGGCCGGCGGCGAGCAGGAAGAGCACGGCGAGCAGGGTCGAGGGATCGGCGGCGCGGGTCGCCTCGTTGGCGTCGGCCCTGCCGGCGGTCGGGCCACTGAGCTTGAACAGGTCGACGCAGGAACGCACCGCGAGCATCACCATGACGTACGCGGCGAAGCGGGTCATCGCCAGCGCCGCCACCATCACGCCGCCGACCGCGGCGAGCGGCAGCACCACACCCATCTTGTCGCCCGCCGCCATCGACAGGCCGGCGAGCAGGGCGGCCCCGGCCGCCACCAGGGCGGCGAGGACCGTGAGCACGCCACCCGCGCGACCCGACGGGCGTACGGCGAGCGGGCCGAACGGCGCCGCGCCGCCGGCGGGCTCCGCCGCATGCCGGTTGTCCTGTGTCACTGGTCCCACTCGACTCTCGCCGCCCCACCGGGGCGGCCCCGCCTTCCTACCGGCCGCCCAGCGGCGCGGCACCGACCCGTCCGCACGGGACAGAAGATCGCCACAATGTAACCGGAGATCCGGGGAAGCCAGTATGGGCCGATCGTCGGCCCCGCCATCACCCGGCTCTCCGGCCCGCGCGCGTCGCCGACGGCGCGGCCAACTCCAGATAGAGCCGCTCCAACTCGCGCGCCGCACCGTCCCACGTGTACTCATCACAGACCCGGTCACGCAGCGCCAGCGCCCCGACACGCTCAGCCTCCGGATCGGCGGTGAGCTGACCCAGCGCCCGCACCAGATCGTCTTCGGACCCGTCCCGGAACAACCGTCGACCGGGCCCGTCCGCCCCCACCACCTCGAGGTGCGGCGGGATGTCGCTGGCGACCACCGGCAGGCCGTACGAGGCCGCCTCCAGCAGCGTCAACGGCAGCCCTTCCAGCCGGGAGGGCTGTACGAAGCCGGCCGCGTGGGAGTAGAGCTCCGCGAGGAGGTCGCCGTACGCGAAGTCGGTGAACACGATCCGCGGATCGTCCTGCGCCGCCGCGGTGAGCCGGGCCACGTACCCGTCGGTGAAGGACGACCCGCCGACCACCGCCAACCGCAGCCCGGTCGGCACCCGGCGGAACGCGCGGATCAGCAGGTCCGCCGCCTTCTCCGGGACGAGCCGGCCGACCAGCAGCAGGTAACCGCCGGGGGTCAGCCCGAAGCGTCCGGTGATCTGCGCGGCCGGGACGTGACGCGCGGCCGCGACCCCGTTGGGAATGTAGCGGGCGGCGCCGCCGAAGCGGTCGTCGTAGTGGGCGGCGAGGCCGCGCGACACCGCGACCCGCTCGTCGGGGACGTACCCGCTCAGCCAGTACGCCGTGTTGAGCACCGTGCGCGCGGCGAGTCCCCACTTGGCCCGCTGGTTGTCCAGCCCGTGCACCGTCAGCACCACCTTCGCGCGGGACAGATAGCGCGGCAGCGGCGCCACCAGACCGGGTCCCAGGCCGTGGTAGTGCACGATGTCCGGGCGCTCGCGCAGCGCGGCGAGAGTCGAGGTGGCGGAGTGCACGATCGCGTCGAGATGCTTGCTGGCCACCGTGCGCACCTGGCGCAGCCGTACGCCGCGGTATTCGTCCAGCGGCGCCGTGCCGTAGCTCTGCCGGCAGTAGACGGTGACCTCGTGGCCGTAGCCGGCGAGCCGGCTGGCCAACTCCTCCACGTGCCGCTCGATCCCGCCGTACGTCGCCGGCATCCCCTTCTGTCCGACCATCGCGATCCGCAGCCGACGCCAGTCGCCCCCGTCACCGCGCCGCTGACGCGGGATCAGCCGGGAATCGGCCGATCTCCGGTCATCCACATCGGAAGCTGGCGGCTCTTGACCGGTCTGGTGCGCATCGGCGGCGCGCGCATCGCGGATAACCACTGAGCCTCCTTGGGACACGGCGCTGCGGGAGTTGGCCGGCGCGCAACATGGCGGCGGTCACCCTGTGCGCCCAGGACGGTAGATCACAACAAGACGGAACTCGATGAACGTTCGGCCGGGGTTCGCTGGCTGGCCGGCTACCGCTGCCGGTTCACCGCCGACCCGGCCAACGTGGTCAGCGACTCGCGCGCCTCGGGGGTCACCGGGGCGTCGGCCAGCGCGGCGAGCGCGCTCTCGGCACGGACCCGGATCATGTGCTCGATCCGGTCGCGCGCACCGGTCGCCACGATGATCGCGCGCAACTCCTCCGCGCCGTCGCCATCAAGGCCCGGATTGCCGAACAGCGCCCGCAACCGGTCCGCCTGGCCGCGGTCGGCACGGGCCCGGGCGAGTGCCATCATCACCGTCGGCTTCCCCTCACGAAGATCGTCCAGGACCGACTTGCCGGTGACCGCCGGATCGCCGAAGACCCCGAGAACGTCGTCGCGAAGCTGGAAGGCGTCACCGAGCGGATCGCCGAACGCCGCGTACGCCGCCTGCAACTCCTCCCCCGCCCCGGCCAGCCCGGCCCCGATCTGCAGCGGCCGGGTCACCGTGTAGCGCGCGGCCTTCATCCGGATCACGGTGAGCGCGCTGGCCACCGAGCCGTCCCCGACGCCGGAGACCAGGTCGAGGTACTGCCCCGCGATCACCTCGGTGCGCATGTGCGCGTAGACGGCGTACCCCTGCCGGAGCTGGTCGGCCGGGATGCCGGACTCGTGGAACATCTGGTCCGCCCAGGTGGCGCAGAGATCGCCGCAGAGCAGGGCGGCGCTGCGGCCGTACGCGCCGGGGTCACCTCGCCAGGAGAGGCGGGTATGCAGGTCGGCGAAGAGGCGGTGCACCGACGCCTCACCGCGGCGCCAGTCGCTGCCGTCCATGATGTCGTCGTGGATGAGCGCGAACGCGTGGAAGAGCTCCAGCGCGGCCGCCGCCGCCACGATCTCCGGACTGTCGGGGCGACCGGCGCCACGCCAGCCCCAGTAGCAGAACATCGGACGGAGCCGTTTGCCGCCGGCCAGCACGAAGCGGCGCAGCGTGTCGAAGACCCCGCGCGGCGCGCCGTCCGGCCAGCCCGGATCCTGGCGGTCCAGAAAGGCCACCAGTTCGGCGTCACAGCGCGCGCGCAGCCCCTCCGTGTCGATGTCCCGGGCCATCTGGGCGGTCATCGCCGTTCACCTCGCCCCGGTGACCGGGGACGGCGCCCCGCTCGCGGTCGGTCTCCCGGCGAGGCCCGCCAGAGCGAGCAGGAACCCCTTCACCTCGGTGGCGGCGAACGCGTCGCGGGCCGCCGACGGATCCGAGCAGAGCAGGACCGGCGCGTCCAGCGGGTCGGTGGGCAGCCGCCCGTGCGACCCGCGGACGGCCTTCGCCCCCGCGTCCAGCCCGACCACGCTCATCAGATAGCGCATGCCGATCTTCTTACGCAGCAGCGCGAGCGCGGCCCGGCCCTTGGCGGCGCCCGGCGCGGCCGGGTCGAAGAAGAGTTCGGCGGGGTCGTAGCCGGGCTTGCGGTGGATCTCCACGAGTCGGGCGAAATCCGGCGCCTTCGCGTCGTCCAGCCAGTAGTAGTACGTGAACCAGGCGTCCGCCTCGGCAACCAGGACCAGGTCACCGGCGCGCTCGTGGTCGAGCCCGTGCGCGGCCTTCCCCGCCTCGTCGAGCACCTCGGCCACACCGGGCAGCGCCGCATAGAGCTTCGCGACCGCCGGCACGTCGGCCGGATCCTTCACGTAGACGTGCGCCACCTGATGGTCGGCGACCGCGAAGGCCCGCGAGGTCCACGGGTCGAGATACTCCATGCCGGCCTGCGTGTAGACCTCGAGCAGCCCCTCGGCGCGGAGCAGCCGGTTGATGTCGATCGGGCGGGACACGTCGGTGATGCCGTACTCGGAGAGCGCCACCACGGTCACGCCGCGCGCCGCCGCCGCATCCAGCAGCGGGGCGAGCTCCCGGTCCAGCTCGGCGGCGGCGGCCGCCCCCTGCGGCGCGCTGCCGCCGTAGCGCTGCAGGTCGTAGTCGAGATGCGGCACGTACGCCAGGGTCAGGTCCGGCGAGTGGTCCGTCATGATCTGCTCCGTGGCGCGGCAGATCCACGCCGACGAGGTGATGCCCGCGGCGGCGCCCCAGTAGCTGAAGAGCGGGAAGGTCCCGAGCCGGCCGGTGAGCTCGTCATGCAGCTGCGGCGGGTAGGTGTAGCAGTCGGGATCCTTGCGGCCGTCGGCGTGGTAGATCGGGCGCGGGGTCACGGTCCAGTTGACGTCGGCGCCCATCGCGTACCACCAGCACACGTTGGCGACCGTGTAGTCCGGCTTGACCCTGCGGGCCGCGTCCCACAGCTTCTCCCCACCGACCAGCGCGTTGTGCTGCCGCCACAGGAAGATCTCGCCCAGATCGCGGAAGTACCAGCCGTTGCCGACGATCCCGTGTCCGGACGGCGGCTCGCCGGTGAGGAACGTCGACTGCACCGCACAGGTCACCGCCGGCAGCACCGTGCCGAGCGGCGCCTGGAAACCGCTTTGCGCCACCGCCGACAGGCGCGGCATGTGCGCGAGCAGCCGGGGTGTCAGCCCGACCACGTCGAGGACGAGCAGCGGTCTCATGAGGTCACCTCCGTGTAGGTCGGCCGCGCCGCGCCCGGTGCGGGCCGGACCGGCAGGGACAGGCCCAGCGCGAGCAGTTCGTCGCGGGCGAACGCCAGCTCCGCGGCGATGCCGCCGGCGAGCTGTTCGGGGGTCTCCGGCCGGTGCGCGACCGGCAGGACGCCCCAGGTGTACGTCTCGACGTCGAAGTGGTCGCAGGCGGCGGCCGGACCGCCGACCAGCTCGCGGAGCGCGTCGCGCAGCAGCGGAACGGTCGAGGTGAGCGGCGTGGCCGGCGCGGTGTGCAGCGGCACGTGGTAGTGCACCCGCCACGGGCCGGGCAGCTCGGCGTCGAGCGCCGCGTCGAGGTCGTCGGTGGCCCCGCCGTCGCAGCTGCGGGTCTGGTGCAGGAACCGCGGCTCGACGTAGCCGCGCAGCACGTCGGCGTCGAACCGCGGTGAGTCCGCGCCGAGGGCCGCGGAGACCTGCACCTTCACGATCGGCAGGCCCGCCTCGCGGAGCCGGCCCAGGGCGGCGGCCGGCTGCTCCCAGGCGCAGGCGAGGTGCGCCAGGTCGAGGCAGATGCCGAGCCACTCGGTGTCCATATCGGAGAGGAGTCGTACGGCGTCCGCGGTGGTCTCGACGACGCAGCCCGGTTCCGGCTCGAAGCCGACCCGGATGGCCCGGCCGGACTGCCGGGCCAGGTCGGCGAGGCCGATGGCGAGGGAGTCGAGCCGCCGGGCGCAGGCGTCGGCGCGACCGGGGTCCCACGGGTCGCGCCAGGCCAGCGGCAGCGTGGAGATCGACCCACGGGCGGCATCGTCGGGGAGCAGATCGGCCAGGACGCGGGCCAGGTCCAGGGTGTAGTCGAGCCGCTCCGGGGTGCTCCAGTCGGGGTGGTAGACGGCGTGCTTGACCACCGGCGCCTGGAACGACCGGTACGGGAAGCCGTTGAGGGTGACCACCTCCAACCCGCGCACGTCCAACTCGCGGCGGAGCCGCCGCCGCTGTGCCCCGTCGGCGGCGAGCCCGGCGGCGACCGGTGCGGCGAGCCAGAGCCCGAGCCCGAGCACGTCGCTGTCGAGCCGCTCCCGCACCGGCAGCGCGTACGTGTCGAGCTGCGCGATGATCCCGTCGAGGTCCTCGGCCGGGTGCACGTTGGTGCAGTAGCCGAGGTGGATGGTCTGCCGGTCGGGGTGCCGCAGCCGCATCAGCTGCCTCCCCGCTTGATCGAGCTGCCCTCGAAGGTGGCGTCGACGTCACCGATGTCCGACAGGTCGAGCCGCCCGGACTGCCCGTAGAACTCCACCGGGTTGCGCCACAGCACCCGGTCGACGTCGTCGTCGGTGAAGCCGGCGGCGAGCATCGCCTCGCCGGTCGCGCGGGTGAGCAGCGGGTCGGAACGCCCCCAGTCGGCGGCGGAGTTGACCAGGATCCGCTCCGGGCCGTACTCCTTCAGGATCTCCACCATGCGGGGCGGGGACATCTTGGTGTCCGGATAGATGGAGAAGCCCATCCAGCACCCCGACTCGCGGACCAGGCCGATGGTGACCTCGTTGAGGTGATCGACGACGACCCGTCCCGGCGCGATGCCCGACTCGGCGACCACGGCGAGCGTCCGCTCGGTGCCGCGCGCCTTGTCCCGGTGCGGGGTGTGCACCAGCGCGGGCAGCTCGTACTCCACCGCCAGGGCGAGCTGCGCGGCGAACGCCTCGTCCTCCGCCGGGGTCATCGAGTCGTAGCCGATCTCCCCCACCGCGACCACGCCGTCCTTGGCCAGGTAGCGCGGCAGCAGGTCGAGCACCGCTGTGCAGCGCGGGTCGTTGGCCTCCTTCGGGTTGAGCGCGACGGTGGCGTGGTGGCGGATACCGAACTGGCTGGCGCGGTAGGGCTCCCAGCCGATCAGCGAGTCGAAGTAGTCGGCGAACGAGCCGGGGTTGGTGCGCGGCTGGCCGAGCCAGAAGGCGGGCTCCACGATCGCCCGGACGCCGGCCGCGGCCATCGCCTCGTAGTCGTCGGTGGTCCGGGAGGTCATGTGGATGTGCGGGTCGAAGATGCGCATCACGCCTTCTTTCCGTAGGCCGCGGTCAGGCGGTCCAGCAGGGCGACCGCGTCGGCGGCGACCTCGCGGCCGGCCGCGTACCGCTCCTCCGCCAGCCCGGCGAGCATCGTGGCGAGCTCGGCGTCGGCACGCCGGTCCAGGTCGTGCACCACGGCGAGGGGAACGCCCATGAAGACGCACTTGAGCACCGCCTGCCGCCACATCGGCTGGTCGAGCTGACCGGCGTACGGGCCGAGCGCCGCGGCCACCAGGCGGGTGTCGTTGGTGCGGATCGCGTCGTGCAGCAGCGGCACCGCGTCCGCCCCGATCGGCAGCAGCGGCAGGGCCTTGAGGACAGCGCGCTTCTCGGCGGCGTCGCCGTACCGGTAGAGGGTGTCCGTCGCGTAGGCGACCCGGTCGGCCGGGAGCGCCGCCAGCAGCAGCGCCCGGGCCGCCTCGTCGACGGTCCAGCCGGGGGCCTGCGGCAGCGGCGCCCGCCCGCAGCGGCGGGCGGCGGTCGCGAAGAGCCCGCCGATGTCGTCCGGTTCGCGCGCCACCCGGTCCAGCGCCTCCCGCAACCATCCCTGGTCGGGTGCGGCGGGAACGTCGGCGAGCGCGGCACGGAGATCGTCCGGTTCCATCACTCCTCCTCTGCGGTGTGGGGCGCCACAGAGCGTTTGCTCTGCTTCCCCCTAGGCGACGGCCTGGGTCCGATGACCGGACGGTCGGTGTTTCCTCCGGGGAGGCAGAGCGAGGGCCGCGCCGTGCTCATCCCGTCCGCCGCGGACGCGGCCCCGTCCACCGCCGACGCGGCCCCGACCCGCTCCGCCTCGGTGAGGAACGCGAGCGACTCGGCGGCGACGGTCGGCGCGGCGTGCGAGTGGCGGGGCAGCTCGACGGCGACCAGGCCGCGGTAGCCCACGTCGGCGAGGGCCCGCAGCACGGGTGGAAAGTCGATCTCGCCGGTGCCGAACTCCAGATGCTCGTGCACCCCCCGGCGCATATCGTCGATCTGCACATTGACCAGGTGCTCCGCCACGTCCGTCACGCACTCCGGCACGGACGCCGGCTCCAGGCAGCGGCAATGTCCGATGTCGAGCGTCAGCCCGAAGCCGGGTGGCGAGCCGAGCGCGGCGCGCAGCGCCCGCCAGTCGGCGATGGTCTGCACGAGCATCCCCGGCTCGGGCTCGAACCCGAGCGGCACGCCGGCGGCGTCGGCGGCCGCGACGATCGTCGCGGTGCCGGTCACCAGCCGCGCCCACGCGGTCGGCTCGGGCACCTCGGCGGGGCGCACGCCGGCCCAGAACGAGACCGCCTCGGCCCCCAGGTCCGCGCCGATGGTGACGGCCCGGCGCAGGAACTCCAGCCGCTGGGCGGGGTCGTCGTGGAGCAGGGTCGGGGCGTGCTTGCGCCACGGGTCGAGCAGGTAGCGGGCGCCGGTCTCGATCACGACGGCGAGGTCGAGGTCACGGAGCTGATCGGCGACGCGCGTGACGCGCCGGGCCAGCTCGGGGGCGAACGGGTCGAGATGGTCGTGGTCGAGGGTGAGCGCCACCCCCTGGTAGCCGAGGTCGGCGATGACCGCCAGCGCATCCGTCAGACGATGGTTGGCGAAGCCGTTCGTGCCGTACCCGAAGCGCAGCCCGCTCTGCCGGCCGGTTCGCTCGCTCTGCTCGCTCATGTCGGTGACACCTTGCGGGCGAGGTGGCGGCCGAGCGGCGCCGCCGCCGCGACCGCGTCGCTGCGGAGCGACCCGCGGGTACGGGTGTTGGAGCGCACCAACGTGCGCACCCTCACGCCACAGTCGATCGGCGGGCCGGTCGC
>NZ_JBFANZ010000017.1:0-123987 GCF_040659735.1 Micromonospora sp. NPDC049679
GTGGCGTGGCCACCCGCCCCCCGCGTTCAGGTTCAGCGCTTGAGGTTGACGAGATCCTGCAGCAGCTCGTCGGAGGTCGTGATGACCCGCGAGTTGGCCTGGAAGCCGCGCTGCGCGATGATCAGGTTGGTGAACTCCTGCGCGAGATCGACATTGGACATTTCCAGCGCGAGGCCCTGCAGAGCGCCCCGGCCACCCGTGCCGGCGGTCCCGAGCTGCGCAACGCCGGAGTTGACGCTGGTCCGGTACATCGAGTCGCCGACCTTCTCCAGGCCGGGCGGGTTGTTGAAGTTGGCCATGGCGAGCTGCCCCAGCGACTGCTTGAGGCCGTTGGAGAAGACGCCGACGAGGGTGCCGTCGGGCGAGATGGTGTACGCCTGGAGCGAACCGGCCGCCGACCCGTTCTGGCTGCCGACCGACACCGTCTTGTCCCCGGCGTAGCTGGTCAGCTTCGCGAAGTCGACGGTGATGCCGTTGAAGACCATCGAGTTCGGCGCCGGGGTGCTGCCGTCGGCGGCGAAGATGACGCTCTGCGCGGGCGACGTCGCCCCGCCGTGGGTGACCGTTGCCGACCACTCGGTCGAGCTGACCTTGGTGAACTCCGTCGTGACCGTGACCTTGTTGCCCTGCTGGTCGTACCCGTCGATCGAGACGCTGATCGGGGTCGGGCTGGCGGTGTCGGCCGGCAGGTTGCCGCCGACGGTGACCGTCGTCGTCTTGGTCGCCGGCACCGTGGCGCCGAGCGGCAACCGGATGTCAGTCTGCGTCGCGTTGGTATCGATCACGCCGTTGGTGGCCATCCAACCCTGCACGACCCGGCCGCCGCTGGCGACCAGCCGCCCGTCGGTGTCGAAGTTGAAAGCGCCGGCGCGGGTGTAGAGCTGCTCGTTGCCGGAACGGACCACGAAGAACCCGTCGCCCTGGATCATCAGGTCCGTGCCGCGACCCGTGGACTGGACCGCGCCCTGTCCGAAGTTGGTGTTGATACCGGCGAGGCGCACGCCGAGACCGACCTGCGCGGGGTTCGTGCCGCCGTTGCCGTTGCCGGGGGCGCCCGCCGCCTGCACGAGCTGGCTGAGGGTGTCCTGGAAGGTAGCCTGGCTGGACTTGAATCCGGCGGTGTTCACGTTGGCGATGTTGTTGCCGGTCACGTCCATCATCTGCTGGTGAGCGCGGAGGCCGCTGATGCTGGAGAAAAGGGAACGGAGCATAGGTCTCTTCCTTCGCTGGTCTGTCGGTCGGTCTGTGGTGGTCGTGGCCCGGTCAGGCGCTGCGGCGGATCTCGGTGACGGCGAACATCGGCACATCCACGTCCCCGACCCGCAGGGTCGGCGAGCCGCCCGCGAACGAAGCGGAGGTCACGACCCCGGTGACGGGCTCGCCGTCTTCGCCCGGATAGCTGACGCTGCGGCCGATGAGACTGCCCGCGTTGAGCATCATCTGGCCGTAGAGCAGGTGCTCCTGGTCGGCGGCGATCTGACCCAGCTTTTCCACCTGGGTGAACTGCGCCGTCTGGGCCAGGAAGGCGGTGCCGTCGGCCGGATTGGTCGGGTCCTGGTACTTCAACTGCGCGACGAGCAGCTTGAGGAACGCGTCCTGCCCCATGCTCTTGTCGCCGGTCGTCTTCGTGGTGCTCGAACCGGTGTTGCCGGGCTTGCCGGTCACCGGCGTGTAGATGTCGGACGGAATCGGACTGGTCATCGTCGTCCCCTCAGAGGTGCAGGTCGAGTCGGCGGCCGCTGCCGTCGCCGGCGGATGCCGGGGCGGGCGCCGGCAGCGGTGCGGGCGCGGCGAGCGCGGTCCCCGGTTCCGCGTGGGCCGGTGCGGCCAGGGCCTGCCGGAAGGGGTGGCCCCCCTGCGGCGTGTCCTGGCGCAGGTCCAGAGAGCAGTTGGTGAAG
Organism: Micromonospora sp. NPDC049679; assembly: GCF_040659735.1. Taxonomy (NCBI): domain Bacteria; kingdom Bacillati; phylum Actinomycetota; class Actinomycetes; order Micromonosporales; family Micromonosporaceae; genus Micromonospora; species Micromonospora sp. NPDC049679. The sequence continues at coordinate 1,899 of NZ_JBFANZ010000017.1, forward strand.
CCCGCCTGCTGCAGTTCCCGACGCAGGTCGGTCAGCGCGCCACGCAGCGTCTCCCGTCCGGCTTCGGTCGCGCCGGCCAGTTGCAGGTGGATGCCGTTGTCGCGGATCTCCGCGAGCAGGCTGACCGGACCGAGTTCCTCGGGATGCAGGTGGACGGTGAGTCGGTGCACCCCGTCGACGTCCCGACGCAGCGGCACGACGTGCATCGCGATCTGGGTGGCTGGCGGGGCAGGCGGGGCGCTCGCCGTCGCGGGCGTCGTCGCCGCGGCGACCGGAGCGCTCGCCGGCGGTGCGCCGGCGATGAGCGTCATCGGTGCGGTCGGGTTCACGGAGGCCGGCGCGGTTTCCGCGGTCGGTGTGGCCAGGTTCGCTCCGGCGACCGGCGGCAGCATGCCGCGACCGGCGTCCGGCGCTGTCGTGCCGGGCGCCAGGGCGGCGTCGGTCGCGGTTGCGGGCGACTGCTGGCCACCCCGCGCGTCGCCGCCGGCCGGATCGCCGTTTCCCGCAGCGGCCGGCGGCAGGGTGATCGCCGGGTGCGGCGTCGCGGCGGGCTCGACCGGGCTGACGGGGGTGAACCCCGCGGGCAGCGGGATGTTCGCGCCGGCGCCGGGGAGCACGGTGGGCGCGCCGGGCCGCACATCCGTCGCGGTCGGTGGGGGAGTGGCGGGCCCGCCGGCCGGGACGACCGTGGGCGCATCGGGGTCGGCCGGTGCCGGTTGTGTGCCCGGCAGGGTCTGGCCGGTGAACGCGGCGGTGAACGCGCCGGTGAACGGGGCGACGGCGGGCACGGTGGTCGGCAGGTCGGCGGCCGCGGGTGCGGCCGTCGGTGTCGCCGTGGGCAGGGCCGCGGTGACGCCGGGCGCCGGAACGATCGCGGCGGCGGTCGCGCCGGTCACGGCGACGCCGGCGGCCGGATCGGGAGCCGCGGCCGGGACGGTCGTCATGCCGGCGCCGCCGGTGACGAGCATCGCGAGGATCGCCGTGAACTCGTCCGCGGCGGGCGCGGCCTCGCCGGGCTCGCCCGTCGTGCCGGCTCCACCTGTGTTGCAGCGGGTGGCGGGGGCGTCGGGAGTGCCGCTCCGCATCGACGGGGACAGCATCGTGGGCATGGTCATGGGGTGCCTTCCCAACCCAGGGCGGCCATGGCCGCCTGCACCTTCGGGACATACGCCTGGGTCTCCGCGTACGGCGGGATCCCGCCGTGCTTGCGCACCGCGCCGCCGCCGGCGTTGTACGCGGCGAGCGCCAGGGGCACGGAGTTGAACTCCTTCAGCAGGCTGGCGAGCATCCGGGCGGCGCCGTCCACCGCCTGCTTGGGGTTGAACGAGTCGGTGACGCCGAGCCCCTTCGCGGTGCCCGGCATCAGCTGCATCAGGCCCTGCGCGCCGGCCGGGCTCACGGCCTTCGGGTTGTAACCCGACTCGACCTTCGCCACGGCGGCGAGCAGCGTCGCGGGGACCCCGTGCTTCGCGCCGGCCTGCGTGAACAGATCCGCGTACGGCACACCGGCGAGGTTCCCCGCGCCGCGCAGCGCCTCCGGCCGGACAGCTGCCGGAACGCCGGCGGCGGGCGCGTCGGCGATGACGCGCCGGATGGTGACCGGCTTCTGGTAGACGTCCTGGATCTTCACGTTCTCGCCCGGCTGCGGCGCGGCGATCATCTTGCCGCCGCCGATGTAGATCGCGATGTGGTCCACCGGGGTGTTGAAGGCCAGCAGGTCGCCCGGGCGGGCCTGGGCCAGGCTCGGCACGGCCGTGCCGACCTTGGCCTGATCCGCGGCGATCCGCGGCAGCTTGATCCCCAGGTCCTGGTAGGCCCGCTGTACCAGCGCGGAACAGTCCAGCCCCTTCGCCGGGTCGGTGCCGCCGAAGACGTACGGGACGCCGAGGTACTTGCGGGCGGCCGCGACGACGTCACCGCCGGTCGCCGTGCCCGCCGAGCGCGACGCCGGATCGGTGGCGGACCGCGCCGCGGTGAGTTCGCTGGCGAAGGCGCCGGCGCTGCCCGAGGCGCCCCGTACGGCCACGCCACCGAACTGCTGCTGGATCTGCTGGACGCGGGAGACCAGCTCGATGATGGCGGTCACGACACCGTCTCCTGCATGGCGGCCCGCTGCGGACCGGTCGCCGCGAGTTCGTCGAGCACGCGCTGGTCGGCGGCGCGCGCGAGACGCTGCTCCTCGACGGCGTGCCGCTCCACGAGCTTCTCCACCGCGCGTCGGTTCTTCGCCTTCTCGGCGAGGTCGTTGATCCGCTCGGCGGTCTCCTGCTCGGCCTCGGCGACCAGTTGCCGCGCCATCGACAGCTCCGCGGCGAGCGTCTGCCGGGCGGCGAGCGCGGCGACGACGGCGCGGGCGACGCCCACCGCCGGCACGTCCGTCTCGTTCAGCGTCGTCTCGCGCTGGCTCGCCAGCGATGCGGCGTGCCGCGCGGCCCGCCGGACCCGGACGACCTCGCCCTTGGCCGCGTCTTCCTGTGCCTGACGCGCCCGTAGTACGGCGCCAAGGCGGAACAGTCGGCTCATGACAGTCTCTCCGGATCGTGTGTCGTGTCGAGCAGCGCGCTCAGCGCCGCCCAGGAATCCGTCATGCCGCACCGCTCGTCGAGTCCTTGCCGAAGGAAGGACTCGATGCGCGGCCACAGCGCCCGGGCCCGGTCCGCGTCCGGGTTGGTGCCCGGCACGTACGCGCCGATCTCCACGAGTTCGCGGATGTCGCGGTGCGCGGCGAGCAGTCGGCGCAGGGTCGTGGCATCGGCCCGCTGCGCCGGCGTGGTGACCGTGTTGGCGAGCCGGGAGATCGACTCCAGTGCGTCGATGCTCGGGAAGTGCCCGGCCGTGGCGAGGCGACGGTCGAGCGTGATGTGCCCGTCGAGAATGGAGCGTGCGGTGTCCGCGATCGGCTCGTTGTGGTCGTCGCCCTCGACGAGCACGGTGTAGAGCCCGGTGATGCTGCCGACGGAGCCGGGACCGGCCCGTTCCATCAGGGCGGCGAGCATCGCGAAGACCGAGGGCGGATAGCCGCGGGTCGCCGGTGGTTCTCCGACGGAGAGCCCCACCTCGCGCTGGGCCATGGCGGCCCGGGTGACGCTGTCCATCATCAGCAGCACGTCGGCGCCCTGGTCCCGGAAGGATTCGGCGATCCGGGTGGCGACGAATCCGGCCCGGAGCCGGACGAGCGGGGGCTGGTCCGCGGTGGCGACGACCACCACGGATCGGGCCAGGCCTTCGGGGCCGAGGTCGTTCTCCAGGAATTCGCGCACCTCCCGGCCACGCTCGCCGACGAGCGCCACGACGTTGATCTCCGCGCTGGTGCCCCGCGTGATCATCGACATCAGCGTCGACTTGCCGACGCCGGAGCCGGCGAAGATGCCGATGCGCTGCCCGCGGCCGCACGGCACGAGGGTGTCCAGGGCCCGGACGCCGAGTCCCATCGGTTCGGCGACCCGTTGCCGGTGCAGCGCCGACGGGGGCGTCGCGTCGACGCCGACCCAGTCGCAGTCCACCAGCGGCCCCGCGCCGTCCATCGGTCGGCCGAGCCCGTCGAGCACCCGTCCGCGCAGGCCGGGTCCGATCGGGATCTGCAGCGGCGCGCCCGTGCTGGTCACGGGACTGCCGGCGCCGATGCCGGTCAGGGGAGCCAGCGGCAGACAGCTGAGCCGGTCGCCGTCGATGGCGGCCACCTCGGCCAGCACCCGCGTCGGACCCTCGCCGATGTGCACCAGGTCGCCGACCCGCGCGGTGAGGCCCTCGGCCGTGACCCGCAGGCCGACGGCGCTGGTCACCCGTCCGGAGACGCGGGGGCGGGCAGCCTGCATCGCTGCCGTGAGGCGGTTGCGTAGCGCGGTGGTCACCGGGCAAGCACCTCTTTGACCCGGGCGAGCGCGGCGGGGAGCGTGGCGTCGACGGTTGTCGCGCCGGCCTCGGCGATGGCGTCGCCGGGCTGGAGCATCGGATCGGGCCGCAGGCGCACGGCCCGCCCGTCGATGTGGAACTCCTCGGTCCAGTCTTCCCTGAGCAGCGTCTGGTAGTCGTCGGGGTGGAGCCGGACGGTCACCGGTTCGGCCGGTGGCGTCAGCGACATCGCCCGACCTATCGCGTCCAGCGCGCGCGAGTCGACGGTCGCGAGCTCGCGCCCGAGGATGGCCTGGGTGAGCTCCACAGCGGCGGCGAGGATCAGCTCCTCCATCATGGCGATGGTCGGCGCGGTCCGCTGTTCCAGTTGGGCGGCGGCCTGGCCGAGCGCGCCGAGCGCCCGGCCCAGCGCCGCCTCGGCGGCGGCAGCCGCGGCCTGCTCGGCGGCGGCGGTCTGATCGGCCGCGGCGCGCGCGGCGATCCGCGCCGCCCGCTGTCCCTGCGCCCAGCCCTCGGCGTAGCCGGTGGCCCGAGCGCTCTCCCGGGCGCTGGCCGCGACGTCGGTGGGGGAGCTGGTGCTCGCCCGCAGATCGGTGTCGAAGCGCGCCGGGGTCACCCCGTCGGTCCGCGATCCGCGCAGCACCGGGTCGAGCCCGTGGAACTCACGCGACGAATTCATCCTCGTCACCGCCCCGCTGGATCTCGACCTGGCCGGACTGCTCGAGCGAGCGGATCACCTGCACGATCTTGGCCTGCGACTCTTCGACATTCCGCAGCCGCACGGGGCCGAGCAGCTCGATCTCCTCGACGAGGTTTTCCCGGGCGCGCTCGGAGAGGTTGCGGACCACCTTGTCGCGGACCTCATCGGCCACGCCCTTGAGCGCGGTCGCGAGGTCGACCATCTCGACCTGGCGGAGCACGAGCTGGACGGCCCGGTCCTCCAGCATCTTGATGTCCTCGAACATGAACATCCGTCGCCGGACCTCTTCGGCGAGCTCCGGGCTGCGCCCTTCCAGGCCCTCGAGGATGAGGCGTTCGGTGCCGCGGTCGGCGCGGTTGATGATGTCGACCAGCGGCTGCAGGCCACCGACGGTGGAGAGCTCGCTGGGCTGCAGAACCGAGGAGAGCTTGCGCTCCAACGCCATCTCGACCTGTCGGATGATCTCCGGCGAGGTGCGGTCCATCACCGCGATGCGGTGCGCCACGTCGGACTGGAGGTCCGGGGCGAGACCGGAGAGGATCGGCGAGGCGAGCGTCGCCGGCATGTGGGCGAGGACCAGCGCGATGATCTGCGGGTGCTCGTGCTGCACGTACGAGAGCACCTGACGCGGGTCCGCGTGACCGAGGAAGCCGAACGGCATGTCGGTCATCGAGACGGCGAGCCGATCCAGGATCGCCTTCGCCGCCTCCGCCCCCATCGAGGCCTCCAGCAGGTCGCGGGCGTAGTCCATACCGCCCTGGCCGACGTACCGGTGGGTGGTGGCCAGGGTGTGGAACTCCTCGAGGACCTGGTCCGCGACCGTGACGTCCAGCGCGCCGAGGCGGGCGATCTCGGCGGAGAGCTCCTCGACCTCGTTCTCGCGAAGGTGGGCCATCAGACGAACCGAGTCGTCCTTGCCCATCTGCACCATGAGCATCGCGGCCTTGCGCAGGCCGCTCATCGTCGCCGTCTCTGTCATCGGGTCACCTCCCTCGGGTCGTTGTGTGTGAGTGCGGGGACAGCTCTGTCGCCCTGGTCAGGCGCGCGCGACGGGATCATCGGCGCTCCGCCAGCCAGCCGCGGAGCAGGCTGGCCACGTCCTCCGGCTGATCCGCCACCATCTCGGTCAACTCGCGCCGACGCATCTCGCGCTGCTCGTCCTCCTGCGTGAGGCGGTCCTGGTCGGCCGAAGGACCGGGCCCGAGCGCGGCGGCCGCCTCGGCCTGCGCGCTCGCGATCGCCTGGAGGCGACTCTGGTCCAGCGCGGCCTGCATCTCCTCCAGCTGGGCCAACTCCTCCGGCGACAGCGCGGACCGCTTCTTCGCGCGGCGGTTCGCCCGCCAGGCCATGAAGAGCAGCACCAGCACCACCAGCGCCATCGCCCCGGTCTTCGCCCAGGACATCAGCTGCGCCTGCCGGTCGGCGGCGCTGGCATCGGCCACCGCCTTGTTCGCCTCGTCGGCGACGCCGGTGTCGAACGGGAGCGCGGTGACCGACATGCCATCGCCGCGGGCGGTGTCCAGGCCGGCTGCGGCCGTCACCATCTGCTGCACCTGGGCGTTGTCGATGCCCGCGGCGGTCTTGCTGTTGAGCAGGACCGAGACGCTGAGCCGGCGGACGTTTCCGGGGGCCGACTTGCGGGTCTCGGTGACCATGCCGACCGCGTTGTTCTTCGTTTCCTTGGTGGACTCGTAGGTACCGTTACCGGCCCCACCCGGCACCTGGATGTTGTCCGGGCCGAGCACACCGCCGGTCGCTCCGCCGGTGCCGGTGTACGTCTCCTTGGACGTGCTCTGCGACAGCGGCGGAATGGCCGGGTCGGCGGCGTAGCGCTGGCTCTTCGTCTCGGTCTGGTCGAAATCGAGGTCGGCGGTGGTCTGCACGACCGCGTTACCCGGGCCGACGACGCTGTCGAGCATGCGCTGCAGTGCCGTGTTCATCCGCTGCTCGAACTGGCCGGTCTGCTGCGAACGCAGGTCGCTGTCGGCGGCGAGCGACTGCCCGTCGCCCGCCGAGAGCACCTTGCCGTTGGAGCCGGCGACGGTCACCTGTTCCGGGCTGAGCCCCTCCACACTGGAGGCGACCAGGTGGACGATCGCCTGCACCTGGCTGTGCGCGACGGTCTGGCCGTTCTCGGAGGCCACCAGCACGGAGGCGGTCGGCTTCTTCTGGTCGTTGGAGAAGATGTCCTTCTGCGGGATGACCAGGTGCACGGTGGCCGCCTTGACCCCGTCGATCGATTTGATCGTCTTACTCAGCTCGCCCTCCAGGGCACGCTGGTAGCCGACGTGCTGCATGAACTCCGACGTCGTGATCCCCTGCTTGTCCAGGAGCGAGTAGCCGGTGTCGGCCTGCGCGGGGAGACCCTCGCCGCTCATCTGCAGCCGCACGTCGTACACCTGGTCCTGGGGGACCAGGATCGTCTGGCCGCCGTCGGCGAGCCGGTACGGCGTCCCCGCCGCGGTGAGCTTCTCGGTGATCGCGCTGGCGTCGGTGGCGGCCAGGTTGTTGAAGAGCGGCGCGTACGACGGGGTGGCCGCCCAGTTGGCGAAGAGCACCCCGCCGACGGCGAGCGCGACCACGGCGAAGACGGTGACGGCCTTCTGGCCTGCGGTGAACGAGGTGAAGATGTCAATCGGGCGCCGGAGAAACCCGGGGATCCGGTTACGCATCAGGCCTGCATCCTCATGATTTCCTGGAACGCCTCGACGGCCTTGTTACGGACGGCGACCGTCAGTTGGACGGCGAGCGCGGCCTCGGTGCTGGCGATCGTGTAGTCGTGCACGTCGGTGAGGGACCCGGTCGCCGCCTTCACCCCGAGGTCGCTGGCCTTGTCCTGCAGGGCCTGCACCTCCTGCAGCCCTTCCGCGAGCCGGGTGGCGAAGTCCTCGCCCGAGCCGGCGGCTCCGGTGGCCGGGGTCAGCGACGGGGTGGGGATGATCGGCAGGGCGGCGCTGATTGCGGAGATCGGTGCGGTCATCAGGCCCTCCCGAGCTGGATGGCGGCCTGGTAGGCGTCCTTGGCCCGGTCGACCACGGCGAGGTTCGCCTGGTAGCCGCGCTGGGCCATGATCAGCTGGCTCATCTGGCCGCTGAGGTCGATGTCGGGGTAGCGGACGTAGCCCTCGGCGTCGGCGAGTGGGTGCTCCGGCTCGTAAACGGTCCGTCCGTTCGCGTCGCCGAGCACGATGCCGCCGACCTGCGCGCCGTTGCCGTCGGCGGCCGGCTGCGCGATCACGTACCGCGCGCGGAACGCCTCGCCGTTCGTCCGGCTGGCGTTGTTGATGTTCGCGATGTTGTCGGAAACGGCGTCCAGCCACTTGCGGTGGACGGTCACGCCGGTCCCCGCGATCCCGATGGCGTTGAAGATGGTCATGTCAGCTACCCCGGATAACGGTGCGCAGCGTGTTGTACCGGCCGTCGAGGGCGCGCAGCGCGAGCTGGTAGCGCAGGCCGGTTTCCACGTTGGAGAGGGTTTCCTGGTCGAGGTTCACGTTGTTCCCGTTGAGCCGGGTGGGCTCCAGGGACTGCTCGACGCTCGGTCGTACCTCGATGGGGGAGCGACCGGCGGAGACGGCGCTGGCCAGCGCGCCCTCGAACTTGACCTTGCGGGCCCGATATCCCGGGGTCTCCACGTTGGCGATGTTGTCCGCGATGGCGCGCTGGCGCATCGCCAACCCGTCCAACGACACGCGCATGGCCGCCGACGAGACGTCGTCGAACACGGCAGCTCCCTTCAGGTCGTTCCAGGCCGCCGGTCCGTGGCGAGAAGTGAGCGCTCCGTGCTCTTTCCACCGATCGGCGGTCGGGGTGAAGTGTTGAGTTTTTTTCCGCCGGGTTTGGCGGAAGGCCGTAGCGCGCTGCCCCGGCGCCCTTCAGGGGCGCCGGAGGAACGCGCAGGTGTCACATGTCGCAGTCGACGTACGCCGGGCGGTTCAGCGACTCGCCGGTTTCGATCCGGGCCACCATCGCCGTCTGCTGCCGGTTGGCGACCATCTGGCGGGCCAACGCCTGCGCGGCGGCGGTCTGCCGGGCGAGGAGACGCTGGGCGCGGGGGAGCAGCTTCAGCGGGAGCGGGCCGATGCCGGCTGGTGGGCGCCACGGGTCGGGCAGGGCGGTGTCGCTCGCCCGGTGCGTCTCCGTGAGCAGCGCCTCGGCGGCCGCCACGTCCAGCTCCATTTCGTCGAGCGCCCTGGTCCAGGCCAGGCGCCAGTCAACCGTCACGGCGGTCATCCCACCGTGGTGGGGACTGCGGCGGCGGCTGCCGCGACGGCCGCTTCCCGCCACGCGTCGCGCAGGGGCTCGATCACCTGGCGACAGGCGGCCACCCGGTCCGCGTCACCGCGGACGTTGGCGGCGACGAGTTCGGTGAGCAGGAAGCCGTAGAGGCTCGCCAGCCCCGGGGCACCGGACCAGGCCGAGGTGTCGAGCGTGGTGCGCAGCTCCAGGATGATCTCCTGGGCGTGCATCAACTGCTCGGTGGCGGCGGCACGGTCGCCAGCGGTCAGGGCATGCTCTGCCCGGGCGAGGTCGAGCAGGAGCCGGTCGTAGAGCATCACCAGTAGCTTGGCCGGCGACGCCGTGGTGACGGAGTCGGCGAGGTAACGCTCGCGCAGGGCAGAGCTGGGCGTGGTCATCAGCTACTCAATTCATTGTCGGAAGACTGGCGATCTGCCCGGAGAGCCAGGAGGACTGCTGCTGCAGCTTGCCGAGGGCGACCTCCAGGCCCGAGAACTGCTTCTTCAGCGCCGCCTCGCGCGCCGCCAGTCGCAGGTCCCAGTTCTCGACCTGCTTGTTCAGATCCGTGACGAACTCGTTGCGGCGCTTGATCAGGCCGGGGATCAGCCCTTCCTTGGGTGCGTTCACCGGATCCGTCGGCAGAGCGATTCCCTCGGTGGCCTTGAGGCCGATCGTCTCCAGCTTGCGGGCGAGGCCGTGCGCCTTGTCGTGGCCGGGGTCGAACGCCGTCGTCGCCCGGCCGCCGGTCACGTTGTCGTACGAGTCGAAGAACTTCTGGGCCTTCGCCGGGTCGGCGGCGAACGCGTCGAGGAACTTCTGCTTGTCGAAGGAAAGGTTGCCCTTTTTGTCGAGCTCGATCCCGACGGCCTTGAGGCTGCCGAGCGCGCCGGCTCCGCTGCCGACCGCGCTGAGGATGTCCTGGCTGAGCTGACGCACGAGGGGGTCGCCGACCAGGGTTCCCGCCGGAGTGCTGCCGTTCTTGACGGCGCTCTGCGCCTTCATCTCACCGAGCGCGATGTTGGCGGCCTCGAACATCGCCTGCACCTTGGCGGCGATGCCGTCCTTGTCGGCGGCGACGCTGACCGTGACGGGCGCGTCCGTGGCCGATTGCACCCTGGCCACGGTGACGCTGACCCCGGGCATGATGTCGGTGAACGTGTTGCTGGTGGACGTCATCGTGTACGTGGCCGTGGTGCCGACGGTGAGCTTGGCGTCGGCGCCCTGCGTGGTGACGGCGGTGCTGCCGAGTCCGTCGAGCCCGGTCGGCACGTAGACGTCCGGGGCGGCGGCCGCGGAGGCGTTGGCGAAGGCGGAGGTCCCGCCGGAGGCGCTGGCCGTGAGCTGCAGCGAATACTGCCCCGGCGCGACCTGCACGGCGGCGGCCTTGTACGCGGCGTTCGTCGTTCCGTTGATCGCGGTCACGACGGATTGCAGTGACTTGTCCGTGGGCGTGACCGTCTTCGTGGTGCCGTCCGCGAGCAGCACGTCGAAGGTGTCGCCGGACATCACCGGCGCCGCGGTCGCATCGGTCAGCGAGGAGACGCGTCCGGTGAAGGTGACGGTGTGGGCGGCCGCGAGGCGGTCCACCTTGAAGGTGAGGGATCCGTTCGCCGCGCCCGGGGTGGCGGTGACGGCGGCGGCGTCCGAGTTGCTGGTCGCCTTCATGGCGGTCCAGGTCTTCGGGTCGTTGAGCGCCTTCGCCGCGTTGGTCAGCGCGGCCATCTTGGTGTTCACGTTCTGGAAGGCCGAGACGGCCCTGTTCTGGACCGTGACCTTGTTCTTGAGGGCCGTCTGGGGCATGGCCTCGATCTGCATGAGCTGCGAGATGAGTTGGGTCGTGCTCATACCACTGACAAGGCCGTCGAGACTCATGGCCATCGGTCGTACTTCCCTCCGTGTGCCGGATAAAAAAGGGGTGGGGCGGCCGGCCGTTTGCCAGCCGCCCCACCTATTCAGTTGTGAGTTCGGTATTCAGTTGTTGTTCTGTTCATGAAGTTGTGTGTTCAGTTATCAGCGGAGCAGCGAGAGCACCGACTGCGGCGCCTGGTTGGCCTGCGCCAGCATCGAGGTGCCGGCCTGGGACAGGATCTGGGCCCGGGTGAACGAGACCATCTCCTGCGCCATGTCGGTGTCACGGATGCGCGACTCCGACGCCGACAGGTTCTCGACCGCCACGTTCAGGTTGTTGATCGTGTGCTCGAACCGGTTCTGGTAGGCACCCAGCGTGGCTCGCTGGGTGGAGACCTGACCGATCGCGGTGTCGAGAAGGTCGATCGCGCCCGAGGCGTTGCTCACCAGGTCGACCCCGCCGAGACCGAGCGCGGAAGCGTCGACCTTCGCGATCGAGATCCGGATCTGCTCGGCGGAGTTGTTGTTGGCACCCACCTGGAACGTTCCGCCACCGACACCGGTGGTGGTCGAGGTTCCGCCGGCGGCCATGCCGACCGCGTTGCTGGCCGCGGCGATGACGAACGCCGCGCCGTCCGGCGCGGTGCCGGCGTCGGCACCGTCGGCCTGCAGAGCCTTGTCCGAGGTGAGCTCCACCTTCCAGACGCCGCCACCGTTGTCGGTGACGTTCGCCTTCACCGTGCCGGCCGAGAACCCGTCGCCGGTGAGCGCCGCGTCCAGTCCGTCCTGCACGGCCTTCTGGTAGGCGCCGGCGGAGTTGTAGGTGCCGGCCGCGACGGTGACGGTGAGGTCACCGCTCGGCGCGGCGAACGTGCCGTCGGACTTCTGGAAGCTGGTGCCGGCCGCCGTGATGTCGAACGTGTCGTCCGTGCCCGCCACGACCGTCAGGCCGCCGGTGGCGCCGGTGATCGCGCCGGAGATGCTGGCCGACGTGTTGCCGTAGGTGCCGTCGAGCAGCTTCGACTTGCCGAACGAGGTGGTCGAACCGATCCGGTCCAGCTCGGAGGAGAGCTGGTTGAACTCGGTCTGGGCCGCCGTGCGGGCCTCGGTGTTCTGCGAACCGGTGTTGTTCGCCTGAACGCCCAGGTCACGCATACGCTGAAGGATCGCGTGCACCTCGGTGAGCGCACCTTCAGCCGTCTGCACGACGCTGACACCCTCCTGCGCGTTGCGAACGGCGACCTTGAGGCCACCGATCTGGGCGCGCAGGCCCTCGCTGATGGACAGACCCGCCGCGTCGTCGGCCGCCCGGTTGATCCGGAAGCCGCTGGAGAGCTTCTCCAGAGACTTGGACATCTGGCCGTCGGTGACGGACAGGTTCCGGTAGGCGTTCTGAGCGGCGATGTTCTGGTTGATACGAAGACCCATGGTGATTTCCTCCTTGAGATCGGGTCCCTGCCGGCCCATCCGTGAGCCGTACGCCGAATCAATCGGCGGCAGGTCGTCTGGCTGTAGAACTCTGTGGGGACTTTTTCCGGTGGTGGCCGGCCGTCAGGCCGAGACCGCCAGCGGAAGTCCGAGCTGGTCCGTCATGGCCAACCGGGTACGCAGGTCACCGCGGGCGGCGATCTGGGCGTAGTAGGCGGTGCGCCGGCGGGCGACGCAGCCGTCGGGGCGCTCCTGCTCGGCGACGAGGCCCGGCTCGAGCTGGGTGTTGAGGCCGTCGCGGAGCAGCTCCAGCGCCTCGGCGCGCAGCTGGGAGACGCGGGAGCCGGTGACGCCGAGCTCGTCGGCGATCTCGGCCATCGGGCGCTCCTCCAGGAAGTACTGCTGGACGACGAGCTTCAGCCGCTCCGGCAGCGCCTCGATGGCGTCGTGCAGGTAGCCGATCCGCTCGCGGTGGATCAGCAACTCCTCCGGCCCGGCGGTCCGCTCGATCACCATCTCCTCGGCGGCGCCGGCGGTGAAGCCCTGCAGGCTCAGCACCACGGCGCGCTGCACGTCCTCCTCGACCGACTCCAGCTCCTCCATGCCGATGCCGAGGAACGCGGCCAACTCGGTGGACTCGGGCGTGCGGCCCAGCGTCGCGGTGAGCTCCTGGCGAGCGGTCTCGGCCCGGCGGGCGCGGTGTCGGACGGAGCGGCTGGCCCAGTCGAGTCCGCGCAGCTCGTCGAGGAGGCCGCCGCGGATCCGGGTGGTCGCGAAGCGGGCGAACGGGATGCCCCGCTCCGGGTCGTACGCCTTCGCGGCGGAAACCAGTGCGGCGAGACCGGCGGAGGTCAGGTCGTCGCGGTTGACGTGTGCCGGCAGCCGGTGGAGCAGTTCGCGGACCAGGTGGCCGACGAGAGGGATGTGCGAACGGATCAGGTCTTCCCGATCGCGGTCGATAGGGGTGGCGGCCGAGACAGCGGTCATGGGTTTCCCTCCGTGGGTGGCGACCCGCTGTCGCGGGGGCGCACCGAAGCTGATGGGGAAACACTCAGTGACCGGGGGTTCGAGTCGGTTTCGCGTTCCGTTGCCGCTCGGTTGCTGTTTTTTCACCCGATGGGCATGACCGGCGGGCGAAGTCCTCAGAATCCGGACGCTCCTGCCGACCACAAACATGACGAGGCGCGCGAGCGGGCGCACCCCTGGCGGCGGAGGAAAGCGTGAGCCTGACGGAACTGTCCAGCGTGCTCTGGCGTACCCGGGAGTTGCTGGAATTGCTCCTGTTCAAGCTGGAGGAGGAGCAGTTGCTGCTCGCCTCGGGCCGATCCCGGTGGTTGGCGCACGCCACCCGGGAGGTGGAGCTGGTGCTCGACCAGATCCGGCAGGTGGAGGTGCTCCGCGCGACGCACGCCCAGGCCGCGGCGCTCGACCTGGGGCTGGACGCCTACGCCAGCCTCGGCCAACTCGCCGACACCGCGCCGATGCCCTGGTCGGAGATGCTCCACCAGCACCGCAAGGCGTTCCTGACCCTCACCGCCGAGATCTCCGGTCTGGCCGAGACGAACCGTGAGCTGATCACGGTGGGGCAGCGCGCCGTCCGGGAGACGATGCTGATCGTCGCCGGCTCGGCGGAGATGGAGACCTACGGCCCGCAGGGCCAGACAGTGCCCGGAGCGCGCCGCGCCCGGCTCGTGGATGAGGCGATCTGATGAGCAGCAGTTTCTCCGGTATCTCCGGCGCGCTGAGCGCGCTGCACGCCGCCCGTCGCGGCTTGGACACCGCGGGCCAGAACATCGCCAACGCCAACACCGAGGGTTACACGCGGCAGCGGGTGAACCTGCAGGCGGTCGGGGGACAGACGATCCCCGCGCTCTTCGCCACGGACTCGGGGACGAGCGGTGGCGTGACGGTGCGTGGCATAGACCGGCTGCGCAACGACTTCCTGGAGGCGCGGGCGCGCGCCGAGCACACGCAGAGCGCCAACCTCGACGCGAAGCGGCAGGTGTACGCGCGGATCGAGGATGTGTTCGCCGAGCCGAGCGACACGGCGGTGCAGTCGCAGCTCTCCGAATTCTGGGCGGGCTGGGACGACGTGGCCAACAAACCGGGCGACGGCGGAGCCCGTACCCAGCTCATCCAACGCGGTTCGGTCGTCGCCGACGGGCTGCGCGCCGCGCACGAGGGGCTCTCCTCGCAGTGGCGAACCATCCGTACGCAGAGCGACGCCTACGCCCGCGACGTCAACGACAGCGCGGCGGCCGTGGCCCAGCTCAACCAGACGATCATGCGGGCGCAGGCCGCGGGAGTGCCGGTCAACGAGCTGGCCGACGAGCGCGACCTGCATCTGCTCAAGCTGGCCGAACTGGTCGGCGCCACCGCGACGCCCCGCCCGGACGGCACCGTTGACGTGCTCCTGGACGGTTCGGCGCTGGTCAGCGGGGGGCGCGCCCGCGCGATCGAGGTGGCCGGGGCGGCCGCGCTCGCCGACGAGACCGCGAATCCGGTCCAGGTGCGCTGGGTGGACACCCAGGCGGCGGTGACCCCGGGCGGCACGATCTCGGCCATGACGGAGACGCTCGGGGACATCCTGCCGACGTACGCCAAGGGCCTCGATGATGTGGCGGCGAAGCTCGCCGCGCTGGTCAACGCGCAGCACAGCATCGGATACGCCGTGGATGGGGGGACGGGTCGGGCGTTCTTCACCGGGACCACTGCCGCCACCATCGGCGTCGCTGTCACCGAGCGGCAGCTGGCGATCGCCAGCTCCGCCGGAACACTGGACGGGTCGAACGCCGACAAGTTGAGTGAACTGGGCCGGCGGACCGACGGCCCGGACGCGCTGTATCGGCAGGTCGTGGTCGGCCTCGGGGTCGCCGCGCTGGCGACGGACCGTCGGGCGGAGATCCAGGCCGCGGTGACCGCCAACGTGGACGCGGCGCGCTCGGCCGAGGCGGGGGTCAACCTTGACGAGGAGATGGTCGGTCTCCTCGGCCACCAGCGCGCCTTTGAAGCCGCCTCCCGCGTGCTCACCACGATCGACGGGATGCTCGACACCCTCATCAATCGCACCGGCCTGGTCGGAAGGTAGTCATGGCCATTCAAATGCGCGTCACCCAGCAGTCCGTCGCGGCCCGGGTCATGACCGGGCTGCAGGGAAACCTGAACCGCCTCGGCGACCTGCAGGAGCGGCTCTCCAGCGGGACGATGATCTCCCGACCCTCCGACTCGCCGACCGGAACCGTGTCGGCGATGCAATTCCGCAGCGAAATGCGTGCGGCGACGCAGTACGCCCGCAACGCGGACGATGGCCTGGGTTGGCTCAATACCGCGGAGGGCGCGTTGGGCAGTATGTCGACGCAGCTGAACCGGGCGCGCGACCTGGCGTTGCAGGGGATGTCCTCGGGGGCGGGCGGGTCGACGGAGGCCCGCGAGGCCCTCGCGGTCGAGGTCGACCACATCCGGGAATCGCTGATCGGCCTCGCCAACACCCGCTACCTGGATCGTCCCGTGTTCGGGGGCACCACGCCCGGCGACGTGGCCTACGACCCGAGCGGGGCGTATGTCGGCGACGCCGGCCAGGTGAACCGCACCATCGGGGATGGCACGAAGGTGCGGGTGGACGTGACCGGGCCGGAGGCCTTCGGGAGCGGGCCCGAGCAACTCTTCACCGTTCTCGCGTCGCTCGCCCAGAACCTGCGGCGGGGCGATTCTGCATCGCTTGGCGCGGACTTGGACAATCTGGACGGCGGTATGAGTACGATCAGGTCCCAGCTCGCTGATGTGGGAGCTCGAGCAAACCGGGTGACCAACATGCGCCAGACCGCAGAGGACAGGCTATTGACACTGAAGAGCCAGCTGTCCGACGTCGAGGGCATCGACCTGCCGGACACGATCATGCAGATCAAGCTGCAGGAGGTGGCGTACCAGGCGGCGCTCGGGGCGAGCGCGAGGGTCGTGCAACCATCGCTGATCGACTTCCTCCGGTGACCCGGTGCCCATGGTGATGCCCGCCGCTGCTTCGGACCGCTCCGAGGACCACGTGCCCGCTCAGCCGGCGGGCACGTCGGCCGTGCACACGCTGCCGACGATCGAGCTGGTCCATCCGATGCCGGGCTTTCCCGGCCACCGCAGGTTCGTCCTCGTCCGGCTGGACGAGGACGGCCTGCTTTACGCGTTCACCTCGGCCGACGATCCCGACCTGCGTTTCCTGGTGGTGCCGCCGCTGGCGTTCTTCCCGGACTACGCTCCCGAGATCGATGACGAGACCATGCAGCTGCTCGGGGTCGACGACCCCGAACGGGTGCTGATCCTGCTGGTGGTGACGGCGGGGGAGTCGGCCACCGACGCCACCGCCAACCTGATGGCCCCGGTCCTCGTTGATCAGGTCAACCGGCGGGCGGTCCAGGCGGTACTCACCGGCAGCGGGCTGCCGGTGCGCGCATCGCTCACGAGCTGACGGCAAACCGGTCGGGGCGCTCGCGCCCCACGATGCAAGGGGGGAGTCGTCGGTGCTCGTACTGACCCGCCGTCCCGGAGAGAGTGTGATGATCGGTGACGACGTCGTCGTCACCGTGCTGGAGGTCCGCGGCGACGTGATCCGGCTCGGGATCCGCGCGCCACGGAGCATCCAGGTGCACCGGGAAGAGGTCTACCGGGAGTTGCAGGCGGCCAACCAGGAGGCGGCCTCGCCGAGCGAGGACGCGGTCCGCAACCTGGCCCAGCTGCTGCGTCCGCCGTCCGGTGGGCAGTGACATCCACTGACCGGTAATCCGGCAGTCAATCTACAAATGGGGCCGTACCCGACACGTCGGGTACGGCCCCATTTGTATGCGCCGGATCAGAAGTAGACGCCCCGGGCGGACAGGAACGTCCGCGGGTTTGTCGCGTTCGCCCGGGTCGCCGGCGCGGCCCCGGTGTGCACCTCGAAGTGCAGGTGCGGCCCGGACGAGTTGCCGGAGCTACCGACGTTGCCGATGAGCTGTCCGGCGTTGACCCACTGGCCGACCCTGACGGGAGGGCGCCGGACCATGTGGCAGTAGCGGGTCACGACCCGGTTGGCGTGTTGGATCTCCACGTACCAGCCGCAGCCGTAGACGCTCGGTGAGCCGTCCTTGTCGCAGTTGTACGTCGACGAGTTGCAGACGACCACGATGACCGTGCCGGCCGCGGCCGCGACGATCGGCGTGTTGCGGTACGTCGAGAAGTCGATCCCGTCGTGCGTGGGCCGATCCTTGGTGCGGTAACCGCTGCCGCCCGGCGCCGGGACCGGGGCGACCCAACCGGCCAGCGAGGCCGGAAGCGGCGCGCACCGCGGCGGTACGACGGTACGGACGACGAACGCGTCCGACACGTACGTGCCGTTGGCCAGCCTGTTCCACATGTTGGTGCTGCGGACATTGCCGCTGATCTGCTCGCCCGCCTGCTGGCACGAGATCGTGATCGTGCTGCCGTCGGGCAGGGTGGCGGTGACGGCCGCATTTGTGCTGGGGCCGTACCGCACGTTCAGCTGCACGCCGTCGCTGTCCACCTTCCCCGTGGCGGGCGGCGGTGGCGGCGTCGGCTTCGGCGTGGGCGTGGGCGTGGGCGTCGGCTTCGGCGTGGGTGTGGGCGTGGGCTTCGGTGCGACCACCGGCAGATCACATCGTTGCGGGGTCACCGTCCGTTTCACGAACGCGTCCGCCACGTACTGGCCGTTCGTCAGCCTGTTCCACATGTTGGTCGTGCGGACGTTGCCGCGGACGCTCTGGCCCGGCTGCTGACACGCGATCGTGATCCGGCTACCGTCGCGGAGCGTGCTCTTGACGGCTGACGCGGTGGTCGCGCCGGCGCGTACGTTGAGCAGGCTGCCGCGCGTGTAGATCTGGCCGCTGCTGTTCGCCGCCGAGTTGCCGCCGGTGCCGCCCGTCTGGTCACAGCGCGGGGGGGTCACCGACCGCCGCACGAACGCGTCCGACACGTAGGCGCCATTGCTCAGGCGGTTCCACATGTTGGTCGACCGGACGTCTCCGCGGATCTGCTGCCCCGGCTGCTGACAGACGATCGTGACCTGGCTGCCGTCCGCGATGGTGCCGGCACGGGCGGCAGTGGTCGTCGGCCCGCTCCTCAGGTTGAGCGGCACGCGGTTGGTGCTGACTTGGCCGGTGACCGTGGCGGCCTGGGCCGCCGCGGCCGGGGCCGCGGCGACGATTCCGCCTCCCATGATCGGCCCGGCCATCACGAGCAGGCCGAGGAGGCTCTGATGTCGTCGTTTCATGGACGGTGTCCCCTTACTGGCGCGTCCGGTGCGCGCCATAGGGGTCAGGCTGCCCACCGAGGGCTGACGGTCCAGGTGCCCGACGGTCGCAGGGCGGTTGCAGCCGTCGATTTGCTCGGGTTCAGGTGTGAAACGCTTTAAAGGATCTTGATTTAGCCGAATTTTCGCGTAACGGGCATTAAATCTGAATTTGCGGAGGGTTCCATGGCGCGACTGGCCGATCTCGCTGTCGCGAAGCGGTTGTCACTGATCGTCGCGGCCGGCGCGATCACGGCGGCCACGGTCGCGGCCGCGGGCATGTTCTCCCAGCAGACGCTGAACACGCAGGCGGAGTACCTCCGCAACCTGCAGGCGGCGAAGGGCGCGCTGAACCACCTGGACACCCGGCAGAGCGAGCTCAAGGTGGACGGTTACCGCGCGGTGACCGGGGTGGAGCTCGACAAGATCGCCGGTGAAGTGAAGGGCGACGTCGCCTCGGCCTCGGATGCGCTCGCCGCCGTCGAGGCGCTCAACCTGCCCGCCGATGTGCGCGCCCAGCTCGACGGCGTGAAGCCCGATGTCGAGGCGTTCGGCCAGCTCATTGAGAATGTCGTCGCGACCGCGCAGAAGAGCCCGGCGGGCGCGCGGGAGCAGATGCCCGCGATCGCCGAACGCAACCACAAGGTGGACGACAAGCTCGGCGCGTTGCACGACGCCCTGGACGCGGATATCGCCCGCGAACGTGCCGACATGCAGAGCACGGTGGCGACCGCCCGCACGACGGCGATCATCGTGTCCGTGGCGGGCATCGCGCTGCTCGTGCTGCTGTCGATCCCGCTCACCCGGTCGATCATCCGGCCGGTGCGGCGGGTGGGGGAGGTCGTCGCGGGGCTCGCCGAGGGTGACCTGACCCGCCGGACCGGCGTGTCCAGCCGGGACGAGCTGGGACGGATGGCCGCAGGACTGGACCAGGCGGTCGAGAGCCTGCGACGGTCGTTCCACGTGATGGGCGGCAACGCGGACACGTTGGCGGCCGCGTCGGCGCAACTGTCGACGGTGAACACCGAGATCGCCGGCGCGGTGGAGGAGACCAGCAGCCAGACCAACTCCGCGTCCGGGGAGGCCGACGAGATCTCCCGGCACGTGCAGACCGTCGCCGCCGGCTCCGAGGAGATGGGGCTCTCGATCCGCGAGATCTCGCGCAGCACCAACGAGGCGGCGCAGATCGCCGGGACGGCGGTCGCGGAGGCGGCCCGGGCGACCGGCACGATCGAGCAGCTCGGGACGTCGTCCGCGGAGATCGGCAATGTGCTCAAGCTGATCACCTCCATCGCCGAGCAGACCAATCTGCTCGCGCTGAACGCGACCATCGAGGCCGCGCGTGCCGGCGACGCGGGCAAGGGCTTCGCCGTGGTGGCGAGCGAGGTGAAGGACCTGGCCCAGGAGACCGCGAAGGCCACTGAGGACATCAGCGCGCGGGTCAGCGCGATCCAGAACGACACCGGCGACGCGGTCGAGGTGATCAAGCGGATCAGCGAGGTCATCGGAAAGATCCACGAATACCAGACGACGATCGCCAGCGCGGTCGAGGAGCAGACCGCGACCACCCAGGAGATGAGCCGCAGCATCGCCGAGGTCGCCTCCGGCGCCTCCCGCATCGCCGGCAACATCGCCGACGTGGCCAGCACCAGCTCCGCCTCGATGGGCGGCGTCAACCAGGCCCGGCAGGCCAGCACCGAGGTCGCCCGCACCGCCGACGAGCTGCGGACGCTGGTGGGTCAGTTCCGGGTGGAGTGAACGGCACGCCCCACCGGCGACGTGTCATCGGGTGCGGCTCGAGTGCAGGCGCTGCACCCGAGCCGCACCTTTGCCGTACCCGACGGATAAACGGCCGCGCCGTTGAGTGGTGGTTATCACCAGAGGAGGTGGCCAATGTCCCGCCCGATGCTCATCACCGCCCGCGCCGAGGCACTCTGTGCCTCTTTGGCACCCACCGGCGCCCCGCTGGACCGCGCCGCGGCTGATGCCGTCATCGAGGAAGCGGTGCGCGCGCACGGGGTGCGCGGGTGCGCCGCCGAGATGGCCTACGAATACGGCGAGCACCCCGAGATCGCGATGCGGCGGATGCGCTGGGCTCTCGAGCTCGTCGACGCCCTTTACACCCAGCGATGAACCATCACGGCGTCGGTGGGAGCGTCCGTCGGTAGGACCCTCGCCCGCGTCACGCCTGCGACGTATCGACCGACGCGCTATCCGGGTGAATGCGCCCCGGCCGCCGGCTCGAGCCGGAGCACCAGCCGGGCGCCCCGCGGCTCCGCCGGCTCGTACCGGATCCCGCCGCCGTTGGCCTCGACGAGGTGTCGGGCGATGAACAGCCCCAGCCCGCCCCCGCGGCCGAACCGGTCGAACAGGCGCGGGGCGGCCTCCGCCGGCACGCCGGGCCCGTGGTCCCGGACGGTGATGATCAGCCCGTCCCGGTCTTGGCTGGCCGTGATCTCGATCGGTGGCTCACCGTGCCGGATCGCGTTCGACACCAGGTGCCGGACGACCTGCCAGAGGTGTGCCCGGTCGCTCAGCGCGTACAGCTCCGCGTTCATTGTCACGGTGATCGTGGGAGCGGGCGCCGGCAGGGCCTCGATGACCGCCTCGACGATGTCGGCGACGGGTACGGGGGCCCGCCGGGCGGTGACCGCGCCGGCGTCGAGCTGAAAGAGCAACGTCATGTCGCTGATCATCGTGATCAACCGTCGGGTGTTCTTGTCGATCTTCGTCGCCAGCTCGAACCGGATGTCGTCCGGCAGCTCCGACCAGTCCGAGGCGAGCAGCTCGGCCAGGCTCGCCATCGAACTGAGCGGTTGCGATATCTCGTGGGAGACCATCGACATCAGGTCCGACTTGAACGCGACGCCCTGCTCCAGCCGACGGTTCGCGTGCCGGAGCTCGTCGTTGACCTGTTCCAGCGCGCTCGCGTGGGCGGCGAGAAAGTCCTCGGTACGCTTGCGATCCGTGATGTCCACGTAGGTCGCGACGTAGGCGCGCGGCCGACCGTCCTCGGCCGGCACCTCCGCGGTCGCGGTCAGCACCGGCACCATGCTGCCGTCCGGGCGCCTGATGAGATCGTCCGGAGCGTCGCCGCCGTCGGTTGCCGGCTGCCACGGGTACGGCGGCGCCTGACCGATCAGCTCGGCGCGCGACCGGCCGGATAGCTCGCACCAGCGGCGGTTCACCTCGATCACCCGCCGGTCGGCGTCGAGCACCACCACGCCCTCGTTGAGCGACTGCAGGAGCGTCGCGGTGAAATCGCGCTCGTCGCGCAGGTCGGCGAAGAGCGTGCGCTGCCGCGCGTCGGTGTCGTTCAGTGCCCGGACCGTGCGCGCGACGATGAAGACCAGGATCAGGATGGTCAGCACAGTGCTGACGGTGATCGCCGCTCCCGGGCGGCCCAGACCGGCCCGGACCGCCGCCATGCTGAGCATGCCGGTGCCGAACGGCAACAGGATCAGCGCCGGGGCGAGTCGGCGGGCGACGGTGTTGCCCAACCCGGTGCCGAAGAACGCGTTCAGCGGGCCGTGTTCGGGGCGGGCGAACATGATCCCCAGCGAGAGTTCGAGCAGCGCCAGCGCCGCGAGCAGCGGCATCGCCGCCAGCGGCTGTGCCGCGGGGTGGTAGGCCTGCTCGAACACGTAGCCGAGCATGGCGACGAGCGCGACCCCGACGGCGGACGTGACCAGCGCGCCGGTCAGCGCGACCCGCCATCGGGGTCGGACGTCGAGGCTGATCAGTGCCGCTCCGTTGAGCAGGAGGGCGACGGCGGCGGCGGTGGCGGGCTGCTGGTGCGCGGAGGCGGGGGAGCCCAGCAGCCAGGCGGTCGTGGAGGTGGCGAACTCCCCGGCGGCACCCGTGCCCGGCTGGATCAGGCCGATGAGTCCGGCGGTGGCGGTCAGCGCGCCACAGATCCGGCCGGCCCGGCGTCGCGCCGCCGCGGGCTGCGGCCGCGCGAGCAGCAGCAGGCCGATGCCGCCGCAGAAGAGGCCGGCGGCGGCGAACGGGGTCAGCGGGACGACGGTGGGGAGCACGGGAAACTGTTCGAGGTGGACGATCCGCCACTCGGCGAGCGCCAGGAGCCCGATCAGTGTCACGGCGATGCCGGCGCCGACGGAGAGGATGCTGCGCAGCCGCGGCGAACGCACCCAGACAGCAGCCGCCGTGGGGTCCCCGGCCCGGGCCACGGCGTGCAATTGGGATCCGATCGCCTGAAAAGGCACGAAATTGATCGTAACCACGGAAGTCGAAACTTAAGGGTATTGACCAGCTCAACGGCGCGCGTGGCGTCGCCGCCGAGCCCCGCTACCGCGTCAGCTGACTGGCCCCGGTCCAGTCGAATCCGTCTTCGAGGATGATCAGACGAGCCGTGCGCACGATCCTGTCCGCGTGCCGGTTGGCGTGATGCCCGCAGAACGTCAGTTCTCCGCCGTTCGCCAGCCGCAGGCCGAGTCTCGCGGCGGCGCCGCAGCCATCGCACTGGTCCTGTACGGACGGCACGACCTCGACCTGTGGTGACGGGACCAGCACGGGCCTCATGGGGCCTCCTCGTTCCGGGATCCGATCCAACTCTCGGGAGATCGGCGCGGACCGCGCGGGGGTTAGCCGATTCGGCGCGCGCGGATGTGTCATGCGCCTCCGCCGCGTCGCAGGGCCGGTTGCGGCCACGGCGGCAACCGTCCGGCAACCGACCTGAACCCGGACGGATCCCCACGAGCCGCAGGATCGGGGCCACCGATCCCGACCGGCGGAGGAACTGATGGCGCACGACCGACGCATCCGGCTGGTGACGCGCTCCGTCCTCGTCGGCGCCGTGACGCTGCTGGGCCTGAACACGGCCGTGCTTCCCGCATCGGCCGACCCGACGGGACCGGCGATCCTGCAGGAGGGCGCGGCCGGCGCGGTGAAGGACAGTTACATCGTCGTGTTCCGGGCCGACGCTCCCGAGTTTCGCCGCGCCGCCGTAGCGGCGGGGGAGCTGAGCCGCCGGTACGGCGCTGCCGTACGCCGCTCGTTCACCGCCAGCGTACGTGGCTTCTCCGCGACCATGCCGAGGTCCGCCGCCCGGCGGCTCGCCGGGGACCCGTCGGTGGCCTACGTGGAGCAGGACCGGCTGGTGCGGCTGGATGGCGCCCAGGCGGACCCGCCGTGGGGGCTCGACCGGCTGGATCAGCGTGACCTTCCGCTGTCCCGGTCGTACACCACCCCCCGCTCCGTCGGGGTGACCGCGTACGTATTGGACACCGGAATCCGGACCAGCCACCGTGACTTCGGCGGCCGGGCCAGGTACGGCTGGGACTTCGTGGACAACGCCGCGACCGGCGGCGACTGCAACGGCCACGGCACACACGTCGCGGGCACGATCGGCGGCACCACGTACGGCGTCGCCAAGGACGTCAGCCTGGTCGCCGTCCGGGTGCTGGACTGCACGGGCTACGGCAGGTACTCGCAGATCATCGCGGGGGTCGACTGGGTCACCGCCCACGCGGTGAAGCCGGCCGTGGCCAACATGAGCCTCGGTGGCCCGGGCAGCACAGCTCTCGACGACGCGGTGCGCCGCTCCGTCCAGTCCGGTGTGACGTACGCGGTCTCGGCCGGCAACGACAACGTCGACGCCTGCACCCAGTCCCCGGCGCGGGCCGCGGTGGCCATCACGGTCGGCGCGACGGACCGCAACGACGTCCGCGCCTCCTTCTCCAACTACGGCCGGTGCCTCGATCTGTTCGCACCCGGCGTGCAGATCGCGTCGGCGGGTCACGCGTCCGACACCGCGGTCGCCACCAAGAGCGGCACGTCCATGTCGTCGCCGCACGTCGCCGGCGCCGCGGCGCTCCTGCTCTCGGCGAAACCCGGCGCGACCCCGGCGCAGGTGCAGGCGTCGCTCTCCGCCGCCGCGACGACCGGCAAGGTCGGCGAGGCCGGGACGGGTTCGGCGAATCTGTTGCTCCGCGCGCCCGCCCCGGCGGCTCCCGCTTCCGCTCCCGCTCCGGTGGTGGTCAAGAAGCCGCCGGCCCCGCCCCGCCGTTGTGGTCCGTTCACGGCCGGGAAGAAGATGAACATCAGGGACTTCCGCACCGTCAGCAGTTCGGCGCGGGTCGCAGGTTGCTCCGGCAAGGCGGCGAAGACCAGCAAGGTGCAGGTGCGCATCAAGCACACGCACCGGGGCAGCCTGCAGATCGACCTGGTGGCGCCGGACCGCTCGGTCTACCGCCTCAAGAGCACGCGCCGCTACGACTCGAAGAACAATCTGTACGTCACCTACACCGTCAACCTGTCCCGCGAATACCGGAACGGGACCTGGACGTTGCGGGTACGGGACACCGCGCGCTGGAACAGCGGGCAACTGGTCGCCTGGACGTTCACTCCGTGACCCCGCCCGAGCGTTGGCCGGCGATGTGCGCCGTCCGAGTGTGACGTACGCCGCCCGTGCCCGGGCCGGGTGGGCTGACCTCGACGTCGGTGGGCTTGACTCGCCTTTTCAGTGTCGGAACCCACCGTTCAGCCGATGATCTCGAACCAGAGATGTGATCCCGATCTGCACCTGATTGCCCAAAATTGACTCGCTGATCGTGATTTCCTGATATCCGGCGTCGCAGAAAGCGTTTGCCAACTGACTACGTGCGCGCTGCGCCCTGCCGCCGCATCAGTGGCTGTAGGAGGAACCATGGTTGTCGCGGCCTCCGGTCGGCGGGTGCGAGCGGTGGCCCGTTGGGCGGTCCCCGCGGGGCCCGTGCGGCGGTTGCTCGCCGTCGAGGCGCTGCTCGGTCTGGTCGCGCTGCTGGCTCCCCGGACGATGCGCGAGTTCGTGACGCTGACCATGGCCGCGATCGCCATCGGCGCGATGGTCGTGGGCGTCCGACGGCACCGACCCGCCCCGGCGGCCGGGTGGTGGGTGCTGCTGGCCAGTGCGGTGACGACCTTCGTCGGAGTGGCCGCGGTGCCGGTGATCCATTCCCGCACCGGGCGGATCGAGGTCCTCACCGGCGTCCCCGGCATCCTGTTCATGGTGACGCACGTGCTGGTGATCGCCGGCCTGGCCCTGGTCGGCAGGCCCGCCGGCCGTCGCCGCGGCTGTGCCGACCTGCTCGACGCGTCGGCGGTGGCCGCAGCCGTGTTCCCGTTGCTCTGGGTGCTCGTCATCGCGCCCGCGCTCGCCGCCGAGGGCTTCTCGATGACCGGGGCGCTCGCGTTCCCCTTCGCCAATCTGCTGACCATGATCCTGGCTGTCCGGCTGGTCTTCGCCGGCGGTCTGCGTCACCGGGCGGCGGTCTGGCTGCTGCTCGGCGCGGGCGCGCTGCTGGCGTTGAACATCAGCCTGCTGGCGGGCCCGTTGCTGCACGGCGAGGCGCAGCCCAGCACGGCGGCCGCCCTGCTGTGGGTGGGCCATCCGGTCGCGTTCGGGCTCGCCGGCCTGTGTCGGTCCACCGCACAGGGTTCGGCCGCCACGCCGCCCCGGGAGCCGGCGATCTCACTGCCCCGGCTGGTGCTGCTGGGCCTGCTCGCCATGGTCGTGCCGCTGGTCTGCGTGATCGCCTACTACCGGTCGGCGCGGGACGGGCTGACGTGGGCCGACTACAACGCGCTGGCGTTTCTCGGTCCGCTGGTCGTGGTGGCGTTCCTGCTCGTGGGGAGGCTGTTCGTGATCGCGCGGCTGGCGCAGCAGCGGGCCGCCGAGCTCGGTCGTCAGGCGCGCGCGCTGGCCGAGGCCGCCCGCGCGCAGGAGGCGCTGCAGCAGCAGCTCACCTACCGCGCGCTGCACGACCCGCTCACCGGGCTGGCCAACCGGGTGGTGTTGGCCGAGCGGCTCGAGTGGGCGCTGTCCCGGCAGGGCGGCACGGGACGGCACGCGCTCCTCGTGCTCGACCTCGACGGCTTCAAGGACGTCAACGACGATCTTGGCCATCCGGTGGGCGACGAGGTGCTGATCGCGACCGCGCACCGGCTGCTCGGGCTGGTGCCGCAAGGGGGCACGCTCGCGCGGCTGGGCGGCGACGAGTTCGCGGTGCTGCTCGAGGATGTGCACGGTGACCAGGCGATGGCCGGTGCCGAGGAGATCCTGGCGGCGCTGCGCCGCCCCTTCGACATCGCGGCGGGGCAACTGTTCCTGACGACCAGCATCGGGCTGCTGCTGGCTGACACGGCCGACGGCCAGACGACGGCCTCCACCGCGCTGCGGGACGCGGATCTGGCGCTGAACGCCGCGAAGCGCGCCGGCAAGGACCGCGTGGTCGCCTTCCAGCCCGCGATCCGCGAAGCCCGGTTGGGCCACAGCCGACTCAGCGCCGCACTGCGCCGGGCGGTCACCAACGGCGAATTCACCGTGCATTACCAGCCCCTCGTCGACCTCAACACCCGCGAGACCCACGCGGTCGAGGCGCTCGTGCGCTGGATTCCGCCGGAGGGTCCGCCGGTGCCGCCGGGGGAGTTCATCCCGGTCGCCGAGGAGACCGGTCTCATCAAGGAGATCGGCGCGTGGGTGCTGCGGCGGGCATGCCTGGACGCCCGTGCCTGGTACGCGGCGGCCGGCGTCGCCGTCTCGGTGAACGTCTCCGGGCGCCAGCTCGTCGAACCCGGATTCGCCGACGTCGTCATCGACGCGATCACCTCGGCCGGGCTGCCGGGGCCGGCGCTGATCCTCGAGATCACCGAGACCAGCCTCATCGCGACCGCCACCGTGGCCACCGCCGCCGCCCAGCTGAACGAGCTGCGCAAGCGGGGCGTGCGGGTGGCCATCGACGACTTCGGCACCGGCTACTCGTCGCTGTCGTACCTCGCCCAGCTGCCGGTCGACATTCTGAAGATCGACAGCTCGTTCACCCGGCACGGCGAACGCCTCGACTTCGGCCCCGACGACTGGCCCTTCGCGCGGGCGATCGTCGCGTTGGGGCACGGCCTCAACCTCACGACGGTGGCCGAGGGGATCGAGACGGTCGAGCAGGCCGAAGCGCTCCGTGGGCTGCGCTGCCAGTTGGCGCAGGGGTATTTCTTCTCCCGGCCGGTGCCCGCCGAGGTCATCGACGGGCTGATCTCCGCACCGCTGCCGCAGGAACCCGAGGCCGCGGCGCAGTTCCGGATCGCGTCGCACCCGCGCCCCGCGCAGTGCTCAGCGGAAACGGAACTGAACGATGTTCCGAAAAACGAAGATTCCCTGGTCCGGGGGGCCTAACGTCGACAGGTATGACCGAAGGAGGGTCGGTGCCTGATTACTCGAGTTTCCCGTTCCCGGCGACCGTGCTGGTTGTCGACGACGAGGACGACCTGCGCGAAGCCATGCGCCGCATGTTGGATCGGCGGGGCTTCCAGACGTTGGTGGCCGCCGGCCCGGTGGAGGCGGAGTCGCTCTGCGAGCACTACGACGGCGTGATCGACGTCCTGCTGACCGATCTCGGTATGCCGGCCGCCTCCGGCGGTGACCTGGCCCGCACTCTGACCCGGATGCGCCCGGAGCTGCGGGTGGTCTACGTGTCCGGGCTGCCGAAGGAGGTCGCTGTCGACAAGGGCCTGCTCGGCCCCGCAGACCCGCTGCTGCAGAAGCCGTTCACGTTCGACGCGCTGGTCACCGCCGTACGGGACATGCTGATGGTGAGGTCACCCGCGGTGGTCGAGAACGCCGCGGACTGCGGCTAGCAGCTCGGTCTCCGAGAACGGCTTCTCCACCAGGCGCACGCCGGGATCGAGCGTGCCCTGCTCGGCGAGCACCGGTCGCGCGTACCCGGACATATAGAGCACGCGGGCCGACGGGCGGAGCGCGGTAACCCGGCCGGCGACGTCCTTGCCGAGCATCTGCGGCATCACCACGTCGGTGAGCAGCAGGTGGATCGACCCGTCGTGCCGTTGTGCCAGCTCCACCGCCTCGACGCCGCCCGACGCCGTCATCACGTCGTACCCGTTGCGGTGCAGGATCCGGTGCGTCACCTCGCGCATCGCGTCCTCGTCCTCCACGACGAGGATGGTCTCACCGCCTCCCGTCCGCGGGCTCGGACTCGGCCGCTCCTCGATGACGGGGAGCTCGCTGGTCGCGGGGATGAACGCCGTGATGGTCGTGCCGAAGCCTGGTTCGGAGTAGATCTGCGCGGTCCCGCCGGTCTGGGCGAGGATGCCGTAGACGGTGGCCAGTCCCAGACCCGTGCCGGCACCCTTCGGCTTGGTGGTGAAGAAGGGCTCGAACGCGCGGCGGGCGACGTCGCTCGTCATGCCCCGGCCGGTGTCGCTGACCCGGAGTTGGACGTAGCGGCCGGGGTGCAGTCCGGGGACCCGCACGTCCATCTCCTTGTCCACCACGACGTTCCTGGTCTCGATGGTCAACGTGCCGCCGCCCGGCATCGCGTCGCGGGCGTTGACGGCGAGGTTGACCAGGACCTGCTCGAGCTGGCCCGGGTCCGCCTTGACCGCCCACAGGTCGGGCGCGAGCGTGGCCGCGAGGCGTACGTGTTCGCCGATCGTCCGGCACAGCAACTGCTCGACCTCGATGACCACCTCGTTGACGTCGAGCACGCGCGGACGGGTCACCTCCTGCCGCCCGAACGCGAGCAGCTGATGGGTGAGCGCGGTGGCGCGGTCGGCGGCGCGTTGGATCTGGGCGACGTCCCGCGCGACCGGCTTCCACCGTTCGGCGTCGTCGAGCTCCGCGGCGTCGAGCTCCTCGGCGACGAAGGCCGTGTAGTTGAGGATCACGGCGAGCAGATTGTTGAAGTCGTGTGCCACGCCGCCCGCCAGCTGGCCGAGGCTCTCCAGACGCTGCGACTGCTGCAACCGGCTTTCCAGACGTTCCCGTTCGGCCTGGGCCATCAGCCGCTCGCGCTCCGCCTGTGCCTCCAACCGGTCGGTCACGTCCCGGACCGCGGCCAGGACGATCGAGCCGTCCTGGGTCTGGAGCGCGCTGAGGCTGATCTCGACCGGGATTTCACTCCCGTCGCGCCGGCGCGCGCGCAGTTGCCGGCCGGCGCCCATCGGGCGGGGGACGGGGTCGGCGATGTAGCGGTCGCGGTGGCGGTCGTGGATGCCCTGCGCCGCCCCGGGCACCAGGATCTCCACCGTCTCGCCGATCAGCTGTTCGCGGGCGTATCCGAAGAGCCGCTCCGCCTGCGGGTTCGCCAACACGATCCGGCCGTCGGGCTCCACACCCACGATGGCGTCCGGCGCGGCTTCCAGCAGTCCCTGGAATTTTGCCTCGGCGAGCTCCTCGTCGGTGAGGTCCCGTGACATCGAGGCGGCCCCGACGACGACACCGCGGGGGTCGATGATCGGCGATACGGTCAACGAGACTTTGATCGTCTTCCCGTCCCGGCGGACCCGTTCCGTGCGCGTACGCCGCAGTCGTTCGCCGTCCGCGATCCGCCGCAGCAGCTGCCGCTCGGCATCGTGCTGCGCCGGTGGCACGAGGAGGAGAACGTCCCTGCCGAGGACGTCCGCCTCGCGGTAGCCGTAGATCTCCTCCGCGGCGGGGTTCCAGCTGGTGATCACACCGTCGAGGGTGTGACTCATGATCGCTTCCTGCGAGGACTGGACGAGCGACGCCAGCCGCGCCTGCGCCTCGGCCGCCTGTCGTCGCTCCGTGACGTCCCGGATGACGGCGGCGACCAGCAGCTCGTCTTCGGTGTCCACTACGGAGAGCGAGACCTCGGCGGGGAACTCGGCCCCGCTCTTGCGTCGTCCGGACAGCTCCATCTGCGTCATCGGGCGGGGCCGCTGGTCGGCCAGGAACTTGTCGCGGTAGGTCGGATGGATCGCCCGGATCGAGTCGGGAACCAGGATCTCCACGGGTTGCCCGATCAGTTCGTCGCGCCGGTATCCGAACAGCCGCTCGGTCTCGGCGTTGACGAGCGTGATGAGGCCGTCCGCGGTGACCACGACGACGGCGTCGGGTGCCGCTTCGAGCAGGCCCTGCGAGCGCTTCGGCACGACGGTGACCATCCAGGGGAGAAGAGCTGAGGGGTGGATTATTCCACAAAAGGGATGAACTGCGCGGGCCGATCGGCCGGCTCCCCCTCATCCGAATCGCGAATCCCGCCCCTGTGTCCGAAGCCGCCGCACCCGTCCCGAACATCGACCTGCTCTCCCTGCGAAGGACCGTCGTCCTCGACCGGCCGGCATCGGCTCGGCCGCCGCGGTGGCGACCCAGGAGTTGGGGGTCCGGGCGAGCGACGACAGCTACACGTCGACCGCGCGCAGGAGCTACAACGGCGGACAGGCGACGAAGCTGGAGGTCGGCCGGATCGGCCGCGACACCAGGGTCACGTACCTCAAGTTCACGGTCGGCAAGCTCGGCAGCGGGGCCAGCGTGGCCGGCGCCCAACTGCGACTGGTGACCGACGGACGCGCGCTGCCCGGCACGCTCACCCTGGCACGGGTCGCCGACACGAAGTGGACGGAGAAGACCGTCACCGCGTGACCAACGCGGTCAGCGTCGTGGCGTACCTGGGCAACGAGAAGTGGATGGCCCAGCCGTGGTGGGCCGACCTCTACCCCGGTGACGACGTGGTCCACTGGATCGGGCTGGACTCCTATGCCAACGCCGAGCCCGGTCAGTACCACTACGGCAACTTCGCCGCCCTGCTCGACCGGGCACCGACCGGCGGTGGCACCGGCTTCTACGACTGGGCGACCCGCCACCACCCGGGTAAGCCGATCATGGTTGCCGAATGGGGCGTCTACCACAGCACCACCAGGACCGCCCCGAAGGCGGCGATCTACGGCAGCGTCGTGCCCGAGCTGAGGAAACGCCCGGCGATCATGGCCCTGGTCTACTTCGACACCGTCCGGGACGACACCGGCGACCGCAACATCAGCGTCGAGAGCACCCCCGAGGGGCTCGCCGCGTTCCGGCGGCTGGCCGCCGATCCGATATTCGCCGTCCGGCTCCGCTGAGCCGGGCCGCGTCGTGGCGGGCCCGCCGGCCATCGGTGGGCGGGTCCGTCGCTCTGTGGTGGTCACAGTCAGCCAACGGGTGTTGCGTCGTGTGGCCTGCGTCGGTAAAACCGCTATTCTTCTGATGTGCCCCTTACCGTCGCCCGGAGGCGTTTTTGCCCTGAATTGCGCGGGCGATGGAACTGGCTGGCGTACTGCCTGACCGGTGCCGTCGCCGTGCTCGGGCTGGCGACCTCGGGTGTGCTGGCCGTCGTGCTGAAACAACAACAGGACCGGTATGTCGCGCACGCTCTCGCCCGGCGCGCCGAACTCGTCCAGGCGACCGTCTCCGCCGAGACCGGCCGCTACGTCGACGTGCTGCAGGACCTCGCCGTCGCCGTGGCCGCGCAGAGCTCACTGACCGCCGCCGACTTCACCCACATCACCTCGACGGTCACCGCGCAGCGCCTCTCCGGGGTGACCGGGGTGTCGCTCGTGGTCCCCTCCGAAGGTGACGGGGTCGCCGCGGTGCAGGCGCAGTGGCGCAAGCGCGGAGCGAAGGACCTCGCACTCCGGCCGGCCGTCAACACCGGACGACAGCACCGCTTCGCGGTGCTCACCCGCAACCTCGTCGCGACGCCCGTGCTGGCGGGGCAGGACCTGGCCGAGGCACCGGAGTCCTATGAGGCCATGGACCGGGCCGCCCGCACCGGCAAGGTCGCCGTCACCCGGACGTACGTGTTCCTCCGCGACCGCGTGCTCCCGGCCGAGCAGCAACAGACGTCGTTCGCCTTCGCCGCGCCGATCTACGAGACGCGCGGCGGCGACCTCACCGGCTGGCTCGTCATGGGTATGCGGGGACAGGACTTCCTCTCCCGTGCGCTCGAGAGCATCTCGCAGGGACTGGTCGAGGTCGCGCTCTTCGACCGGTCCACACCGCAGGGACATGTCCCGGTCGCCCGGTGGCCGAGGGGCCAACTCGAGAACCCGACCATGTCCCACACCGTCTCCGTCCAGGTCGCCCAGCGGAGGTGGGAGCTCGTCGCGTACGGGACAGAGCAGCTCGGGGAGCGTCGCGGTTACCTGCCCGCCGGTGCGGCGGGCGCGGGGGGCCTGATCACGCTCCTGCTGACCGGACTGGTGCTGAGCCTGGCGACCTCTCGGCAGCGCGCGCTGGTCCGGGTGGCCGCGGCGACCGCGGCCCTGCAGGCGGACATCGACCGTCGGGAGGAGACCGAACGGCAGTTGCGGCAGCGCGACGCCGAGCTGCGCGGGTTCGTGGCGATGGCGACCCACGACCTACGGGGGCCGCTGGCCAGCGCGACCGCGCACACCGAGCTCCTCACCGACCAGGTTCAGGCGGCGTTCGACGAGGAGGGCCGCGAGGACCTGCGCCGCATCAAGCGGGGACTCGGGCAGATGAGTGAGCTCATCGAGGATCTGCTCGTCTACGCGACCGCGGACGCCGCGCCGTTGCGACAGAGTGAGGTGGACCTCAACGCCCTTGTCCGCGACGTGGTGCTGGACCGCATCGCCGCCACCATCCCGCCCACCCACGTCCGGGTCGGCACGCTCCCCACCGTGGTCGGTGACGCGGGGCTTCTCCGCCAACTGCTCGACAACCTCGTGGGTAACGCGATCAAGTACGCCGCGGCCGGAGCCGTACCGGATATCGAGATCAGCGCGAGCGCGGACGGGGACGGCGCGCACCGTATCGAGATCGCGGACCGGGGGATCGGCATACCGGAAGCACACCACGCGACCGTCTTCGACGCCTTCCACCGCGCTCCGGGAAGCGAAGGGCGCGCCGGGACCGGCCTCGGCCTCGCCATCTGCCGCCGGGTGGTCACCCGGCACGGCGGCACGATCGGCGTGACCGGAAACCAGGGTGGCGGGACGCGCATCTGGTTCACTCTGCCGTCGCGCTGACGCACGGGCCCGCGTATCGGCGTTGTCGCGATCGGCGGGCGCCCCCGACCTCGGATAGTGTGATCACCGGTGTGCCGGGAAGCCTGGTCGGCGGCACGTTCATGCTGACCAGTGACAAGGGGACCGACCGTCGTGACCGACCCGACTCCGATCGTGCCCGGCCCCGTGCGGCGGCTCTTCCACCGACCGTCCCTGCGTGAGGCGCGGTACGTCGCCGACATCCTGCGCACCGAAACCGTCGGTGGCGGGTTGCTGCTGTTCGCCGCGGTCGTCGGGCTCATCTGGGCCAACTCGCCCTGGGCGGGCAGCTACACGGCGCTCGGCAGGTACGTGCCGTGGCCGGGCGGCGAGCGGTTCCACCTCGCCCTGACCCTCTCGCAATGGGCCGCCGACGGACTGCTGGCGATCTTCTTCTTCGTGGTCGGGCTGGAGCTCAAGCGCGAGTTCATCGCCGGCGACCTCCGCGATCCCCGGCGCGCGGTGCTGCCGGTCATCGCCGCCGTGGGGGGCATGACGCTGCCCGCGGTCATCTACGTGTTGACCAACCTGAGCGCCGGCGGCGACGCCCTACGGGGCTGGGCGATCCCCACCGCGACGGACATCGCGTTCGCCCTGGCCGTGCTCGCGGTGATCAGCTCGCACCTGCCCCACGGCCTGCGCGCCTTCCTGCTCACCCTGGCCGTCGTCGACGACCTGCTCGCGATCACGATCATCGCGATCTTCTACACCACTCATTTCGAGTTCCTGCCCCTGGTGGCCGCGCTCGTGCCGATCGGCCTCTTCGCTCTGCTGGTCCGGCGCCGCAGGAGCTGGTGGTGGCTGCTCATCCCGCTCGCGGTGGCCGCCTGGGCCCTCGTACACGCCTCCGGGGTGCACGCCACCGTGGCCGGAGTGCTGCTCGGGTTCACCGTGCCGGTCCGACCCCGGAAGGAGAAGCAGCCCGACCTGGATCAGCAGACCGGGATGGCTGAGCAGACCGGGATGGCTGAGCAGACCGGGATGGCTGAGCACTTCGAGCACGTGTGGCGTCCGGTCTCGGCGGGCGTCGCCGTGCCGGTCTTCGCGTTCTTCGCCGCCGGGGTCTCGCTCCGGGAGGCCGGCCTCACCACGATGCTGACCGAACCGGTGGCGGTCGGGGTGGCCTCCGGTCTGGTCGTCGGCAAGCTCGTGGGGGTGCTCGGCTCCACCTACCTGGTCGCCCGGTTCACCCGGGCCGAACTCGCCGAGGACCTCACCTGGACCGACATGCTCGGTGTCGCGCTGCTCGCCGGGATCGGCTTCACCGTCTCCCTGCTCATCGGCGAACTCGCCTTCGGCGCCGACAGCGACCGCGACGGGCAGGTCAAGACGGCCGTGCTGGTCGGCTCCACCATCTCCGCGCTGCTCGCCTCGCTGGTGCTCGTCCGGCGCAACGCGGCCTACCGCCGCCTGCACGAGGAGGAGACGCGCGACGCGGATGGCGATGGCATTCCCGACGTCTACCAACGCCCCCCTGATTCATCCGCGTGATCAGGGAGTACGCCGTGTGGCGAGCGTCCCGCCCCCTGATCATCGCCGTCGCCTGTGCGGCGGCCTACGCGCTGAGCGCGGCGCGGACGGTCTCGCGCAGCCCGGTCGGCGGGCGGCCCAGCAGCGCCTCCAGTTGACGGGGCTCCTGTTGCAGTTCGCCGGCGAGGATCGCCGCGTAGATCGGGCTCATCGGACCGGTCTCGGCGAGTTCGACCGGACGGTGCGCCACCGGCGTCCCGGAAACCTCGGTGAGCACCTCGGCGAGTTCGGGAAACGTCCAGCCCGGTCCGGCGAGCTCGTACGCCCGGTTGTCGTGCCCCTTGCCCACCAGCACCGCGGCGGCGGCGTGGGCGAGGTCCTCCCGGGTCGCCGTGTTCAACCGGTGGTTCCCCGCCGCCGAGGTGATCTCGCCGGCCGTGACCGCCGCGGTCAGCCCGGGATTGACGAAGACCTCCGTGTAGAAGGAGTTGCGGAGGAACGTGTAGATCAGGGCGGACTCGGCGATGGCCTTCTCGGTCGCCACGTGGGCTCCGGCGAGTGGCAGCTCGGAGGTGGGCGCGCCGAGGAAACTCGTGTAGACCACGTGCCCCACCCCGGCGTCCGCAGCGGCGGCCACCACGTTCTGGTGCTGGAGCACGCGGATCTCCTCCTCGATCACCGGTGACGACACGAAGAGGAGACGGTCGGCGCCGACGAAGGCGGCACGGAGAGCGGCGGGGTCGTCGTACTCGCCGCGGTGAACCCGGACCCCGATCGTGGCGAGCCCGGCGGCGCGTGCCGGCTCGCGGACGACGATGGCGAAACCATCCGGACCGACCGAGTCGATCAGATCCGCGACCACGGTGCGGCCGAGCGCGCCGGTCGCTCCCGTGACGACGATCATGATCGCTGCTCCTTCGGCCGAAAGCCTTTCCATCGTGGCCTCGCGGGCCACCCGGCCGCAGCGCTTCCGGCAACTCGCCCGCGCGGCGCCGCCTGACGCGGCACGGCGACGGCACGGCGCGGCGGGGGCGCGCGGCACCGCGGCGAACAATCTCGTGCGTGCCGGTTTGCCGGTGGTTCAGTCTGGTACCCCTGCGCCATGAGACTGGTCAACTGGGGATCGGCCGCGGCGGTGGCAGCTGTCGGCGGCGCCGTCGCGCGTCGACTGCTCGGCCCGAACGACGGTCAGTGGCCGCCGCGATCGGCCGCGCCCTCGGGCGAAGCCCGCTGGCACGTCGTGACGGTCAACCGTCCACTCGACCGGATCACCCCGAGCGGGGGACTGCCGGAGCCGCTGGCCCAGCTCGGCGACGCCGTCGAGGTGCAGCTGCGGCCCGCGCCCGGCGACCGCGGCACCGAGATCGCGGTACGCCTGCGGCAGGGTGAGCCGCACGGCGTCGCCGGCGCCGCCGCCCGGATCAGTGGGGAGGATCCCCGGCGGGCGCTGCGGGCCGCGCTGCGTCAGGCCAAGCAGATCGCGGAGACGGGGGAGGTGCTCAGCCCGGACCAGCCGCCGACGAGCAGGGAGACGCTGCTCAACCGTCCACTGGAGTACGCCACCCGGCACGGACGCGAGGAGGGACGGCTGTGAAGGCGGTCTGCTGGGAAGGGGTGAACGAGGTCGCGGTGGAGCAGGTGCCGGACCCGCAACTGCTCAACGCGCAGGACGCGATCGTGAAGGTGCGCCGCACTGTCACCTGCGGGTCGGACCTGCACCTGCTCGGCGGCTACATCCCGTTCATGAAGCGGGGCGACGTCCTCGGCCACGAGTTCCTCGGCGAGATCGTCGAGGTCGGCTCCGAGGTGCGCAAGCACAAGGTGGGGGACCGGGTCGTCGTCTGCTCGTTCATCTCCTGCGGCCGCTGCTGGTACTGCGAGCAGGGGCTCTTCTCGTGCTGCGACAACGGCAACACCAACCCCGCGATCACCGAGACGCTCTGGGGCTTCGCCCCTGGCGGCTGCTACGGCTACTCGCACGCCCTGGGCGGCTTCGCCGGCAGCCACGCCGAGTACATCCGGGTGCCCTTCGCCGACCAGGGCGCGTTCACGGTGCCGGACGGGGTCAGCGATGAGCGCGCCCTGTTCGCCTCGGACTCCGCCCCGACCGGCTGGATGGGGGCGGACATGGCGGGCATCCGCCCGGACGACGTGGTCGCGGTCTGGGGCTGCGGCGCGGTCGGTCAGATGGCGGCGCGCGCCGCGATGCTGCTCGGCGCCGGACGGGTGATCGTGATCGACCGGTACGACTACCGGCTGCAGATGGCCGAGCGGGTGCTCGGGGTGGAGACGCTCAACTACGAACGCACCGACGTGGGGGCCGAGCTGCTGGAGCGCAGCGGCGGCCGCGGCCCGGACGTCTGCATCGAGGCGGTGGGGATGGAGGCGCACAGCCCGGGCCCGCAGTTCATCTACGACCAGATCAAGCAGCAGCTGCGGATCGAGTCGGACCGGCCGATCGCCGTACGCGACGCGATCTACAACTGCCGCAAGGGCGGAAGCGTGTTCATCCTCGGCGTCTTCGGCGGGCTGGTCGACAAGTTTCCGCTCGGCGCGGTGATGAACAAGGGGCTGACGCTGCGCAGCGCTCAGCAGCACGGCCAGCGCTACATCCCGATGCTCCTGGAACGGATGGCGAGAGACGAGCTGATCACCGAGCACCTGGCCACCCACGTGATGCCGCTGAGCGAGGCCCCGCGCGGCTACCAGATGTTCCAGAAGAAAGAGGACGAGTGCGTACGGGCGGTCTTCACACCCTGACCGCTCAGCGGTCGCGGACCCGTCCGGCGTCGACCTCGATGTGCCGGGTGGTCGCGACCGCATCGAGCATCCGGCGGTCGTGGGTCACCAGGAGCAACGTCCCGGGGTACGACGCGAGCGCCGACTCCAGTTGCTCGATCGCCGCCAGATCGAGGTGATTCGTCGGCTCGTCCAGAACCAGCAGGTTGACGCCACGGGCCTGCAACAGGGCGAGCGCGGCCCGGGTGCGCTCGCCGGGGGAGAGGGTCTCGGCCGGACGGAGCACGTGCGCGGCGCGCAGTCCGAACTTCGCCAGCAGCGTCCGCACCTCGGCCGGGGTCAACTCCGGGGTCGCCGCGCCGAACGCGTCGAGCAGCGTCTCCGTGCCGAGGAACAGCGCGCGTGCCTGGTCGACCTCGCCCACCACCACACCCGGACCGAGCGCCGCGTGCCCCTCGTCGAGGGGCAGCCGGCCGAGCAACGCGGCGAGCAGAGTGGATTTCCCCGACCCGTTGGCGCCGGTGATCGCCACCCGGTCCGCCCAGTCGATCTGCAGGTCGACGGGGCCGAGGGTGAACCCGCCCCGGCGTACCACCGCCGCCCGCAGCGCCGCGACCACCGCACCCGCCCGGGGCGCGACCGCGATCTCCATCTGCAGCTCCCATTCCTTGCGCGGCTCCTCGACCACCTCCAGCCGCTCGATCAGCCGTTCGGTCTGGCGCGCCTTGGCGGCCTGCTTCTCCGTCGCCTCGCTCCGGAACTTCCGGCCGATCTTGTCGTTGTCGGTGGCCTTGCGGCGGGCGTTCTTCACGCCCTTCTCCATCCAGCTCCGCTGCGTTCGCGCCCGCGCCTCCAGGCCGCCCCGCTTGTCCGCGTACTCCTCGTACTCCTCACGCGCGTGCCGGCGCGCGACCTCGCGCTCCTCGAGGTAGGCGCCGTAACCGCCCCCGAAGTGGTTGACCTGCTGCTGCGGCAGGTCGAGTTCGAGTACCCGGGTCACCGTCCGGGCGAGGAACTCGCGGTCGTGGCTGACCAGCACGGTGCCGGCCCGCAGCCCGGTGACGAAGGCCTCCAGCCGCTCCAGCCCGTCCAGGTCCAGGTCGTTGGTCGGCTCGTCGAGCAGGAAGATGTCGTAGCGGCTGAGCAGCAGGGACGCCATGCCGGCGCGGGCCGCCTGGCCACCGGAGAGCCGGGTCATCGCGGCGTCCAGATCGATCGCCAACCCCAGCTCCGCCGTCACCTGCTCGGCCCGCTCGTCGAGATCGGCTCCGCCGAGGTCGAGCCAGCGCTCCAGCGCCGTCGCGTACGCGTCGTCGGCGCCCAACGCGCCGGCGGTCAGCGCCGCGGTCGCCGCGTCGAGGTCGGCCTGCGCCTGCGCCACTCCGGTGCGCCGCGCCAGGAACGCCCGCACCGACTCCCCAACCCGTCGCTCCGGCTCCTGCGGCAGATGGCCGACGTTGGCCGACGGCGGGTTCAGCTGCACCCTGCCCTGATCGGCCGGGTGCCGACCGGCGAGCATGCGCAGCAGCGTCGACTTTCCGGCGCCGTTCGCCCCGACGAGGCCGACCACGTCGCCGGGGGCCACGACAAGGTCGAGCCCGGAGAAGAGGATGCGGTCGCCGTGGGCGGCGGTGAGGTCCTTGGCGATCAGCGTTGCGGTCATGAGAACGCCGATGCTATCCGGCCGGGCAGCGGGTCCCGGCGAGGCAGGCCCCCGGATAGCAGCCATCCGGGCGGGGCAGCCATCCGGGCGCGTGCCCATCGTCGCGGAACTCGGGGCAGACTATGAGCCATGGTCACGACGCTGGCGATCGACTGCGGTGGTGGGGGGATCAAGGGGTCCGTTCTCGACGAGGCGGGCACCATGCGCGCGCGTCCGCTGCGGGTGCCCACCCCCTATCCTCTGCCGCCCGCGCTCTTCGTCAAGACGCTGCTCGACCTGGGCGGCCAACTCCCGCCGGCCGAACGGATCACGGTCGGCATGCCGGGCATGATCCGGCACGGCGTCGTCGTGGCCACCCCGCACTACGTCACACGCAGCGGGCCCCGTACCCGGATCGACCCGGACCTGGTCGCGGAGTGGGCGGGCTTCGACGCGCGGGGCGCGATCAGCGAGGCGTTCGGCCTGCCGGCCCTGGTCCTCAACGACGCCGAGGTGCACGGCGCCGGAGTGGTCGCCGGCACCGGCCTGGAGCTGGTGCTCACCCTCGGCACCGGGCTCGGCTGCGCGCTCTTCGACGGGGGCGTGCTCGCCCCGCACCTGGAGCTGTCGCAGGCGCCCGCGCGGTGGGGGCAGAGCTACGACACCTACATCGGCGAACACGAGCGTCGCCGGCTGGGCGACGCGTTCTGGTCGCGGCGGGTACGCGGCGTCGTCGAGGCGCTGCGACCGGTCTTCCTCTGGGACCGGCTCTACGTCGGCGGCGGCAACTCCCGCCGCATCCGTCCCGACCAGCTTCTCCGGATGGGTGACGATGTGGTGGTCGTGCCCAACACCGCGGGCATCGTGGGCGGGGTACGCGCCTGGGCGATCAACGGCAGCTGACGCGATGGTTCCGACACGAGAGGGTGGAGCTGGTGGATCTTCTGGAGGAATACCGGCGGGCGACCATGTTCTTCGAGGCCGGCGACCCCGGCGGCGCCGCCCGGCTGCTTGAACCCATCGTCGCCGCCGAACCCGACAACGCCTCCGTGCGGCAGTTGCTCGCCCGGGCCTACTTCCAGTCCGCTCAGCTCGTGCGGGCAGAGGAACAGTTGCGGGCGCTCCTCGAACTCGATCCCACCGACCACTACGCCCACCATGTGCTCGGCCGCACCCTGGAGCGGCAGGGCCGGGCCGAGGAGGCGTTGCGTTACCTGCGGATCGCCGCCGCGATGCATCCCGACAACGACGACTACCGCACAGCGCGGCACCGCGTCGAGGCGCGGACCGGCGGACGCGCGCGGTGACCGGCCTACCATTGGCCGTCATGGGACATGATCACCCGGTGGGTCGGCGATGAAGCTCAAGCTCGACCTGCACGACATCTTCAACAAGGGCCACGACATCGACCGCGCGCTGCGCGGAATCATGGATGAGGCGGTCGCGAAGAAGGCGACGCTCGTGGAGATCATCCCGGGCAAGGGATCGGGGCAGCTCAAGAAGAAGGTGCTGCGGTTCCTGGACCAGAAGGAGATCAAGCAGCTCTACCACCGGGTGGAGAAGGACTCGAAGAACTTCGGCCGCCTCTTCGTCCACTTCCGCTGGAAATAGCGGCGGTAGGCCCTCTGACCTGCACTTTCAGCCGCTCAGATGGGCCCTGAACCATGATCATGCCGTTTCCAGGCCGTCGCCGGGCTCCGGAGCGTCGTCCTGGTCCTGGTCCTCACCCAGCGCCTTGTCGATGGATCGTCGGGTGCGGTCCTCGCTCGTCAGCAGCAGGTGCGTGTAGGTCCGGGAGGGTGAAGCCGGGGTCCGCGTGGCCCAGGTACGCCGAGAGGGCCTTGATGCTCTCCCCGGCGTCCAGCAGCACCGAGGCGTAGGTGTGCCGGAGCACGTGCATCCCGTTGTGCCGGTCGTCCGGCGCGCCGGTCGCGCGGATCGCGGGTTTCCAGACGCCGGAATTGAACATCGAGCGGGTGAGGGCCAGCCCGGCGGGAGTCGACAGGTACAGCTCGACGGTCCGCGGTTCGCCGGTCAGGCTGGCCCACGGCAGTGTGACCGCGACTGGTGGATAGTCGACCGCATGCCGCTTCAGCCGGTCGGCGACGGACCTCGGTAGGGGCACCTCCCGGGACTTGCCGCCCTTCGGTGGCGCGAAGATCAGTTGCCCGCGAACGAGCTTGATCTGACGGGTGACGTGTAGGACGGGCCGTGTTTCGTCCAGGTCCGCTGGACTGGCCCCGAATATCTCGCCCTGCCGGAGACCGCACCCGGCGACCAGGTCCACCGCCACCCGATACCGCTCCGGCATGTTCTCCCGGAACGCCGCGAGCCGGGCTACGCGCGAGTGCTTAGCTCAACCCACCGATAGGAATGCATCGGCCCGGCCTCCTCGCGGGAGCCGGGCCTTCCGCGTTGATCAGGCTGCTGTTAGCTTCCGTACGACGTATTGGTTGAGGCTCAGTCCATCCTCCGCAGCATGGGTTGCCAGCTCGCGGTGCAGGCTTTCTCCGACGCGAACGTTGAACTTGCCTGAGTAGCTACGCTCGGCGAACGGCTCCGGCGCTTCCTCGCCTTGCTGCTCCATGTCCGCGATTACCTCACGCAGTAGGTCTTCGAGTCCCCGCAGGGCATCGATTTGGGAGGAAGCCAGCCACGAAAGGGACGGAAACTCGGCGCAGGTGGCGACGAATTCGTTGTCCTGGGCCGACCACGTAACGCGGTAGGTGTAGTGGGTTACCTCGGGACGGGCAACGGTCTGCATCACATGGCCTCCTTCTTTTCGATCGCCTTTAGCACTTGTCGTACTTGGTACGCCTTTGCCTTGCCTTTGTCATTCTGGATATTTACGCGCGGGTCCCCCGCCCACGGCATCTTGAAGACTGCGTGGGAAGTCCCGTCTTGCCGCGGCTCCCCGAAGTAGTGCTCGCACACCCTCTTGAGATCGTTGTAGGCGATGTTCTGCGGGTTGCTTCGCATCGCTTCTATGATTTTGTTTACCGAGGGCACACCTCGATGGTACTACGTGTGGTACCACATGGCAACCGCTTCGGATGCACGCCTACCCGTAACCATGCGTGCGCATGCTGGGGCTAGTTCTTTCGACTGCGCCAGAGAAGGCGGGATGTTGCGCCCGGCACCATCGTCATGTAGTCCGGGTGATCGTCCCGCTCAGGGGCGCTCGGAAGTTTGTTCTGTCGGCTCCACGTGATGCGTGACGGATTGCGCTCAGTTGATCCGTGACAAGTCCGGCTAGACGATCATGCCTGCGTTCAGGCAAGCTACGGCCGTGGAGCAGTCGGCATGGACTGAGGTGTCCGCAGCGGTGACGGCGGCCCCGTACCCGGTTGAGGTGCTGCCCGCCGAGCCTGTGCGCGCGGAAGCCTGCCTGGCGGCGCTGGGAATCACGACTCGTTCGTGGCTTGGTGCGGTTGTCGCCAACACTGGCGGGCTGCTGGTGGACCATGGTTGGCTACGCGTCCTCGGTAGCGGCCACGATGGGCTTCCGGACGTAGCAATCGAGTCGGACCCGACGGGCCCCTGGGTCGTCGTCGGTTACGACGTCATGGGCGGCCAGTACGTGTGGGTGCCGGCACAGCCTGGCGGGAAGCCGACCGTCCATTACTTCGGTCCGGATGATCTCGAATGGCTGGACCTCGACCAGGGGTACGCCGACTGGCTGTATGCGGTCCTCGCTGGTTCGCTGACTCAGTTCTACGACACTCTGCGGTGGCCGGGGTGGGAATCGGAAGTCGATGCGCTCGCCGCCGACCAGGGAATCAGCGCATGGCCGCCGCCGTGGTCAGAGGAGGGAAAGGATCTCTCCACAGCGTCCCGGAAGGCGGTTCCATTGCCGCAGCTGGTGTCGTTCTACCAGGACACCGCACGCCAACTGGGGTCCACGGAAGAGCGTTAGCGACGCCCATCCATTGTCTGGGCTGCCCTCATCCGTTCCATCAGCTCCCCGCCAGTGTCACCCATCAAGTGGA
Organism: Micromonospora sp. NPDC049679; assembly: GCF_040659735.1. Taxonomy (NCBI): domain Bacteria; kingdom Bacillati; phylum Actinomycetota; class Actinomycetes; order Micromonosporales; family Micromonosporaceae; genus Micromonospora; species Micromonospora sp. NPDC049679. The sequence continues at coordinate 44,872 of NZ_JBFANZ010000017.1, forward strand.
GCCACCGCGTAACGCATCAAGCGAAGTACGACACTCGGAAGTTTGTTTCCCTGTGAGAAGTTTCTGTACGTCTATCAAGGCGGCCCGCTTCGCAGGCCGCGCGCGCCGCCGAACCTGGGCCGGGCCGAAGGCCCGCCGCCGCGCCTCTGGCCTTCGGCCGCCAGCGCGTCGGTTGCAGCCCGCCGGCGGCGCGACATGCGACGAAGCCCCGGCCGCCATGGGTACTGGCAGATCCGGGGCTTCGGTATCAGTCGACACAAGGGGAGTGCCTCCGGCGGGGTCCTCAGGCACTGCGGGATGGCTAGGGGTGCGGAGAGGGAGCGACGCGTGGGTCAAGGCAGCTGACAGTGCGTCCAGGCCTGCCTTGCAGTGACTTGACTGAGGCGCCACACGCGTCAGGCCCCGATCTCAGCGACCATCGTGTCCGCGTCCTCGAACGACTCAACCGTGCGAAACCCTTCAGCGGCGTACAGCCTCGCAGCGAAGTTCGCCCGCTCCACGCTCAGCGACACCGTGCGGATGCCACGTTCTCGTGCGGCGTCCAGAACAGCGCGCAAAAGCATCCGGCCCACACCCCGGCCCCTCCAGGTTTCCACCACGCCGATACTCAGCTCCGGCACGTCGTCACTCACGTACCCGTAGCCCGGATCAGCGGCGGTCAGGTATCGGAACCAGGCCGCGCCGACTGGCCGATCAGCCGGGTCCACCGCGACCAGGCCGAAGTCGTTTGGCTGCGTCCAACCGGTGACATAGTGAGCCAGCGCGGGATTCGCCATGATCTGCTCGCGAGACCAGTTGCGCTCAGACAGCCAGTTCACGGCCTCGACGAGCATGTCAACCAGGAATTCGGATTCAGCCGACGTGGCTGCGCGGATGCCGAGGTCAGTCAACGCCGAAGCCTCGCACACAAGACAAGATCGGACAGAGCCAAGATCATGCCGTCTCCAGGCCGTCCAACGCGAACCAACAGCGACCATCATTGGCCATCGACGCCTGATGCGGGTGCAGCTCAGGGGCCGTCTCGTCCGATTCGACCGAGTACTTCCACGAACTGGATCAATACCGCTGGAAGTAGCGCGAGGACTGCGGCTTGCCACTAAACCGGTCGCGGTCTGTCGTACCGGACCCAGAGAATCAGCCTCATGCTGCGTCTCGCTCTGCCCCGCCGCCCGGAAGCGCGGCGGATCCTCGTCGGCACTTTCCTGTCGGCGGTCGGCCGCGGCCTCACTCTGCCGTTCCTGTTCATCTACCTGACCGACGTCCGGGGGCTGTCTGACGCCCGCGCCGGCCTGGTGATCGGCTGGTACGGCGCGGTGACGCTCGCCCTGTCGCCGTTGGGCGGCACGCTCATCGACCGGTTCGGGGCGCGGCGCATCGTCGTGCCCTGTCTGTTCATCGAGGCCGCGGGCGTGGCCTCGCTGGCACTCGTCGACTCGACGGCCTCCGCCTTCGGCGCGGCCTCGCTGATGGCTCTGGGCGGCTCGGCGATCTGGTCGGGGCAGGCGACCATCCTCGCCTCGGTCACCGGCGAGGGGGAGCGGCAGCGGGTCTTCGGGCTGCAGTTCGCCCTACTCAACCTCGGCATCGGGGTCGGTGGCCTGACGTCCGGCGCGATCGTCGACACCGCCCGCCTGGTGACCTTCCAGGCAATCTATGTGATCGATGCGCTGAGCTATCTCGCGCCGGCGGTGATCCTGCTGACCATGCCGGCCGTCGGCCGCCGGCTCGCCGACCCCGCGGAGACCGGTGTTGCCAAGTCGGGCGGGGGGTACCTCACCGTCCTGCGCGACCGTCCGTTCCGGCGGCTGGTGATTTTCGGTCTCGTGCTCACCACCTGTGGCTACGCCCAGATCGAGGTCGGCTTCACCGCGTACGCGGTCCGGGTCGCGGAGGTGACCCCCCGGGTGGTGGCGTGGGCGCTCGCGGCGAACACGGTGATGATCGTGCTGTCGCAGCTTGTGGTGATCCGCCGGATGGAGGGGCGGAGCCGGTCCGGTGCGCTCGCCGTGGTGGGCGTGGTGTTCGCGACCGCCTGGCTGGTGCTCGGCGCCGCCGGCCTCGTCGGCGCCGGTAGCGCGTTCGCCGGGGCGCTCTGTGTCGTGGCCTGCGCCGCGATCTTCGGTTTCGGCGAGACCATGCTCTCGCCGGTGATGCCCGCTCTTACCAACGCGCTGGCCACCGATGAGCTGCGTGGCCGGTACAACGCCATGAGCTCGATGATTTTCGGGATCAGCGGGGTGATCGGTCCGGTGACGGCCGGTCCGCTCATCGGCGCGGGCGGCGGGGCGATCTGGGTGGGGGTGGTGACCGGCGGGTGCCTGCTGGCGTCGTTGCTGGCGTTGTCGCTGCGGCCGCTGCTCTCGGCGGCGCAGGACGGGCGCATCGTGGTGAGGGAGACGGTCGACGAGCCGGAGCCGGCCCACCGGTGACGGTGGCGGTGGCAATGGACGCGGGGCGTGCGTGGTGCGCCGGTTCTTGATCGACCCGGCCACCTATTGACACACGCGTAACACGCTGCAAATATGCGGAACAGATTGGGAGCGCTCCCAGCTTCTCACCGCACTCTTTCGATGCCCCGCACGACACCCCCGGCAGCGGCACCCGCCCCGGTCGCCGCTCACCCATCGGAAGGAATCACGTGGTCACACGATCCCGGCGGCGGGCCGCACCGCTCGCCGTCACCGTCGCGGCCGCGCTGGCCGCCGCCGGCCTGACCGGCTCCGCCGCCTACGCCGACGCGCCCGAACAGATCGTCAACGGCACCTTCGACAACGGCCACGCCCCCTGGTGGGGCACCGCCAACCTCACCCTCGACTCCAGCGCCGGCCAGCTCTGCGCCACCATCCCGGGCGGCACCGTCAACCCATGGGACGTGATCATCGGGCAGGACAACGTGCCGCTGGTCGCGGGTGAGACGTACGAGTTCCGGTTCTTCGGCAAGGCCACTCCGGCCAAGGTCGGCAAGGCGCTCGTCCAGCTCCCGGTGGACCCGTACACGCAGTATCTGGCGGTCAACCCGGAGCTCAGCGTCTCCGGCAACGACTACACGTACACCTTCACCTCCCCGGTGGATCTCCCCAACGCGCAGGTCGCGTTCCAGCTCGGCGGCAGTGCCACGGCGTGGACCTTCTGCGCGGACAACGTGTCGCTGAAGGGTGGCGCGGAGCCCGGCGGCCACGTGCCCGACACGGGGCCGCGGGTGCGGGTCAACCAGGTGGGCTACCTGCCGAAGGGGCCCAAGAACGCGACCATCGTCACCGATGCCACCGCGGCTCTGCCATGGCAGCTCAAGAACGGCGCCGGGCAGGTGGTCGCCAGCGGGCAGAGCACCCCGCGCGGGCTGGACGCCTCGTCCGGGCAGCGCGTGCACTCGGTGGACTTCGGGGCCTACCGCACCGAGGGCACTGGATACACGCTGACCGCGGACGGCGAGACGAGCCGGCCGTTCGACATCGGTGCGGGCCTCTACGAGCAACTGCGCGCCGACGCGCTCAAGTTCTACTACCCGCAGCGCAGCGGCATCGAGATCCTCGAGCGCCTCCGGCCCGGCTACGGTCGCCCGGCCGGTCACGTCGGCGTCGCGCCCAACCAGGGCGACACCCAGGTGCCGTGCCAGCCGGGAGTCTGCGACTACACGCTGAACGTCGCGGGCGGCTGGTACGACGCGGGCGACCACGGCAAGTACGTGGTCAACGGGGGCGTCTCGGTCTACCAGCTGATGAGCGAGTACGAGCGTTCGCTGGTGGCCCGGACCGGCAGGCCGTGGAACCTGCGCGACGGGTCGCTCAACGTGCCGGAGAGCGGCAACACGGTGCCGGACATTCTCGACGAGGCGCGCTGGGAGCAGGAGTTCCTGCTCAGCATGCAGGTGCCGGCGGGCAAGCCACGGGCGGGCATGGCCCACCACAAGATCCACGATGAGTCGTGGACCGGCCTGCCGCTGCTGCCGCACCTCGACGCGAAGAAGCGCGAGCTGCACCCGCCGTCGACCGCGGCGACGCTCAACCTGGCGGCCACCGCGGCCCAGGCGGCGCGCGTCTTCCTCCCGTACGACCGGGCCTTCGCCGCCCGCAACCTGGCGGCGGCGAAGACGGCCTGGGCCGCGGCGAAGGCGAACCCGGCGAGCTACGCCGACCCGGCCGACGGTAACGGCGGGGGCGCGTACAACGACAGTGACGTGAGCGACGAGTTCTACTGGGCCGCCGCCGAGCTCTACATCACCACCGGCGGCAGGGAGTTCCGCGACTTTGTCCTCGCCTCCCCGCACCACACCGCCGACATCTGGCGGGAGCGCGGCTTCGACTGGGGAAGCACCGCCCAGCTCGGTCGCCTCGACCTGGCGACGTTGCCGAACCGGCTGCCCGACCGGGAACGGGTACGGGCCTCGGTCGTGCAGGGCGCCGACAAGTACCTCGTCACGCTCAAGGCCCACCCGTACGGCATCCCGTACGCGCCGAGCGACAACACGTACGACTGGGGTTCCAACAACCTGATCCTCAACAACGCCGTCGTCATGGCGACCGCCTTCGACATCACCGGCAGGTCGACGTACCGCGAGGGGGTGCTGGAGACGATGGACTACATCTTCGGCCGCAATGCGCTCAACCAGTCCTATGTGACCGGTTACGGAGAGGTGGCGTCCCGCAACCAGCACAGCCGCTGGTACGCCCACCAACTCAACCCGGACCTGCCGAACCCGCCCCGCGGGACGTTGGCCGGTGGTCCAAACTCCTCGATCCAGGACCCGGTGGCGCAGCAGAAGCTGCGTAATTGCGCCCCGCAGTTCTGCTACATCGACGACATCGAGTCCTGGTCCACCAACGAGTTGACCATCAACTGGAACTCCCCGCTCGCCTGGGTCGCCGCGTTCGTCGCGGATCAGGGCGCCGGGGACGCCCGCGGCCGGGGCTAGCCCGGTGGATCGTGGTCTGTTGCTGCCCTTCCCGGGAAGCAACAGACCACGATCTACGCTGCTAGAGCTCGTACGTCCGCGCCACGGCCATGGGTCCGTCCGCCGCGGCGGGCCAGCCAGCCGAGCGGGCCGACGGCGAGCAGCGCGAGCGCCGCCAGCGGCCAGATCAGTAGGGCCGGGTACGACACCAGCCCGGCCGGCACCGGGAAGTAGGTGGCGTCACCGTCGGCGCGCGGTGCCGGGATGTCGGCCGCGCCGAGGGCACGGGCGAGGGCACGGGCGAGGGCGAGGAGACTTCTCGCCGTGCTGCTGCAGACCCGGCCGGTCGACGGAGGCCCGAGCACGAACACGATGTCGTTGCGGGGCCGGGGACCGCCGGAAACACGCGGGCGACCTCCAGGATCGCCGGGGTGCCACCGGCGCCCCCGCCGAGCTTGACCGGCCTCCGGGCCGACCGGGTCCTGCACCTCGGTCTCCAGGCCCAGGCCACGCAACGTCGACACGATGTGCTGCCTGGCCCGGTCGTTCGCCGTCCTGCCGGCCACGTGCACCTCGCTGGCGATGGTCCGCACGTGCCCGTGAGCCCGACCGGCGCTGAACTCCCCGGCGGGCGTCGCCGTACCCAATGGCGTGGGCGGACGGAGCGCGAGCAGCGTGAGCGTGCCGAGCGCGTGGGGCGCGGCGAGACCGTCCGGCGCGCGGCGGCCGGGACGGAGCAGCGCGCGAAGGGGTGTCCCGAGGGGTGCGCCCGCGGTGCCTCCTGCCTGTGACGGGTCGCACCATCCTGTCCGTGCGGATCACCCCGGGTTATCCACCACCGGCCATTGGCCGGCGTGGGGGGCTGCGCCCAGCCCCCGTTCCATCCGCCGTGCGAGACATCGCTGTGACGCCTCGTCCCGCCGTGGCGCTGAAAAAGGGTGTGGACGCGTTCGATCCGGAAGACGGGCGTCGATGCGGCGGGGCGGCCGGACAACCCGCGGTCGCGGGACCACGGGCGGCCGCGTGGCATCCTTGGCGAGGCGATTGCTGGCCGAGCGACGCAGGCCAGCCGGGGGACGGCCCCGGGAGACCGCCGATTGAGTCCAGTGCGCGACACTTGCCGTAGCTCGACCGTTACCACCCGTCGTGTTGTGTGGGAGCGTTGGCTGGTGGACCATCAGCCGGACAACCGACGAAGGAGCCCAGAATAAGAATGCAGCGTCCGCGACGCGCCGCCAGCACGCGGTCGATCGAGGCCCGGGCATGACCGGCTCTTCCGTCGTGCCGCTGCCGGCCCAGCCCCACGGGGGGTTGGGGCGGGGGATCGTGCTGCCGCAGACCGAGCGGCTGCGGGTGTTGCTGGTCGAGGATGACGAGGGGGACGCGTTCCTCGTCGGCGAGCTGCTCGCCGAGGCGGGGGCGGCGGTCGACCTCATCGTGGCGACGAGCCTCACCCAGGCGCGCCAGCGGATCGCCGGCGTCGACTGCGTCCTGCTCGACCTCGGCCTCCCCGACGCGCAGGGGCTCGACGGGCTGCGGCACGTGCTCGGCATGGCCGGTGGAGCCGCGGTGTGCGTGCTCACCGGCCGTCAGGACGAGCACCTGGGCATGGGCGCGGTGGCCGAGGGAGCGCAGGACTACCTCGTCAAGGGCCAGGTCGACGGGGTCCTGCTGAGCCGGTCGCTGCGCTACGCCGTCGAGCGCAAGCGCGCGGACGAGAACGCCCGCCGGCTGCGGGAGGTGGAGCTGCGCCAGGCGGAGTCCGCGCGGCTGGAGCGGGGTCTGCTCCCGCAGCCGCTGATGACCACCGACAAGGTGGCGGTGCACACCTTCTACCGTCCGGGCCGGCATGCGGCGCTGATCGGGGGCGACTTCTTCGACGTGGTGCAGACCGCTCCCGACCGGATCGATCTGATCGTGGGCGACGTCTGCGGGCACGGCGCCGACGAGGCGGCGCTCGGCGTCGAGCTGCGGGTCGCCTGGCGGGCGCTCATCCTCGCGGGCGTGCCGGACGACGAGGTGCTGCCGGCGCTGGAGCAGGTGCTGATGAGCGAGCGGCGGCTGCGGGAAATATTCGCGAGCGTCGCCGCGGTGCAGCTCGACCTCGCGGGCAACCGGGCCACGGTACGGATGGCGGGCCATCCGCCGCCGCTGCTCCTGTCGGGGGGTAAGGTCGCGCCGGTGCCCGCACCGGGCGGCCTGCTGCTCGGTGTGCGGCCGCGCCGCCCCCGCGCCTTCGACCTGGAGTTTGAAAGCGATGACTGGTCCTTGCTGATGTATACCGATGGACTCATCGAGGGTCGGATCGGCGGCGGCAACGAGCGACTCGACGTGCCGGGGCTGCAGACGCTGGTCGCCGACCCGGCGACCCGCGGGGTTCCCCTCGCCGAGTTGCCGGGCTGGCTGGTCGGTCGCGCCGAGGAGATCAACGGTGGGCCGCTCGCCGACGACGTGGCGATGCTGGTGGTCAGCCGGGGCGGTGGCCGGTGATCAAGACAGGAAACCGCACGTTGCGACAGCGGGTGACGGCGCTGTGCGTCGTGGTCGGCACGGTGTTGGCCCTGCTGGCGACCGTCGCCGCCGTGGTCGGCGCGAACAACCGCGCCCACCTCGACAACCTGCTCAACAAGAGTGGTCCGCTGCGCGCCCACGCGGAGTCCCTGATGGCCACGCTCGTCGACCAGGAGACCGGCGTCCGGGGCTACGCGGTCTCCGGCGACCGGGCCGACCTGGTCCCGTACGACGACGGGCTGCGGCGTGAGCGGGAGCTCCTCGCGTCGATGAACGGGCTGCTCGACGATGACCGGGCCATCCGGCAGAAGTTGCGGGTGGTCGAGGAGCAGGCACAGCTGTGGCGGCGGACGGTGGCCGAGCCGGTGATCCGGACGGTGTCGGAGTCAGGGCCGGCCACGGCGCAGGGTCTGCTGACGCCGGCGGCGCGGCAACAGTTCGGCGACGTGCGGGCGGCCGTGGAAGCCCTGCAGTCGGAGATCATGAAGTTGCGTGATCAGGTCGGACGGAACGCGCGGCGGACGAGCAGCATGCTCGTCCTGTTGTTGATCATCGCGGCGGTCGTGGTGGTGCTCGCCGGCGTCGCCCTCCGCCTCGCGCTCAATCGGCTGGTGATCGCGCCGGTGACCCAACTGGCCGCGCAGGTGCGCGACGTCGCGGGCGGCGACTACCAACGGGACATCGGGACGGCCGGTCCGCCGGAGCTGGCGGGGCTGGCCAGCGACGTCGACGGGATGCGCCGCAAGATCGCGGCGGACCTGACCGAGATGCGCGAAGCGCGCGCCCGGATCGAGTGGGTCAACAGCCAGCTGCAGAAGCAGGCGGAGGAGCTGACCCGGTCCAACCGCGACCTGGAGCAGTTCGCCTACGTCGCGTCGCACGACCTGCAGGAGCCGCTGCGCAAGGTGGCGAGCTTCTGCCAGTTGCTGCAGCGCCGCTACGGGGGGCAGATCGACGAGCGCGCCGACCAGTACATCGCGTTCGCGGTCGACGGCGCGCAGCGGATGCAGCGACTGATCAACGACCTTCTCGCGTTCTCCCGCATCGGCCGCCTCACGACCGGCTTCACCGAGGTCGATCTCAACGCAGTGATGCGGGAGATCGAGGGGCAGACCGACGCGGCCCGGCAGTACGCCGACGGCGAGCTGACCTGGTCGGAGCTGCCGGTGGTGCTCGGCGAGGAGCCACTGCTCGCCAACCTGATCGCGAATCTGGTCAGCAACTCGCTGAAGTTCCGTCGCCCCGACGTGCCGCCGCGGGTGCACGTCTCCGCCCGTCGCGTCGGCGACGAGTGGGAGATCACCTGCCGGGACAACGGCATCGGGATCGAGCCCGAGTTCGCCGACAAGATCTTCGTGATTTTCCAGCGGTTGCACGCGAAGGACGCCTACCCCGGCACCGGGATCGGGCTGGCGATCGCCAAGAAGATCGTTGAGTACCACAACGGGCAGATCTGGATTGATCCGGATGCGACGGAGGGGACGGCGATCAGCTTTACCCTCCCGGTGCTGCCCGAGCAGCGAGGGACCGCCGAGGTCCCGGAGCCGCGCAACGAAGAGAACGGCCGGGAGTCGTCCGCCGCCGCGGCCGACCAGGCTGAGGAGACGGTGGCGTGAAGGAGATGCGGGCATGACAGCACCGGTCGACGGGCAGAGTCCGATCGAGGTTCTTCTGGTCGAGGACGACCCCGGCGACGTGCTGATGACGCAGGAGGCGTTCGAGGAGCACAAGGTCCGCAACCGGCTGAGCGTGGTGTCCGACGGCGCGGAGGCGCTGGCCTACCTGCGCCGTGAGGGGAAGTACGCGGACGTGGTCCTGCCGGACCTCATCCTCCTCGACCTCAACCTGCCGCGCCGCGACGGGCGAGAGGTGCTCGCCGAGATAAAGAAGGACGAGAAGCTCGGCAGGATCCCGGTCGTGGTGCTCACCACCTCTCAGGCCGACGAGGACATCCTGCGCAGCTACCAGCTCCATGCCAACGCCTACGTGACCAAGCCGGTCGACTTCGAGCGGTTCATCGCGGTGATCCGTCAGATCGACGAGTTCTTCGTCAGCGTGGTGAAGCTGCCGCCGCGCGGCTGACCGCATGATCGACGAGGTCGCCGCACTGGTCCGGGAAGCCGCCGCCACGGCGGTGCTGCCGATGTACCGCCGGCTGGCCGAGACGGACGTGCGTGAGAAGGCCCCCGGCGACCTGGTCACCGTCGCCGACCGGCGGGCGGAGGAGTTTCTCACCGCCGGGCTGCGACGGCTGCTCCCCGGCTCCGTCGTGGTCGGGGAGGAGGGGGTCGGCGCCGACCCGACCCGACTCGACCTGCTCCGCGGTACGGGCGACGTCTGGGTTGTCGATCCGCTCGACGGCACCGCGAACTTCGCCGCCGGCCACCCCCCGTTCGTGGTGATGGTGGCGCTGCTGCGCGCCGGCGCGCCGGTGGCGAGCTGGATCTACGACCCGATCGCCGAGAGCCTGGCGGTCGCCGAGCGCGGGGCGGGGGCGTACCTCGACGGGCGTCGGATCGTGGCGGCGGCGGAGCAGCCCGCGCGGAGCGTGCTGCGCGGCCCCGCGATGATCCGGTTTCTGCCGACGCGGTTGCGGGCCGGAGCGGAGGCGGGTAGCGCCGAGCTGGGCGAGGTGCTCACGGGTCAGCACTGCGCGGGGCGCGAATACCTCGACATCATCGCCGGTCGCCAGCACTTCGCCCTCTTCTGGCGCACCCTGCCGTGGGACCACGCGCCGGGGGCGCTGCTGGTGCGGGAGGCGGGCGGCGCGGCCCGCCGTTTCGACGGCGGCCCCTACGATCCGGTGGACGATCGGTCCGGGCTGCTGGTGGCGGCGACCGAGGAGATCTGGCAGACGGTCAGCGAGACGTTGCTTCCCGACCGGTGAGGTTCGCCCGGCGTGGTCGGGTCACGGCGTTGTCGGCGGGTCCTGCGGCCGCCGGCCGCGTCATGTGCTATTGCGGGGCCCTGCGGTGACTCGACAGGGCGGGCGGGTCGGGTAAGCTGACCGCCGGTCTTCGCCAGGCGGTGCCCCCAGGCGCCGGTGAGGGCCGCCGCCGAAATCGTCCACGGGCGATCCGGGGAAGCATCTCCGTGGGGTGAATCCGCGCCAGCGGTAGGGAGCGCCACGTCCCGAACCCGTCAGCTGACTCGGTAGGCGGCCGACGGAAGGAACAGCTTTGGTCGGCAAGACGAGCTCTCCCCGGCGCCGGGCCCTGGCACCGATCGCGGCGCTGTTCACCGCCGTGGCGCTCCTCGTCGCGGCGCCCGTCACCGCCGGTGCGGCGCCCAAGCCCGCCCCCAACGAGGGCGGCAGCCAGAGTCTGCGCGCCGCGCTCGAAGCGGCGGCCAAGGGGCACATCGAGGCCAAGGCCAAGCTGGACAACTCCAAGAAGCGTCAGCTCGAGCTCAGGCTGGAGCTGGAGAAGGTGGAGCAGCGTCTGGTGACAGTCACCGCCGAGATGGGTGTGGTGGCCGACAAGTCGTACCGGGTCGGCCGGCTCTCCGCCGTCTCCATGCTGCTCAACAGCGCCTCGCCGGACGCGTTCCTCGAGCGGGCCGCCGGCCTGGACACGATGGCCCAGCGCCAGAACCAGCAGATGCGCCTGCTCACGGAGACGCGCGAGCAGGTCACCCGGGCCAAGGCCGCGATCGACAACGAGGTCAAGGAGCAGCAGAAACAGGTCACGATCATCGCGCGGAAGAAGCAGGACGCGGAGCGGGCACTGGCCGCCGTCGGTGGCGCCGCGGCCGGGGGGTTCGTCAGCGCCAACTCACCGCTCGCCAAGCCGGCGCCGAGAAACCCCGACGGATCGTGGCCGAGCGAGTCCTGCACCATCGACGATCCGACCACCTCCGGTTGCCTCACCCCACGCACCCTGCACGCGTTGCGCCAGGCCCAGGCCGCCGGGTTCGACCACCATGTCTCCTGTTTCCGCTCGGGTGGCGGTGGTGAGCACCCCAAGGGCCGGGCCTGCGACTTCGCGGCGGCAGAGGACGGCTTCGAGGAAGTGGACGCCGCTGGCTCCGACCGCCAGTACGGCAACAACCTCGCCGCCTTCTACATCAAGAACGCCGGCCGGCTCGGGGTGCTCTACGTGATCTGGTACCGCCAGATCTGGATGCCGGGCACGGGATGGCGCTCGTACAGCGGCGGCGGTAGTCCGGCCGGCGACCACACGAACCACGTCCATCTGTCGATGGTGTAAACGCGGATCGCCGGCGTCGGGCTGCGTACCATCGCAGCGATGGAAACTCCACAAGCGGACGTCGTCGATGCCCGGCCGCTCCCCGACGGGCTGGCTGCGGCGCTGGTCTTCCTGGCCAGCGGCGCCGTCCTGGTGCTGGAGGTCGTGGCGCTGCGCCTCGTCGGCCCGTACGTCGGCGTCACGCTGCAGACCAGCAGCGCGGTGATCGGCGTCGCGCTCTCCGCCATCGCCTACGGCGCCTGGTTCGGCGGCTGGCTCGCCGACCGCCGCGATCCGCGGCCCCTGCTCGCCCCGGCGCTCGTGCTCGCCGGCATCGCCACGGCGCTCACCCTGCCGTTGGTCCGGTACGCGGGTGAGGTGCTGCGTGGCGGGGCGGCCGGCGGCATCCTGCTGCTCACCGCGCTCGCCGTCTTCGTGCCGGCCGCGCTGCTCTCCGCGGTCACCCCGCTCGTGGTCAAGCTGCAGCTCGGCGACCTGCGCCGCACCGGTCGGGTGGTCGGGCGGCTGTCGAGCATCGGCACGCTGGGGGCGATCACCGCGACGCTGGGGACGGGCTTCGTTCTCGTGGCGGCGCTGCCGAGCAGCGTGATCATGGTCGGCCTGGCCGTGCTGCTGGGGGTGTCCGGCATCGTGCTCGCCGCGTATCTGCGGCGGCGGGACCGGGGCGACGTGCCGGGTCCGGCGCGGACCCGCGTGGTCGTGGCGGTGCTGGGGCTCGTCGGCGCGAGTCTTTCCGCCGTGGCGCCCACGCCGTGCGACGTCGAGACCGCCTACCACTGCGCGACGGTCGCGGCGGATCCGCAGCGCCCCGGCGGACGGGTGCTGCTGCTCAACTCGGCCCGGCACTCGTACATCGACGTGAACGACCCGACCTATCTGGAGTTCGCCTACACGCAGTGGATCGGCGCGGTCGCCGATGTGATGGCTCCGCCCGGCCGGCGGCTCGACGCGGTGCACCTCGGTGGCGGCGGCTTCACCGTGCCCCGCTACCTGACCGCGACCCGTCCGGGCAGCGTGAACGAGGTCTATGAGATCGACGGTGAGCTGGTCGAGCTGGGCCGCCGTGAGCTGGGCGTACGGGAGGGTCCGACGCTGCGCGCGGTGGTCGGCGACGCCCGGATGCTGGTCGGTGCGCGTCCCGACGCCAGCGCGGATCTCGTGGTGGGGGACGCCTTCGGTCACCTCGTGGTGCCCTGGCACCTCGCCACCCGGGAGATGATCGCGGAGACCCGGCGGATCACCCGTCCGCAGGGCATCTACGTGCAGAATGTGATCGACTATCCGCCGCTGCGGTTCATCCGTGCCGAGCTCGCCACCGTGACGGCGGAGTTCGCACACGTCGCGCTCGTGGCGCCGCCGGCCGCGCTGGCCGGCCGGACCGGCGCGAACTTCCTCATCGTCGCCGGTGAGGCGCCGCTTCCCCTCGGCGCGCTCCGCGCCCGGCTGGCCCGGTTCGACGACCCGGTCTCCGTTCTGTCCGGTGCCGAGCTGGCCGATTTCGTCGGCGCGGCGTCGCCGCTCACCGACGACCACGCGCCGGTCGATCAACTCCTCGCCCGGCCCTAGCGGGCAGCGAGTCCTTCTCCGGCTGCCGCTGACCGATTTCGCCGGGTGAGGTGTAGCTCCGCGAAGATCGGGCATTTGCTCGGCATGGGTGGGGTGGACAAGTACGGCGCTGAGCTGCTCAGCGAGCGGTACCGGCTGGTGGAGCGGCTCGGCATGGGCGGCATGTCGGTCGTCTGGCGTGGCTACGACGAGGTGTTGGGTCGGCAGGTGGCCGTGAAGGTGCTGGCGCCGCAGCTCGCCACCGACCGTGTCTTTCGGCACCGGCTGCGGGTGGAGGCGCAGGCCGCCGCGCGACTCTGCCATCCACACATCACGAACGTGTACGACTACGGCGAGACGGTCGCGAACGGCGCCACCGTGCCGTACGTGGTGATGGAGCTCGTCGACGGCGTGTCGCTGGCGACGCGGCTGGCGCGCGGCGGGGTGCTCCCGTGGCGGGACGCCGTCGCGGCCTGTGCCGAGGTCGCCTCCGCGCTGGCGGCCGCGCACAGCCGGGGAGTGGTGCACCGCGACGTGACCCCGGGAAACGTCATGCTCACCAGCGGCGGCGCGAAGGTTGTCGATTTCGGCATCTCCGCGCTGGTCGGCGAGAGCGACGTGGGCCCGGACGGAAATCTGCTCGGCACGCCCGCCTATCTCGCGCCGGAGCGGCTCAACGGCGGCCAGGTGTCGCCGGCCACCGATGTCTACGCGGTCGGGCTCCTGCTCTACCGCGCGATGACCGGACGGCTGCCGTGGCAGGCGTCCTCCGTCACCCAGATCCTCCGCGCCCACCTGCACGCCGACCCGGCCCCGATGCCGCCGGTCGCAGGGCTCCCCGACGAGGTGGCGGAGCTCTGCCGGCGGTGTCTGGCGAAGAACCCGGCGGACCGTCCGAGCAGCCGGGAGGTCGCCCGGACGCTGGCCATCGCCGCCGGGACCGCTGTCCCCCTGCCGGACATGGCGGTGCCCGCGCCGGGGAGTCCGGCCGTCGAGCCGGGGCTGTCGGCGGTCGGCACGACGATCCTGCCCTGGTCGGCCGCGACCGGCGCGTTGCCGCTCTCCCTGCGGCGGCGTCGGCGCCACTCGTGGCGCCCCACCTGGGTACGGCGGCGCGTGCAGGCGGTCAGCGTCGGCGTCGGACTGATACTGGTCACCGGGGTGCTCTGGACGGGCGCCAGCCGCAACGCGGCGACGGCCGACGCCGAGCGGGTGGCCGCGCCGGCGACCGGCATGATGGCCGCCGTGCAGCCGTCGGTCCCGTGCCGGGTCCGGTACGCGTTGAACAAGGACTCGGGCAGCGGCTTCGAGGCCGCCGTGACGGTGACGAACAGTGGGCAGTCACCGATGACCGATTGGGAACTCGGCTTCGCCTTCCCCGCCGATCAGACGGTTACCGGAGGTGATTCGGTGCGCTGGGAACAGCGCGACGCTCAGGTGAGGCTCCGCCCGGCGGGTGGTGGGCCGCTCGCGCCCGGCGCGTCGGCGACGCTCGGGTTCGCCGGCGCCTACCGGGGGAGCAATCCGCTTCCGCTGGAGTTCGATCTGGACGGAAAGGTGTGCGCCGTCGAGGTTTCCGGGGTGGCGGGATCCGTCCCGTCGAGCGGGGGCGTCGCTGCGGGCGGCCAGACCGCGACCAACCCGGCGGCGAAGCCGGCAACCAACCCGGCCGTGAACACCGCCGGAAACCCCGGGTCGGGCAACTCGGCGAAGAAGTCCCCCAAGAAGGGGAAGCAGAAGAACGACGGTGGGGACCGGCGCGGCCGCGACGACGACTGACGAAAAGTCAGGTGGCCGCCGCGAAGCGCTGAACCTGCTCGGTGGTGCCGGCCACGATCAGCACGCCGTCGGCCGGCACGACGGTCTCCGGGCGGGCGTACGTGAAGTCCTCGCCGGGCCGCTTCACGCCGACCACGGTGACCCCGTACCTGGCCCGGAGTGCCGCGTCGGACAGGGACCGGCCGACGGTGTCACGCGGGGCGCGGGTCTTCGCGATGGCGAAGTCGTCGTCGAACTCGATGAAGTCGAGCATCCGGCTGGTGATGAGGTGGGCCACCCGGTCGCCCATCGCCGCCTCCGGATAGATCACGTGGTCGGCGCCGACCCTGGCGAGGATCTTCCCGTGCTTGACGGAGATGGCCTTGGCCCAGATCTCCGTGACGCCGATCTCGGCGAGCGTGAGCACGGTCATCACACTGGCCTCGATATCCGTGCCGATCCCGACGACCGCGCGGGAGAACTCCTGCACCCCGAGTTGGCACAGCGCCTCGCTGTCGGTGGAGTCGGCCTGCGCGACGTGTGTCAGCCGGTCCGCCCAGGCCTGCACGATCTTCGCGTTCTCGTCGATGCCGAGCACCTCGTGTCCGAGTCGGACCAGCGAGTCGGCGACCTGACTGCCGAACCTGCCCAGCCCGATCACGACCACGTTGTCGTCGCTGGGACCTCTGCCGTTGTCAGCCAACGATGGGCCGCCCTTCCGCATATCGGTACCGCCGGTGTCGGGTGTTCAGGGCGAGCGCCGCCCCGATCGCGATGGTGCCGACCCGGCCCATGAACATCAGGACTACGAGGAGAAGCTGAGCGGCGGGCGGCAGCGACGGGGTGAGACCCATGCTCAGCCCGACCGTCGCGAACGCGGAGGTCACTTCGAAGAGCGCCCGCTCGAACGAGACACCGTCGGTCAACGCGATCAACCCCAGCGTCCCGCCGGCGACCAGCGCGATGCCGAGCAGCGCGACGGTCATCGCCTGCCGCTGCGTTGATTCGTCGATGCGACGCTTTCCGATGACCACGTCGGGTTCGCCCCGGATCTCCGCCCAGATGACGTACGCCAGCAGGAAGAAGGTCGTCACCTTGATGCCGCCGGCCGTGCCGCCGCTGCCACCACCGATGAACATCAGGCCGGTGGTGACCGCCGCCGTCTCGGCGTTCATCGCGGCGTAGTCGACGCTGTTGAAGCCGCCCGAGCGCGGCATGGCGCCTTGCGTGATCGCGGCCAGCACCTTCGTGGAGACGCCCAGCGGGCCGAACGTACGCGGGTTGCTCCACTCGAACGCGAGCATGACGAGAACACCCACGACGAGCAGGACGCCGGATCCCCAGACCGTGAGCCGGGTGTGGGTCGACCACCGGCGCGGCTGCCGGAGTTCGCGGGCGAGTTCGAAAAGAACGGGGAATCCGAGCCCGCCGGCGACGACGCCGATGACCAGGGGGAGGCAGATCCATCCGTCGTCGACGAACCGGATGAGGCTGTCGCTGTAGAGGGCGAACCCGGCGTTGTTGAACGCCTGCACCGCGTGGAAGAACCCTTCCCACACGGCCCGCCCCAGCGGGTAGTCGTAGTGGGCCCGCAACCGCGTGGCCAGCACCGCCGTGATGAGTGCCTCGAACAGGAGCATGGTCACGGCGATCCGGGTCAGGATCCGCCGTACGTCGCCGAACTGCAGACTGCTCTGCTCGGCCTGTGCCACGAGCCGGCTGCGCAGCCCGAGCCGCTGCGTCACCAACAGGCCGAGCAGCGTGGCCATTGCCATGATCCCGAAACCGCCGATCTGGGTCAGCAGCGTGATCAGGACATGCCCGAACGTGGACCAGTACGTCGGGGTGTCGACCACGTTCAGCCCGGTGACGCAGACGGCGGAGGTGGCGGTGAAGAGCGCGGTGATGAACGGCGCGTGGCCGGGCTCGGCCCGGGCCACGGGCAGCATCATCAGCAGGGTGCTGATCGCGACCGCGCAGAGAAACGCCAACGGCACGATCCGCGCGGGGTGTTGCAGCATGCGGCGCATCAGGGACTGTCCTATCACGCGCGACCGCCACCTGACGCTCTCGGGTGTTCGCCGCGCGGACAGTTGCCGACCCACTGCGCGTTGACGGGGGCGTCTTGACTTCGCAGCGGCGGGAGCCTGACGGTGGGTTCCCCGGCGTGAGGAGATGCCATGTTGCGACGTACCCTTCCCGCTCTCGGTGTAGCCGGCGCGTTCCTGGCGGCCGCCGTCGCGGTCCCGTCGGCCCCGGCCGTCGCCCGCCGCGACGCCGACGGTTTCCGCCCCGCGGCGACGCCGATCGTCATCGCCCATCGCGGCGCGAGCGGCTACCGGCCCGAGCACACGCTGGAGTCCTACCGCCTGGCGATCCGGATGGGGGCCGACTACATCGAGCCGGATCTGGTCTCGACGAAGGACGGCGCGCTGGTCGCGCGGCACGAGAACGAGATCTCGGGTACGACCGACGTGTCGACCCGCCCGGAGTTCACCGCCCGCAGGGCCATGAAGATCATCGACGGGGTGGCGGTCACCGGCTGGTTCACCGAGGACTTCACGCTCGCTGAGCTCAGGACGTTGCGGGCCAAGGAGCGGCTGCCGCTGGTACGTCCGACCAACGCCGCGTTCGACGGCCGGTTCGAGGTGCCGACGCTGCAGGAGGTGATCGACCTCGCGAGGAGCGAGAGCCGCCAGCGGGGGCGCACGATCGGGATCTACCCGGAGACCAAGCACCCGAGCTACTTCCGGTCGATCGGGCTGCCGCTGGAGGAGCCGCTGGTACGGGCGCTCAAGCGCAACGGCTGGACCGGCCGCAAGGACCCGGTGATCATCCAGTCCTTCGAGACCGCCAACCTCCGCAAGCTCGACACGATGCTCGACGTGAAGCTGATCCAGCTTCTCGATGCGTCAGGCCGCCCCGCCGACTTCGCGGCCTCGGGTGATCCCCGCACCTACGCCGACCTGGTGCGGCCGGCCGGGCTGCGGTGGATCAAGGGGTACGCCGACGGGATCGGCGCGCACAAGAACCTGATCGTGCCGCGGGACGCGACCGGCAAGCTGCTCGCGCCGACCGCCGTCATCCGCGATGCGCACCGGATCGGGCTCTTCGTGCACGCCTGGACGTTCCGCGCGGAGAACCAGTTCCTTCCGGTCGACTTCCGCCTCGGTGCCGACCCCAACGCCCGCGGCGACATCACCGCCGAGTACGAAAGGTTCCTGGGTCTCGGCCTCGACGGCGTCTTCAGCGACCACCCCGACACTGCGGTAGCCGCCCGCGCCGGCCGAGCCTGACCACCCACCCACCCACCCACCCGCCCCGCCCGCCCCACCGCACCCCGCCCGCGGACGTCCCCGAGGTGGCCTACGCGGTGGCGGCGCAGCTCCGGCACGAGTTCCGGATCGAGTGGACGCCGCCAACACCGGAGAACGCAGCGGGTGACCGCGAAGACCGCGCAACTTCCGGGATTTAGTGGCTACCGCCAGCCGGGAGGTCACTGTTTCCCGGAAGTAGCGCGATCTACCGGTCAGAAGACCCTGGCGGCGCGGATGCTGGTGATCACGAACGATTGGTGGGGTCATGGCCCCACCGATCCTTCGCGATCACGCGATTGGCGCGACCTTCAGTTCCTTCTCGGGAACGGCGGCTGTGCTGTGGACATAGAGGTGTCGGGCAGGTTTTCCTCGTCCGGCTCCGGGTGGTTCGGCAAACCTTCGCGAGGCGGACCAGCAGTGGCTCCGTGCTCGTACTCGCCGATGAAGGCTGCGGTCGCACTGCGCGACTGGCAGTCGCGGTTTTCGCCGGAGGTGCGGATGTGACCCGGCAGCGTTACGTGGTCCACCTGCCGGTCTGCGCCGCCAGCCTGGACAGCGCCACCCTGCTCGCCCGCAACCTGGCCCGGTCGTTGACCTTCCTGCCCGCGGTGGACGCCGCCGAGATCACCGTCTCCGAAGAGGACCACCAGGGCGTACGGCATCGGGTTTTCTGCGATCGGTTGCTCGACGGGCGCCGTAGGTGTGCGCTGCGCACCGACCATCCGGGTGAGCGTGTGCCGGAATCGGCGCGGTGAGCTGTCCCGGGCGGCCACCTGATCCGGGGTACTTATGGCGTGATCCCACATAGCCCGTGGGTCGCGTCACTCCTAGCGTGAGCCGACAACGAGTTCCCTCCGAGTTGCTCCAGTGGAGTCGCAATGACGGTTAGGACGACGCGGCGGGTGTTCGCCACCGCCGCCACGATGATGGCCGCGGCACTTGCCGTGGCGGCGTGTGGCAGCCCGCAGGAGAGCGCCGCCGGCGGCGGCAGCGACGCCCCGGTCAAGGTGGGGCTGGTCTACTCCCAGTCCGGGCCGCTCGCCACCTACGGCAAGCAGTACATCGAGGGCTTCAAGGCCGGCCTCTCCCACGCCACCAAGGGCACCAACAAGATCGGCAACCGTACGGTCGAGGTGACCGAGGTCGACGACGCCGGGGACCCGGCGAAGGCGGTCTCCGCTGCGAAGGACCTGATCGGCAAGGGCTACAAGATCCTGGCCGGGTCTACCGCCTCGGGCGTGGCCCTGCAGGTGGCCCCGATCGCCGCGCAGAACAAGGTGCTCTTCGTCTCCGGTCCGGCCGCGACGGACGGCGTGACCGGCGTCAACAAGTACACGTTCCGCTCCGGGCGGCAGTCCTACCAGGACGTGCTGACCGCCAAGTCGTTCATCGGCGACGCGACCGGCAAGAAGGTCGTGGTCTTCGCGCAGGACAGCGCGTTCGGCAAGAGCAACGAGGCCGCCGTCAAGGCGGTCATCGGCGGCGCGGGCGCCACGGTGACGAGCGTCCTCGCACCGGCCAGCGCGACGGACTTCACCCCGTTCGCCAGCCAGCTCTCGGCGGCCAAGCCCGACCTGCTCTTCGTGGCGTGGGCCGGCACCACCGCTCCGGCGATGTGGCAGACGCTGGACCAGCAGGGCGTGCTCGCCAAGACCACCGTGGTGACCGGCCTGGACATCCGGGCCTCCTGGCCGACGTTCGGCGCGGCCGGCACGAAGATCTCGTTCCTGTCGCACTTCTTCGACGGCGCCGCCGACAACGAGGCCGCCAAGGCGGCGAAGGCAGCGGTCCCCGGTGGCGTGCTCGACCTTTTCCACCCCGATGGTTTCCACGCCGCGCAGATGATCGTGCGGGCGGCGCAGGAGGGCGGCGACGACGTCGACAAGATGGTGAAGGTCCTGGAGGGCTGGAGCTTCGACGGGGTCAAGGGCAAGCTGACCGTGCGCGCCGACGACCACGCCCTGCTGCAGCCGATGTTCCAGGCCAAGCTCACGGGCAGCGGCGAGCAGCTCAAGGCTGAGCTGCAGAAGACCCTCCCGGCCGGGGAGAGCGCTCCTGCGGCCGTACCGATGAAGGGCTGATCGTGACGGAGCGCTCCGGGCCGGTGGCGGCACCTGCCGCCGCCGGCCCCGGCACCCCCACCGCGGCGGTGCTCACCACCCGCGGGTTGAGTTGGCGGATCGGTGAGGTCGCGATCGTCGACGGCGTCGAGTTCGACCTCGCGCCGGGAGAGTTCCTCGGCGTGATCGGCCCCAACGGCGCGGGGAAGACGTCGCTGTTCAACCTGATCACCGGCCTGCGCCGTCCCACCGCCGGGCAGGTGCTGCTGCACGGGCAGGACATCACCGCCCTGCCGCCGCACCGCCGCGCCCGCCAGGGGCTCGGCCGTACCTTCCAGTCCTCCTCGGTCTTCGGCTCGCTGAGCGTGCGGGAGAACGTGCGCCTCGCCGTACAGGCGCACCGGGGTGGCTCGATGAGGCTGTGGCGACGCGCGGCGGCCGACCGCGACGTGGTGGCCGCCGCCGACGCGGCGCTCGACCGGGTCGGGCTGGCCCACCGCGCCGAGGCGCTGGCCGGCACGCTCGCCCACGGCGAGAAACGCAAGCTGGAGATCGCGCTGCTGCTCGCCGGCGAGCCCACGGTGATGCTGCTCGACGAGCCGATGGCCGGGGTGAGCGCCGAGGACGTGCCCGAGCTGGTCACCGTGATCCGGTCGTTGACCGGCGACACCGGACGCTCGGTGCTGATGGTGGAGCACCACATGGACGTGATCCTGGAGCTGGCCGACCGGATCGCGGTGATGCACCACGGCGCGCTGCTGGCCTGCGACACCCCCGACACGGTGATGGCGAACCCCACCGTGCAGGAGGCATACCTGGGGGAGGAGCTGTGAGCGCGAGGAGTGAGCGCAGCGAGCCCCGCAGTCGCGGAACGAATGGCGGAGCTGTGGCCCCGGTCCTGACCGTGACGGACCTGTCGGTCCGCATCGCCGGCCTGCACATCCTGCAGGGTGTCTCCTTCGAGGTGGCACCGACCGGCGTCACCGTGCTGCTCGGCCGCAACGGCGTCGGCAAGACCACCACGCTGCGCGCCATCCTCGGCCTCACCCCGCGCGGCGGCGAGGTGCGCGGCGCGGTGCGGATGGGGGAGCAGAGCCTGACCGAACGCCCCACGCACCGGCTGGTCCGCGACGGCCTCGGCTACGTGCCCGAGGACCGCTGCGTCTTCGCCGGCCTCACGGTCGCCGAAAACCTGCGGCTCGCCGAGCGCCGGGGGATCAAACCGGCGTACGACCGGGTGTACGAACTCTTTCCCGAGCTGCTCCGGCGCGGCCGGCAGCGGGCCGGCTCGCTCTCCGGCGGCCAGCAGCAGATGCTCGCCATCGGGCGGGTGCTGCTCTGCGACAACAAGCTGCTCCTCATCGACGAGCCGACCAAGGGGCTCGCTCCGAAGGTGGTCACCGAGGTCGCCGAGGTGCTCGAACGGGTCGCGGTGACCGTGCCGGTGCTGCTCGTCGAGCAGAACCTGGCCGTCGTACGACGACTCGCCACCGATGCCGTGGTGCTCGCCGCCGGCCAGGTCGCCTGGCACGGGGACGCCCAGCAACTGCTCCGCGAGCCCGAGCTGACCCGGTCGCTGCTCGGTGTCGGCTCGCACGCCCGGGAGGTGTCCGCGTGAGCGCCGTCGTCCTGCTGACCCTGACCGGGTTGGGGCTCGCCGCCCTCTACTTCCTGGTCGCCTCCGGGCTCTCGCTCGTCTTCGGCCTCGCCGACGTGCTCAACTTCGCCCACGGGCTCTTCCTCTCCGTCGGCGCGTACGGCACCTGGTGGGCCGCGCAGCACCTGCCCGGCGCCGGGGCCGACGGGTTCGGCTTCGTGCTCGCGGTCGCCTTCGGCGTGGTCGCCGGCGCCGTCGTCGCGGCCCTGGTCGAGCTGGTCATGATCCGGCCGCTCTACTCGCGCACCATCGAGCAGGTGCTGGTCACCGTCGGGCTCTCGCTGGCGGGGGTCGCTCTGCTCCAGGCGACCTGGGGCGCCGACCCGCGCACCTTCCCCCGTCCGGCCTGGACCCAGCAGGTCACCGAGGTGCTCGGCGCGAAGGTGCCCAACTCGGGTCTGCTGCTGATCGTGGCGGCGGCCGCCGTACTCGGGTTGATCCTGATCTTCCTGCGTTACACCCGCTACGGCCTGGTGATCCGGGCCGGGGTGGAGAACCGCGAGATGGTCACCGCGCTCGGCATCGACGTCCGGAAGGCGTTCACGCTGGTCTTCGCGATCGGTGGGGCGGCCGCGGCGCTCGCGGGTGCGCTCGGCGGGGTCTACTTCGGCTCGGTCTCGCCCGGCCAGGGCGGCTCGTTGCTGATCTTCGCGTTCATCGTCGTGGTGATCGGCGGGATGGGTTCGGTCGTCGGCTCCGCCTACGCGGCGGTCGCGGTCGGCCTGCTACAGCAGTTCGTCAACTACTACGGCACCTCGGGCGCCGGGGACATCTGCGTGGTCGCGCTCCTCGCGATCGTGCTGCTGCTCCGCCCGCAGGGGATCGCCGGAAAGGCGGCTACGGCATGACGGATCTGCGGACCCCCGCCGTCGAGGCGCCCGTCGCGGCGCCCTCGGATCCGCCCCGCCGCGGTTGGTGGTCGGTGGTGCGGCCCTGGACGCCGTTGCTCGCACTGTTGGTCGCCGCCGGGCTGCCGTACTCGACGCTCTACCTGCCGGGCGTCTTCGACGACGCGCTGAACAAGCCCGGCACGCTGCAACTGCTCGCCCTCTGCCTGGTGTTCGGCGGTCTGGCCGCCGGCTACGACCTGCTCTTCGGGCGCACCGGGATGCTGTCGTTCGGGCACGCGCTCTACTTCGCGGCCGGGGTCTACGGCACCGACATCCTGGTGACCAAGGTGGGGCTGCCGCTCTGGCAGGCCGCGTTGCTGGCACTTGTCGGCGGCGCCATCCTCGCCGCGCTGATCGGTGCGGTGGCGCTGCGTACGGCCGGTATCGCCTTCGCCATGGTCACGCTCGCCTTCGCCCAGGTCGGGGCGATCCTGGTGGCCCGCGACTTCGGCGGGCTGACGGGCGGCGAGGAAGGGCTGCCGCTCGACGTCTCCGGGCTGCCCGCGCTGTTCGTCGGCGTGACGAACACGGTCAATCTCTACTGGCTGGCCCTGGCCTACCTGGTCCTGGTCGTCTTCGTGGTGCACCGGGTGTCCGCCTCGCCGACCGGGCGGGTCCTCGCCGGGGTGCGGGACGACGAGCGGCGCATCGGGGTGCTCGGGCTCGACCCGTACCGGTTCAAGCTGGTCGCCTTCACCCTTTCCGGGGCGCTCGCGGCCGGCGGGGGAGTGATCTACTGCCTGCTCGTCGGCGGTGCCTCGCCGCACATCACCTCGTCGGAGCTCACCCTGTCGCTGCTGGTCATGGTGGTGCTGGGCGGTCCGGCGACCCGGTGGGGGCCGGTGATCGGCGGGATCCTCTACATGTATCTCGACCACCGGCTGACCGCGTTCGGCTCCTCGTCGACCGTCGAGGGGCTGCCCAGCGTGCTGAGCGGGCCGCTTTCGCAGCCGCTCTTCGTGCTCGGGACGGTCTTCATCCTGGCGGTCTACTTCTTCCCCGGCGGCCTGGCCGGCCTCGCCGACCGGCTGGGCCCGCTCCGCCGCCTGACCGGACTCCGCCCCGGCCGGTGATCCTTCGCACGTTGATCAAGGGATGGGTGGCAGCGGAAGACGCCCCTGACTGCTGCCGATCCCTTGATCAGCGGGGCGAGGTGCGGGGCGAGGTCGGGAAGCGCTGGTAGAAATGCCGGGTGAGCGGCGATGGCGTGGACCGGGTAGGGGTGCGGGAGCGGGCCGAGGCGGTGCTGCGGCGGTTGGCCGGCGAGCACGCCCGGCTGCGTGAGGACCAGTGGCGGGCGATCGAGGCACTGGTCGTCGACGGGCGCCGGGTGCTCTGCGTGCAGCGCACCGGCTGGGGCAAGTCGGCGGTCTACTTCGTGGCCACCGCGCTGCTCCGCCAAGGCGACCGGGACGACGCCGGCAGCGGCGCGGGTCCGACGGTCATCGTGTCGCCGCTGCTCGCGCTGATGCGTAACCAGGTCGAGGCGGCCGCGCGCGCCGGCATCCGGGCCCGCACGATCAACTCCGCCAACCTTGACGAGTGGGACCAGATCACCACGGAGATCCACGCCGGCGAGGTGGACGTGCTGCTCATCAGCCCGGAACGCCTCAACAACCCCGACTTCCGCGACACCGTGCTGCCCAAGCTCGCGGCCACCACCGGCCTGCTCGTCGTGGACGAGGCGCACTGCGTCTCCGACTGGGGGCACGACTTCCGCCCGGACTACCGGCGACTGCGTACGTTTCTGACCAACCTGCCCGCCGGCACCCCTGTGCTGGCCACCACCGCGACCGCGAACGAGCGGGTGACCACGGATGTGGCGGAGCAGCTCAGCGGGGGCGAACAAGCCGACACGCTCGTGCTGCGTGGGCAACTCGAGCGCGAATCGCTGCGGCTCGCCGTACTCGATCTGCCGAGCCCGGCCCACCGGCTGGCGTGGCTCGCCGACCACCTCGACCGGCTCCCCGGCTCGGGGATCGTCTACACGCTCACCGTGGCGGCGGCGACCGAGACGGCCGATTTCCTCCGTTCGCGCGGCTACGCGGTCGCCTCGTACACGGGTCAGGCCGACGACGCCGACCGGCGCGGCGCCGAACAGGACCTGCTCGACAACAAGATCAAGGCGTTGATCGCGACGTCGGCGCTCGGCATGGGCTTCGACAAGCCGGACCTCGGCTTCGTCGTGCACCTGGGCGCGCCGCCCTCGCCGATCGCCTACTACCAGCAGGTCGGCCGCGCCGGGCGCGGCGTGGAGCACGCCGAGGTGCTGCTCCTGCCGGGCGCCGAGGACCAGGCGATCTGGCGCTACTTCGCCTCGCTCGCGTTCCCGCCGGAGGAGCAGGTCCGCTCGGTGCTCGCCGCGCTGGAGCAGGCCGGTCGCCCGCTCTCGACGCAGGCCCTGGAACCCATCGTCGACCTGCGCCGCGCCCGCCTCGAACTGATGCTCAAGGTCCTCGACGTCGACGGGGCGGTGAAGCGGGTGCGCGGCGGCTGGGTCGCCACCGGGGAGCCGTGGGTCTACGACGTCGCGCGGCTGCGCCGGGTCGCCGAGGCGCGCAGCGCCGAGCAGCAGGCGATGCGAGAGTACGCGGGCGAGATCGGCTGCCGGATGGAGTACCTCCGCCGCTGCCTCGACGATCCGGGCGCCACCCCGTGCGGCCGCTGCGACCGCTGCGCCGGCCCGCAGTTCGACACCGACGTCTCGGCTCCCGGGCTCGCCGCCGCGCAGGCGTTCCTCGGCCGCCCCGGCGTCGAGATCGCGCCGAAGAAGCTCTGGCCGACGGGGCTGGAGGCGGTCGGCGTACCGCTGCGCGGCAAGATCGGGCCGGCCGAGCAGGCGTCGTCGGGGCGCGCGGTGGGGCGGCTCTCCGACCTCGGCTGGGGCGGACGGCTGCGCGGTCTGGTCAGTCCGGACTCTCCCGACGGGCCGCTCCCGGACGATCTGGCGGCCGCCGTGGTCGAGGTGCTCAAGGCGTGGGCGCACGGCGACGATCCCTGGCCGGCCCGGCCCGTCGGCGTGGTCGCGGTCGGGTCGCGCACCCGGCCGCTCCTGGTGGCGAGCCTGGCGGAGCGGATCGCCGCGGTCGGCCGCCTGCCGCTGCTGGGCGCGGTCGGGGCGACCGGCGTCGCGCCGCCGGCCGGTGGCGGCGCGCGCGGCAACAGTGCCCAGCGGGTACGCGCGCTGCACGGCGCCTTCGCCCTGCCCGGTGAGCTTGCGGCGAGCCTCTCGGGCCTGGCGGGTCCGGTGCTGCTCGTCGACGATCTCGTCGACTCCGGCTGGACGATGGCGATGGTGGCGCGGGAGCTGCGTCAGGCCGGCGCCCCCGCGGTGCTACCGCTCGCGCTCGCCGTCGCCGGCTGACCGCGACCGCCGGGATCGCGGGGGTCGCGGTGCGGCGCGTCGATCGGGGCCGGCCGGGGTCAGCGCGGCCGGCCGTAGCCGTAGACGGGCTGGAAGTTGACGGCGTTGAGGCTCACCGGTTGCCCCTCCTGCGGCGCGTGGATCATCATGCCGCCGCCCACGTACATCCCGACGTGATGGATGTCGCCGTAGTAGAAGATCAGGTCACCGGGCTGGAGCTCGGGACGGCTGACCCGGGTCATCGACGACCACTGCCGTTGCGAGCTGTGCGGTAGCCGCACCCCGGCGGCGTGCCACGCCGCGGCGGTGAGGCCGGAGCAGTCGAACGCGTCGGGACCGGCCGCACCCCAGCGGTAGCGCTTGCCGAGTTGGGCGTAGGCGTACTTCACCGCGGTCGTTGCCGAGCCGGGTGACAGGGTGGGGAGGCGGTGGTCGGCCGTACGCGGATCGCTCGTGATCTTCACGGGGCGCCCGTCGCGGAGCTGGACCAGCCGCGCGAGCTCGCCTTCGACCTGCTTCTTCTTCGCGGCCAGCCGCTGTTCCTGGGCCTGCTGCCGGGTGGTGAGCTGTCGTGCCGACTCGCGCGCGGCCTGGAAGCGTTCCTGGCTGGAGCCGAGCGCGGCGATCACCTCCTGCTGGTCCCGGCTGAGTTCGCCGAGCATGAGCAGGTGGTCCACGAAGTGCTGGGGTGACTCGCTGGTCAGCATGGCGACCATCGGGCGGAGTCCGGCGCCGTTGCGGTAGGCGGCCGCGGCGAGCACGCCCACCTGTTCGCGCCGGGCCTGGATCTGCTGCGCCAGCGGGTCGATCTTCGCGGTCAGGCTGCTCGTCTGCTGGCGAGTGGTGCGCAGGTCCTCCCGCAGGCCGTTGTACTGCTCGACGACGACCTCCAACTCCTGCGTGGCCTGGCTGATCCGCCAGTCGAGGTCCTGGCCGGAGGGCTCGGCGCTGGCGGGTCGAGGGGGCAGCACCACGGCGGCGAGGGCGGCGGCGGTGAGCGTGGCGGCGGCGAGCAGGGTGGCGGCGCGGCCGGGGCGGGGGGAGATCGGCACGACGGATCAACGAGCGATGAGCGACAAAGGGCACGCACGTGGCATCCAGGTGGAAGTCGGATACGGCCGGGGGGTATTGTCGCCAGCATGACCGCACAGGAGCCGGCCGCCGACCAGACGAACGCCGAGCACGGCACGTACTGGTACGCGGCCGACAAGCAGGCGCTCCTCGGGCGCCTGCGCCGCATCGAGGGCCAGGTACGGGGACTGCACCGTATGGTCGAGCAGGACACCTACTGCATCGACGTGCTCACCCAGATCTCCGCGGCGACCCGCGCCCTCCAGGCGGTCGCGGTCGGCTTGCTCGAAGGCCACATCGCGCACTGTGTGATGGAGGCCGCCAAGGATGGCGGTGACCCGTCCGCCAAGGTCAAAGAGGCGTCCGACGCCATCGCCCGACTCGTTCGCTCCTAGGAGACGTGCAGAGATGTCCGTGACCACCACCTACACCGTGACCGGCATGACGTGCCAGCACTGCGTACAGGCGGTGACCAGCGAACTCGCGGAGCTGCCCGGGGTGCGCGAGGTCCGGGTGGACCTGCCCGCCGGCGCGGTGTCGGTAACCAGCGACGCCCCGCTCTCCGTGGACGCGGTGCGCGCGGCGGTCGACGAGGCGGGCTACGAGTTGGTGGGCGGCGGTGTCTGACACGGCGACCGCGCCGTCGGCGACTCCCGCGGCCCCGCCGCCACCGGTTGACCGCGCCACGCTGCGACTCGCCGCCTTCGTCGGGGGTCTCGCCCTCGCCCTGGTCGCCGGCTTCGGACTCGGTCGGGTCGTGACCACGTCCGGCTCGTCGCGCCCGTCGGACACGGCTCCTGCCGCCGACCACACGCACGCGCCGGGCACGGGGCCGCACGACCACGGCAGCGGCGGCACGGGCACCACCGCCCGGGCCGGTGCGGAGGCCGGTGGACTGGGCCTCAGTGGCAGCGGGTACACCCTGGTCCCGACCGCGACCGAGCTTCCGGCCGGCGCCCGCCACGACCTCCAATTCCGGATCGTGGGGGCGGACCGGAAGCCGGTGACCACCTTCGCGGTGGTGCACGACAAGCCGCTGCACCTGATCGTCGCCCGACGTGATCTCTCGGGCTACCAGCACCTGCACCCGACGATGGCCCCCGACGGCACGTGGAGCGTTCCCCTGGTCCTGCCGCAGCCGGGCATCTGGCGCGCCTACGCCGACTTCACCGCCGTCGACGCGACCGGCACGCAGACCGCGTTGACGCTCGGCGTCGACCTCGTCGCCGCCGGCACGTACGCCCCGCGCGCGCTGCCCGCGCCCGCGAAGGAGGCGACCACGGACGGCTTCACCGTCAGGTACGAGGGAACGCCGCAGGTCGGCGCCGTCGCGCCGGTGCTGTTCCACGTCCTGCGCGACGGCGCGCCCGTCACCGGTCTGGAGCGTTACCTCGGCGCGTACGGCCACCTGGTGGTGCTGCGGGAGGGCGATCTCGGCTACGTGCACGTGCACCCGGAGGAGCAGATGAGCGGGGGCGCGGTGAAGTTCTGGCTGGCGCTGCCGAGCCCGGGTCGCTACCGGATGTTCTTCGACTTCCAGGTCGCGGGTGCGGTGCACACCGCCGGGTTCACCGTGACGGTCGCCTGACCGGCCCCGGGCGGGGCTAGCCGGCCCGGTGCACCGGGCGGCGGGCCAGATAGCGCAGCAGGTCGCGGATCAGTTTCTTCTCCGCCGCCGGGACCCGCGGGTCGGCGAGCCGGGCCAGGATCACCCGTACGTCCGCGTCGATCGGTGACTGCGGTTCGGGGCGACGCCTCACCGCCGGCGCCTCGGGCAGGCCGAGGGCCCGCATGGCCGCCGCCACGGGGACGTGGAGCGCGTCGCAGAAATCGCGCACCTTCGCCAGTTCGGGATAGTCCTGCCAGTCGCCGGCGAGCCAGCGGAACACGGTGGAGCGCCCCACTCCGGTGTGGGCGGCGAGGTCGGTGACGGTCCAGCCCCGTTCGTTCTTGGCGTCGTCGATGGCGCGCCGGACGAATCGCGCGAACGCCGCCTGCGGCGAGTCCTGTGCCGCGACCATCTCCGGGTGTTCCTTCCGGGCCGAGACCACGATGTGGGGTCATCTGGAGGGTAGTACGAGGTATCCGTGACATACCCTGACCGATCGACTGATGAGTCCCGCGGACGGGACTGCTTAGGGTAGGTCTCATCCTTGGGACCGGCACCTGATCACGGGTCATCCCCGCCGGTTCTGCCGGATACGCCGGGCGCCACCCCCGCGGGCCCGCGTGGTGTCGGTGCGGGATCCCGCTGGCTGGGGGGCAGCGGGAACCCGCATTGACCGACATTCAAGCTGTCACCCGTTGACTACATCTACTATGCTCGCGCTCCGACGGGGCAACCGCCGCCATGGCGCATCGGCTCCCCGCGATCCTTCCCCACGGCTGTGTTGAGGAGCATGATGGGCGCTCCAGCTTCCCCGGTGCCGCACACCCCGGGCCCGGTCAGCCTGTTCTTCGTGGCGAAGGCCGCGGTCTTCGCCACCGGATTCTGGATCTGGCTGCTGATCCTGGTCGTCGGCGGGCGGGAGGCGTCCGGGCTGCACGTGCTCGCCGCGACGGGGGCGATCACCACAACCGTGGTGGGCGTCGTGCTCGGGGTGCGGGTGGCGATGCAGCGCAACGAGGCCGAGCGGCACGCGGAGCTCAAGCGGCTCCTCGTGGACATCTCGTGGAACGCCTTCACCGCCGCCGGTAACGCCGACGGCCCGGGCAACGTCGTCCCCTTCCGGTCCGTGTCCCATGACGGCCCCGTGCCGACGACGCGGACCTCCGGCGACAGCGGCGATTAGCGCCCGTCCGGCTCGTCGTCGAGGAGCGTGTGCAGCCGGGGCGTGACGCCCCACGCGGTGACGAGCGCGTCATACTCCGCCCGTTGCCCGGTCGTCGCCGCCGCATCGGTGCGTCGCGCGCGCAGCAGCAGGTTGCGCGGCGTGTGCTGCGAGCCGACGAACTCGATCACCTCGACCCGGTAGCCACGCAGCCGCAACAGCGCCGCACGCAGCGAGTCGGTGAGCACGTCGGCGAAGCGTTCACGCAGGATGCCCTGGGCGGTCAGCAGGTTGTACGGCGCCGGCGCGGGATTGTCGCGCAACTGGGCAGCGATGTCGTGGTGGCAGCAGGGGGCGGCCAGCACCCAGCGGGCGTTCCACCGCACGGCGCGGGCGAGCGCCTCGTCGGTGGCGGTGTCGCAGGCGTGCAGCGCGAGCACCAGGTCGGGTGCGGGGTCGACCGACGCCGCCAGGATCGTGCCGGCGACGAAGCGGACGCGGTCGCCGTACCCGAGTTCCTCGGCGAGCGCGGTGTTGCGCCGACGCTGGTCCTCGCGGACGTCGACGCCGGTCACCTCGACATCCACCCCCCGGCCGGAGAGGTAACGGTAGGCGGCGAAGGTCAGGTAGGCGTTGCCGCAGCCGAGGTCGACGACGCGCAGCGGTCGCGCGTAGTCGTCGGTGAAGACCGATGCCGGGAGGGTCGCGGCCAGCGCCCGCAGGAAGGCGTCGACCTGGCGGCGTTTGGCCGCGTTGGCGCCGATCGCGGCGAAGAGCGGGTCACCGGGATCGAGCAGATAGTTCTTCTCCCGGTCGTGCGCCGCCGGAGCGTCGGCCGCGCGTTCCGCAGCGGAGCGGTGCACCTGCGCGTCGCCCTTCTTCGTGATCCGTACCTGCACCGTCGCCGTCGCCGTCTCGACGTGCCAGTTGCCGAACGGTTCGGCGAGCAGCGCGTCCACCGCCGCGTCGGCCTCCGACCCCTGGCTCACGTTGCGGGTGTGCGGGCGCGTCCCGTCGTTGGTCACGATCTGCAGCCGCGGGCCGCTCTTGAGAGCGACCGGGCGCAGCTCCGCGCGGACGTACGCGGGACTCTGGCCGCGACGACGCCCGGCGGCGACCGCGCGGGTGAGTTCGGGATCGAGTAGCAGCGCACGCACTTCGGCGAGCGCCTCGCTCAGTTGTTCCGGCATAGCTACATGATCCGGGTTTCGCCGACGGCCAGGTTCCAGAGGTCCTCCCGCGGCCGTCCGGACGTCTCCCACGCCTTCGTCGCCCGCTCCACCGGCTCGAGCAGCGGCTCGGCAGAGAGCACGAACGTGCCCCAGTGCATGCTCGCCATCCGTCGCGCCCCGACGTCGAGGCAGGCCTGGACGGCCTCCTCCGGGTTGAGGTGGACGGGCTTCATGAACCAGTTGGGCTCGTAGGCGCCGATCGGCATCAGGGCCAGGTCGATACCGGGGTAACGGGCGGCGATCTCACCGAACCAGTGGCCGTAGCCGGTGTCGCCGGCGAAGTAGACCCGCGACCCGTCGTCGGCGGTGAGCACCCAGCCGCCCCAGAGGGTCTTGTTGGTGTCGGTGAGCGTGCGGCGGCTCCAGTGGTGCGCCGGCACGAAGTCGAACCGGGCGGAGCGGGCGCCGGGGGCCTGTTCGGGCACCGCGGAAACGATCTCACGCGACTCCCACCAGTCCAGCTCGGTCACGTCGCGGAAGCCCCGGCGCCGGAACCAACCGGCCAGCTTCGCGGGCACGAGGACCGGCGTCTCCCGGGGCAGGCGATGGATCGTGGGGTTGTCGAGGTGGTCGTAGTGGTTGTGACTGATGACGACGGCGTCGATCGTGGGGAGTGACTCCCAGGTGACGCCGACCGGGGTCACCCGCTCCCGTACGCCGGGGATCCTGCTGGACCAGACCGGGTCCGTGAGGACGGTCAGGCCGCCGATCTGAATGACGTACGTGGCGTGCCCGACCCAGGTCACCAGCGTCTGGCCGGGCTCGGCGCGGGGCAGGACGGGCGGGCGGTGGACCGGGATCCGGGCGGCGTCGGCCAGGTTGCCGCGGGGGCCGAGCTCGCGGAACATCTGGAACAGCTCGCGGAACGTCGGCAGCGGTGACGTCAACCGGTCGTTGAAGTTGTCCGGCCAGTTTCGCCCGTCGGACGTGCGCTGGGCGTCTTCGAGCTCTTTGCGAACCTTGAACATCCCACCTCCCGTGCGGCTGGCCCGGTCTCAGCGTATCCGGGCGGTCAGGCCGTGAGGGCGGCCACGACCGCCGTGGCGGTGTCGGCGAGCAGGGTGTCGGGGAGCATCGGCGCACCCGCGATGGTCGCGAAGAGGGCGGTGAGGCCGGGCAGCGGGAAGCCGTCGTCGGCGAGTACGGCCGGAGCCTGCCGCCCGAGCGCCTCTCGCGTGCGTTGCCACGCCTGTGACACCTCGTCGGGGGAGGGGACGCCGAACCCGTGCCCCACGGGAGCGGAGTGGCGCAACCGGACGATCGGTGACCCGACGAAAGCCAACGCGAGTCGGCTGCCATCGGTGACCGTCGCCTCATCCTCTTTGGATAGTCGGGTGAGGACGGTGCACGGGCGCTCGCACTCGGCGGCGCAGACGCCGAGCGCGTGCGACGTGTTGCTGTGCTGGCGATCCAGGTAGGTGCGCCAGCCCGACGCGCTGTCGGCGGCCACCCGCAGCGCCCGTTGCGCCGCCGATTTCTCGGCTCTCGTGTGCGCGCAGGAAGGGTCGTCGTGGTCGCCCCAGGCGCTGCCGCTGCCGTCGACGGCGTCGGGTAGCCGCGCGGGGTCGCCGGCGTGTCCGAGCACGGCTTCCCAGGCGAGCAGCGGCGCGTATTCGCTGGCGATGTGCACGGCGGCGACCAGCGCCGTCGTCTCCCGCCGCCGCCAGTGCGCGTCGATGACCTCCAGCAACAGCCGGTAGGCGGGCCGCAACGACCCGAGCGCGCCGCGGTGGCGCTCGCCGGGGGCCTGGGGCATCCGGCAGGCCAGCGCCCGCGTGACCAGTTCCGGGGGGATGCCATGCGACCCGGAGGTGGCGGCTTCGGGCACAGCGAAGTCCTCGGCGTCG
This sequence comes from Micromonospora sp. NPDC049679, assembly GCF_040659735.1. Taxonomy (NCBI): domain Bacteria; kingdom Bacillati; phylum Actinomycetota; class Actinomycetes; order Micromonosporales; family Micromonosporaceae; genus Micromonospora; species Micromonospora sp. NPDC049679. Next base: position 77,994 of record NZ_JBFANZ010000017.1, read on the forward strand.
AGGTCGAAGAGGCGCTGTCCGAACGCGCAGAGCTGCTGGATCCGGACCGCGTCACGGGTCGTCAACCGGTCACCGTCGGCGCCCTGGCCGACCAGCGCGGCGACCTCGCCGAAGGCGTAGCGGTCGGCCAGCGCGATGAGCACCTCGTAAGCGGTCTGCACGACCGGAACTCTCTCACGCCGGCCCGGACCCGCGACGCCCCCGTACGCGCCCTGCTGATCATGCAGTTGTGGCCGGAACGACGTCCTCGACGAGGAGTCATTTCCGGCCACAACGACACCGATTGGGAGTTGGTCAGCCCGCGTCCGACGTGCCCGCGTCGACCGTTCCGGAGCCGCCGCGCGCGCCCCGGCCGCCGCGACGCCGACGGCGCCGCGGCTTGCTGCCGCCTTCGCCGCCTTCGCCGCTGTCGGTCGCTGCGACCGGCGCGTCGACCGCCGTGCCGCCGGCCTCGCCGGCGGTGATGACCTCACCGGCCCGGCGCCGCCGCCGCTCACGACGGGGGCGATCCGCCTCCTCACCCGCCTGCGCGGGGGAATCGGCGCGGGGGGCCGGCGAGTCGCCGGTGCCGCGACGGCTGCGCGACCGGGAACCCGAACCCCGACCGCCAGCATCGTCACCGCGGCGAGTGCCGCGCGACCGCCCGCCGAGGTCCTCTTCGATTTCTGCCGAGAGGCCGGCCCGGGTGCGCTCGGCGCTCGGCAGGGTGCCCGAGAGGTCGGTCGGGATGTCGAGGTCGGTGTAGAGGTTGGCCGACGTGTGGTACGTCTCCGGCGGCTCCGGCAGCTCCAGCCCCATCGACTTGTCGATCAGCCGCCAGCGCGGCATGTCCTCCCAGTCCACGAAGGTCACCGCGACGCCGGTCGCTCCGGCCCGGCCGGTGCGGCCGATGCGGTGCGTGTAGGTGTCGGGGTCCTCGGGGCAGTCGTAGTTGATGACGTGCGTGACGCCGGAGACGTCGAGGCCGCGGGCGGCCACGTCGGTGGCGACCAGTACGTCGATCTTGCCGGCGCGGAACGCGCGGAGCGCGCGCTCCCGGGCGCCCTGACCCAGATCGCCGTGGACCGCGGCGGCGGCGAACCCGCGGAAGTCGAGATCCTCGGCGACCCGGTCCGCGGCCCGCTTGGTCCGCGTGAAGATCATGGTCAGGCCCCGGTCCCGCGCCTGCAGGATCCGGGCCACCACCTCGATCTTGTTCATCGGGTGGGTGCGGTAGACGACCTGCTTCGTCAGCGGCGACGGCCCGGTCTCGGCGGTGTGTCCGGCGTGGATGGTCACCGGGTGGCGCAGGAAGCGCCGGGCCAGCGTGACGATCGGGTCGGGCATCGTGGCCGAGAAGAGCATGGTCTGCCGGTCTTCGGGGAGCATCGCCAGGATCTTCTCGACGTCGTCGAGGAAACCCAGGTCGAGCATCCGGTCGGCTTCGTCGAGAACGAGCGCGCGCACCCGGTCCAGCCGAAGGTGCTTCTGCTTCGCCAGGTCCATCAGCCGGCCCGGCGTGCCGACCAGGATCTCCACGCCGCTGCGCAGCGTGTCGACCTGAGGCTCGTACGCCACGCCGCCGTAGATCGGCAGCACCCGCACGCCGCGCGTCTTGCCCGCGGCCGCCAGGTCCTTCGCGACCTGGAGGCCCAGCTCGCGGGTCGGCACGACGACCAGCGCCTGCGGCAGGCCGTCAGCGCCCTCGCCCGGCGCGAAGACCCGGTCGATCAGCGGAACGCCGAAGCCGAGGGTCTTGCCGGTGCCCGTCGGCGCCTGGCCGATCAGGTCGGTGCCGCGCAGCGCGATGGGCAGCGCGTATTCCTGGATCGCGAAGGAGCGGATGATGCCGACCGCGGCCAGCGCCTCGACGGTTTCGGGCCGGGCGCCGAGCTCGGCGAACGTCGGGCTCTCCGGGCGCACCGGCACGGGTTCGGTCAGCTGCTCGCCGACCTCGGGTTCGTTGATGTCTGTCATTGGGTGTTAGGGGTGCCCTCTCGTGGTGCGCCCCGTTGTCCCAAGGGCGCGGTGTCGGTTAGGCGCGGGCCACACGCGATCTACGGATCGCGGGCCGCACGCGCGTCGCGGGAAGGTCCGAAGCAATCTCGACGCCCGCGGCAACTTCCGCTATCTTACCTGACCGGCCGTTTGTCAGCCGCAGCTCGTAATCGGCGGATGACGGCGGGGTGGTCGACTGTGACATCCGTTACGTGAACGGCGCATGTCCCGCGCCACCTCGCGACCTGCCGCGAACGCGGGCCGGACGGTAGCCTGCGGTCGTGTCCGAACCCTCAGATCCGCTCGCCGACCCCACCGGCGCGGCCCTGGTCGAACTTCTCGGGATGGTCGCCTTCGGCGAGCTGCTCGCCTTCGACCGGATGGCCGCCGACGCCCGGCTCGCCCCCGACCTGCACCGCCGGGCCGTGCTCAGCGAGATGGCGGCCGCCGAGATCGTCAATTACCGCCGGCTCGCCGCCCGCCTCGCCGAGCTCGGGATCGAGCCGGCAGAGGCGATGGCGCCGTACGTGACGGCGTTGCAGGGGTACCACGACTCGACCGAGCCGAAGGACTGGTTGGAGGCGCTGACCAAGGCGTACGTGGGTGACGGCATCGCCGACGACTTCTTCCGTGAGGTCGCCGCGTTCCTGACCGAACGCGACCGGCAACTGGTGCTCGACGTGCTGCACGACTCGCACTACGCCGACTTCGCCTGCCACGAGATCCGGGCGGCGATCGCCGCCGATCCGAAGGTGGCCAACCGGCTGTCGATGTGGGCCCGCCGGCTGGTCGGCGAGGGACTCTCGCAGGCGCAGCGGGTGGCGGGGGAGCGCATCGCGCTCACCCTGCTGATCGTGGAGGGGACCGGCGACCAGTCCGGGGTGCAGGCGCTGTTCAGGCGCCTCACCGCCGCGCACACCGCCCGGATGACCACGGTCGGCCTGAACAACTGAGCGGGTTCTCCGCCGACCAGGGGCACGGCCCATGGTCGGCGGAGCGGCCCCTGATCAGCGCGCGGTGAAGCCGACGGCGCGCGGCGAAGCCTCGGCGATCTCCACGTACGCCACCTTGCTCACCGGGACGATGATCCGCCGGCCCTTCTCGTCGGTCAGCGAGAGGGTCCCCTCGTTGGCGATGGCGTCGGTGACGATTTGCTCGATCTCGGCCGGCGACTGCGCGCTTTCCACGACCAACTCGCGCGGCGCGTATTGCACGCCGATCTTGACCTCCACGGGGCCCTCCTCATCCGGGCGAAAACTGCACCCTTGCGAAGGCTAGCGGATCAGCGGAGGCGGCGGTCAGGCTGACTCGCCCTGCAACGGAAAGCTCGCGATGCCGCGCCAGATCAGAGCGGCGAGCAGCGCCTCGGCATCGCCCTTGGGCACCTGCCGACCGTTGGCGAGCCAGAACTGGGCCGCGGTCTCGGCCGCGCCGACCAACCCGGACGCGAGCAGCTCGGCGCGGGCCCGGCTCACGCCGGTGTCCGAGATGATGGTGTCGGTGATCGCGGCGATGGACCCCTTCTCGACCCGCGCCACCCGTTCGGCCACGGCCGGCTCGTTGCGGAGATCCGACTCGAAGACCAGGCGGAACGCCTCGTCCTTGTGATCGACGAAGTCGAAGTACGCCTGCACCGCGCCCTTGACGCGTTCCTTGTTGTCGTTCGTCGCCGCCATGGCGGCGTGCACCCGGGCCACTATCGCGTCGCAGTGGGTGTCCAGCAGTGCCAGATAGAGCTCGAGCTTGCCCGGGAAGTGTTGGTACAGCACCGGCTTGGAGACGCCCGCCCGCTCGGCGATGTCGTCCATGGCTGCCGCGTGGTAGCCCTGGGCGACGAACACGTCCTGCGCGGCGGCGAGCAGCTGCTTGCGGCGCGCCGAGCGGGGCAGGCGTGCGGGCCGGCCGGCGGTCTGTGCGCCGGTCATGTACACCTCCGAGTTTCACATTGCTGGCGAATGTTCCTGCAACCAGAATTATCCGGGCCATATTCCCTGCGGCCGAATTTGCCTGACGTCGCAACTTATCGCCGCTGTCAGCACACGGTAGCCTCAGCGGGGGCGACCGAGGAGCGCACGGTGGATGAAACAGGGCAACCCGGGAGCGCCGCGCCGGGAGATAACGGCAACGGGCCTGGTCCAGAGGACCGGGTCCGGCCGGGCACTGGCTGGGCGGCGGCCGATGCCGCGTGGTCCGGTGCGGGTGCCCCCCTGGGTCCCGGTCCCGATCCGGTGACGTCCCCGTGGCGGCAGGCCGAGCCGGGCGCGTCGCGGGGCTGGGCCGATCCGCCCTCGCGCTACGCGGACCTGCTCGGACCGCCGCCCGTCCCCGAGACGCGGCAGGGGAGCAACGGGGTGGCCCACGACAGGGTGCAGCCCGACGGCCGCCGTCCCGCGCCGCCCGCCCCGGCGAGCGCCCCGCCCTACCCGTACGAGGGTGATCTCGAGGACGCCGCGCGCGATCTCGCCATGCCGCTGACCGACCCGCCCCCGACCGACCCGTCGACGCCCGGTCCGGCGGCACCCGGCCGTGCCCCGTCCGACGCCGAGTCGGCGCGGCACGCCTACGACGCGCCGACCCTGCCCGGCGCGGCCAACGGCATGCCGCCGGCGCGTTGGCGCGACACCCCGCCGCCGGTCCCGTCGCGGGCGCTGCCCGCCGTTCCGGCGCCCGGCGCCGTGCCCGCCGCCGCCGACCAGCCGACTCCCATCGGGCGGGAGGTGCCGCCGGAGTTCCGGGTCCAGCCGGGTTCGGAGCGGCCGGTGTACAAACGCCCCGCCGACGTGAAGCGGTCGGAGAATCGTGGCGGTGACAGCGAGTGGGCGCCGTCGGATTGGCGGACCAACCGTCCCGCCGATCCCGCCCCCGGGTACGACGACGCTTCCCGCACCCAGCCGCCTTTCGACGGCGCCGAAAGCGGTCACCCCGCGCCGGCGCCCTCCGGTTACGACAACACACCGGCCTACTCCGGCTACCGCGAGGCGCAGCCCGGTGCCACACCCCTCGGGCCGGTCGGGCCGGTCCCCGACCCCGATGACACGCTGCCGCAGCGGGTTCCCGCCGAACCAGACGTGCCCACCGTGCCGGAGCCGCCAGCCGTGGAGCCCCCCGCCGAGACCCCCGAACTCGCCCGCATCGCGACCCACCTGCGTCGGGAGGATGTGCCGCCGCGGCCGCCCGAGCGGCCCGACGGCTTCGACGTCAAAGCGATCCTGGCGGCCGTACGCGGTGTCGCGGGGGTCCGCGACGCCTCCCTGCGCACCACGCCGGCCGGGGCGCACAGCCTGCGCCTCGATCTCGCCGACGGGGCGGACCCGGCCGACGTGAGCCGCCTGGTCGCGAGGCTGCTCCAGGAGCGGATGGGGCTCGACGCGGCGCCCCAGAACCTGCCGGGTGCGGGGTCGGACGAGCCCACCGGTGGCTCCTATGTGCCGGAGCAGACGAAACCACGGCGCCGTGCCGAGAGCGGTTACCCGGAGGTCGCGGCGGAGACGCCGCGGCGGCGCCGTCAGGCCGCGCACCGGGGTCGCGCCGGCGTCGCGGAGACCGGCGAGATCTCGGCGGCCACCAGCGGATGGGCCCCGGACCTCCCGGAGGCGGGCGCCGCCGCCGGCGTCATCGGCACCGTGTCGGGCAATCCCGTGACGGCCGCCGCCTCCTACTCGGGAGGTCAGCTCACCACCACGGAGGCTGCTCCGTCGCGGCCGCTCGACACCGGTGGCCGACCCGGCCCGCGGGTCGTGATCGACCACGTCCAGGTGAGCACCTTCGGTATGGACGCCACTGTGGAGGTACGGCTCGCCGCCGGCCGGCAACGGGCCGGCGGGGTCGCCACCGGGCCGGCCGTCGACGGCTACATCCTGCGGCTCTGCGCCGCCTCGGCCGCCTCCGCCATCGACGAGTTGCTGGCCACGGCGGAAAAGACCACCGAGCGGGGACGGTGCTTCGTCGAGCACGCCGCGCTGGTGCCGTTCGGCAGCTGCGAGGTCGCCACCGTCGTCGTACTGCTGGTCTGCGACGGCTGGGTCGAGCAGCTCGTCGGCTCCGCGCTGGTCGCGGGAGACCCCCGGCAGGCGGCGGTGCGGGCCACGCTCGCCGCCGTCAACCGCCGGCTCGAGGCGCTGCTCGCCTGAGTCGGACCGCTGCCGGCTCGCTGTGGTCCGACGGTCCGCCCGGGCTCTTCGCGCGGCGGACGGGGTATGGCACGATGGCCCTCGATGCCTGCCCCCGCCGCCGGTCCGTCCCGCCCGCCGCTCCCGCGCCGACCAGGCCGAGCGGTGGAGCCACGCCGGCGTCGGGCGCGGCGGCGATCGGGATGGCTGTTCCGATTCGTCATGCTCGCCCTGGCTGGCGGCCTCGTGGCGGTCGGCATGGTGGTGCCACAGTTGGCCCGCGACGCCGTCGCGGAGCGACCGGCCGGCTCGCCCATCGGCCGCCAAACCGTGCCGCCCTTCCCGACCGCGCCCGCCACCCGGTCCGCCGCGCCGTCTCCATTTCCGGTGCTGCGGATGGCCGGTCGGTTCCCCGCCGTCGGACCGGGCACCTTCACGTTCGGCGCTACGCAGGGTCCGACGGTCGGGCGGACGGGCATGCTGCGCCGCTATCGCGTCGCCGTGGAACGCGACACCGGCGAGGACGTCGCCGACTTCGGCGCGGTGGTCGAGTCGGCGCTCGGCGATCGCAGGAGCTGGACCGGGGGCGGCGACCTCCGGTTGCAGCGGGTGCCCGAGCGCGCCGCCTTCGACTTCACGGTCTATCTGGCGACCGCCGCGACCGCGAGTCGCATGTGTCTCGCGGGCGGCGTCGACATCGGGGTGCAGGGGCGTCCCTACACGTCCTGCCGGGCGCCGGGCCGCGTGATCATCAACCTGGACCGCTGGCGGCTCTCGGTCGATCACTTCGTGGCCGCGCAGGTCCCGTTGGCGACCTACCGGGCCTATGTGGTCAACCACGAGGTCGGCCATGAGTTGGGCAACGGGCACGAGGCGTGCCCGGGCGCAGGAAGACCGGCGCCGGTGATGACGCAGCAGACGCTTTTCCTCAACGGGTGTGTCGCCAACCCCTGGCCCTATCTGGACGGCCGACGGTACGCGGGACCGTTGTTGTAAACCGGTGGGCCGAGTGGCCGATAGAAGCGGGTAAACCAGTGGTAATCCGGGCAAGCCGGCGCGTCGTAGCCGGGATTCTCCGGGCATCTCGTGGCAGGCTGGGAGTCAATGTCTACACCGGTCACACACCCCTCGAAGGCCCCGTCCGCCGCGGGGGCCGTCGTCGATCGCCGCCCCCGTCTTCCGCGTGTCGGCGGCAACGAGGACGGCCCGCCACCGTCCGATGAACGGCCGCGTCGCGACAAGAGAGACCGGCTCGAGGCCGCCAAGCGGATCGCCCGGGAGCGCATGCAGCACCGGCGCCGGCGCGCCGCCGTACTCGTGATTCTGCTGGCCGCCGCCGGCCTGGTCGGCGTCGACCTCGCGCGCGGCGGACCGAGCGACCCGGCCCGGCCGCAGGCGAGCGGGCCGACCGGCGGAACAGCCCCGGCGGGGCCCCCGGACCTCGGCCTCAACGCGGTCATCGCCACGGGCCCGACCGCGGCACCCACGTCGGCGCCCGCCGCCGCCCCGAACCTTCCGGTCACCGGACGAGGGACCTTCCGCTACGCGACAGGGCAGGGGCCGGCGCTCGGCAAGGCCGGCACGCTGCGCCGGTTCCACGTCGCGGTCGAAGACGGCATGGGCCAGGACACGGCAGCCTTCGCCACGGCCGCCGAGAAGATCCTCGGCGATCAGCGGAGCTGGATCGCGTCGAAGCAGTTCCGGCTGCAGCGGGTGCCGAAGTCCGTCAGCGCGGAGTTCACCCTCTTCCTGGCGACCGCCGGCACGTCCGAGAAGATGTGCGCGACCGGTGGCCTGAGCACGGACAAGTTCACCTCGTGCCGGCTGCCTGGCCAGGTGATCATCAACGTGGCGCGCTGGCTGGGGGCGATCCCCAACTACGGGGCGCCGCTCGCGGACTACCAGGCGTACGCCGTCAACCACGAGGTCGGACATCAGCTCGGCCAGGGACACGAGGCATGCCCCGGTCCGGGCCAGCGGGCCCCGGTCATGCAGCAGCAGACGTACGGGCTGAAGGGCTGCCGGGCCAACGCCTGGCCGTACCTGGACGGCCAGCGCTACACCGGTCCGCCGATTCCGTAGATATTCCCCATCCCGGATGTCGGGCGGGTGTCCCACCTCATGGTGGAGGACCCGGCAAGCGAGCAACAATGGCGCAGCACACCACTGCCGAACCCGGGGAGTCCACCGTGTCGCTGCCCCCGCTCGTCGAACCTGCCGCCGAGCTGACCGTTGACGAGATCCGCCGCTACTCGCGCCACCTGATCATTCCCGACGTCGGGGTCCAGGGGCAGAAGCGGCTGAAGAACGCGCGCGTGCTCTGCGTGGGCGCCGGCGGTCTCGGCTCGCCGGCCCTGCTCTACCTGGCGGCGGCCGGCGTCGGCACGCTCGGCATCATCGACTTCGACACCGTCGACGAGTCCAACCTGCAGCGCCAGATCATCCACGGCCAGTCCGACATCGGCCGGCCGAAGGCCGAATCGGCCGCGGAAAGCGTGCGCGAGATCAACCCGCTGGTGAACGTCGTGATCCACAACACGGCGCTGGACCGCGACAACGTGCGCGAGATCTTCAGCCAGTACGACCTCATCGTCGACGGCACGGACAACTTCGCCACCCGCTACATGGTCAACGACGCGGCCGTGCTGCTCGGCAAGCCGTACGTCTGGGGTTCGATCTACCGCTTCGACGGCCAGGCGTCGGTCTTCTGGGCCGAGCACGGCCCCTGCTACCGCTGCCTCTACCCGGAGCCCCCGCCGCCCGGCATGGTCCCGTCCTGCGCCGAGGGCGGCGTGCTCGGCGTGCTCTGCGCGTCGATCGGGTCGATCCAGGTGACCGAGGCCATCAAGCTGCTCGCCGGCGTGGGTGACCCGCTGGTCGGCCGGCTGATGGTCTACGACGCCTTGGAGATGTCCTACCGCAAGATCAAGGTGCGGAAGGACCCCAACTGCGTCCTGTGCGGTGAGAACCCGACCGTGACCGACCTGCTGGAGGACTACGAGGACTTCTGCGGCGCCGTCTCGCCGGAGGCCGAGGAGGCGGCGGTCGACTCGACCATCACCGCGCGCGAGCTCAAGGAATGGCAGGACGCCGGCAAGGACGTCTTCGTCGTCGACGTGCGCGAGCCCGCGGAGTACGAGATCGTGCGCATCCCCGGCGCGACCCTCATCCCCAAGGGCGAGATCATCTCCGGAGAGGCGCTGTCGAAGCTCCCGCAGGACCGGCAGATCGTGCTGCACTGCAAGTCCGGCGTACGGTCCGCCGAGGCGCTCGCCGCGCTGAAGGCGGCCGGATTCCGCGACGCGGTCCACGTGCAGGGCGGCGTGCTCTCCTGGATCAAGCAGGTCGACCCCTCGCTCCCGACGTACTGACGTCATTCGTTGCGCAATCGCACGACTGGTCCGGCTCCGCGCGCTCACGCCGCGGAGCCGGACACGTTCCGGAGTCCTTTTCAACCCGTCGCATGGGCCCGCGCTGACTGACCTACCGCGTTGGCGGTGATCCGCGCCTACCGCTGACGGCGTCGCCGCGCCGACCGCCGGCCCGCCGTGGCGCCCGGGCATCAGCGGCGTCAGCTGCGGATGTGCCCGTCTCCGGTCACCACATACTTGGTCGAGGTCAGCTCGGGCAGCCCCATCGGGCCGCGCGCGTGCAGCTTCTGCGTGGAGATGCCGATCTCGGCACCGAACCCGAACTCGCCGCCATCGGTGAACCGGGTCGACGCGTTCACCATCACGGCGGCCGCGTCGACGCGGGCGACGAACTCGCGTGCCGCGGGGACCGAGTCGGTGACGATGGCCTCGGTGTGCCCGGTGCCGTACCGGCGGATGTGCTCGACCGCCGCGTCGAGCGAGTCCACGACGGTCGCCGCGATGTCCGCGGAGAGGTACTCCGTCGCGTAGTCCTCGTCGGTCGCCGCGACCACGGCGTCGGAGAACGCGGCCACCTCGGGAGAGCCGTGCACGGTCACGCCGGCCTCGTGGAGCGCGGCCAGCACCCGGGGCAGGAACGCGGCGGCCACGTCGGCATGCACCAGCAGCGACTCGGCGGTGTTGCAGGTGGAGAGGCGCTGCGTCTTGGCGTTGAGCACGATGGCGAGCGCCTTGTCGAGGTCGGCGGCGGCGTCGACGTAGACGTGGCAGTTGCCCACCCCGGTCTCGATCACCGGCACCGTCGACTCCTCGACGACGGTGCGGATCAGTGAGGCCCCGCCGCGCGGGATCAACACGTCGACCAGGCCGCGGGCCCGCATCAGCTCCTTGACCGAGTCGCGGGAGGTGGCGTCCAGGAGTTGGATGGCGTCCGCGGGGAGCCCCGCCCCGCCCACGGCGTCCCGGAGTGCCGCGACGATCGCCGTGTTGGACCGGACCGCGGACGACGAACCGCGCAGCAGCACGGCGTTGCCGGACTTCAGGCAGATGCCGGCGGCATCCGCCGTGACGTTCGGCCGCGCCTCGTAGATGATCCCGACGACGCCGAACGGCACCCGCATCTGGCGCAGCTCAAGGCCGTTGGGCAGGGTCGCTCCGCGGACCACCTCGCCGACCGGGTCGGCGAGCGCGGCCATCTGCCGCAACCCGTCGGCCATGCCCGCGACCCGCTCCGCCGAGAGGGCGAGGCGGTCGAGCAGCGCCGTGGACAGTCCGGCTTCGCGTCCCGTCTCGACGTCCGCCGCGTTCGCCGTGAGGATCTCCGGGGTACGGGAGACGAGCGCGTCGGCCATCGCCCGCAGGGCGGCGTCCTTGACCGTACGGGTCGCCGTGGCGAGTTCGTTCGCCGCCGCGCGGGCCCGCCGCGCCTGCTCGGTGACGCTCATGTTCCGCTCCTCACAGCAGCACCAGGTCGTCGCGGTGGACGACCTCACGTTCGTACGCCGGGCCCAGCGCCGCGGCGAGGTCGCCGGTGGAGCGGCCGAGCAGTCCCGGCAACTCCACCGCGTCGTAGTTGACCAGTCCCCGCGCCACCGGCGCGCCCGAGTCGTCCACCAGGTCGACCGGGTCGCCGGCGGTGAACGATCCGTCGACCGCGGTGATCCCGGCGGGTAGCAGGGACTTGCGGCGGGCCACCACCGCCGCAACGGCGCCCGAGTCGAGGTGCAGTCGGCCACGGGGCGAGGTGGCGTGCGCCAGCCAGAAGAGCCGGGCCGCCGGCCGGTCGCGTACCCGGTGGAAGAGGGTGCCCACCGACTCGCCGGCCAGCGCCGGCGCGGCGAGTGGCGCGGCGGTCAGCACGACCGGGATGCCCGCGCCCGTCGCGATCCGGGCCGCCTCCACCTTGGTCACCATGCCGCCGGTGCCGACCCCGGCCCGGCCCGCCTTGCCGACGGCGACGCCGGCCAGGTCCCCGTCGCCGCGGACGTCGGTGATGCGGGTGCTGCCGGGACGCGCCGGGTCGCCGGTGTAGAGCGCGTCGACGTCGGAGAGAAGGACCAGCAGGTCGGCATCGACGAGCGCGGCGACCAGCGCGGCGAGCCGGTCGTTGTCGCCGAACCGGATCTCGTCGGTGGCGACCGTGTCGTTCTCGTTGACGATCGGGACGGCCCGCAGGTCCAGCAGTTTGCGCAGGGTGCGGTAGGCGTTGCGGTAGTGGGCGCGCCGGGTCACGTCGTCGGCGGTGAGCAGCACCTGTCCGACGGTGAGCCGATGCCGGGCGAAGCTCGCCGCGTAGTGGCCGATCAGCAGCCCCTGCCCGACGCTGGCGGCGGCCTGTTGGGTGGCGAGATCGCGCGGCCGACGGGCGAGCCCGAGCGGGGCGAGACCGGCGGCGATGGCGCCGGAGGAGACCAGCACGATCTCCCGTCCCTCGGCGGCGAGGCCGGCGAGCACGTCGGTGAGACCGTCGACCTGTTCGGTGTCGAGGCCTCCGGCCGCGGTGGTCAGCGAGGACGAACCGACCTTGACCACGATCCGCCGTGCTGCCGTTACTGCTTCACGCACCCGCCCATTCTGCGCGGTCATCCTCGCAAGATCACTCGAACATCCCATATCGTGGCGGTCCGTGACGCCAGAGGAGTACGTCGAAGAGGTGCTCGCGCTCGTCGAGCGGATCCCGCCGGGTCGGGTGATGTCCTACGGGGCGGTCGCCGAATACCTCGCGGATCGCTCCGGGCGGGCCTCGGCGCGGCTCGTCGGCACGATCATGGCCCGGTACGGCGGCGGCGTCCCGTGGCACCGGGTGGTGAACAGCGCGGGGCGGCTGCCCCCGGGGCACGAGGTCGAGGCGCGTGACCGCCTCGCCGCAGAGGGGGCGACGCTGCGCGGCGCCGGAGTCGACATGCGCGCGTGCGCCTGGTGGCCGGGGGAGTACGGGGCACCGGTGAACGCGCGAGGATCCGCGTGATCAGGGAGCGGTGACGCGGCGCGCCGACGACACGCCGGACGTAGTCCCTGATCACGCGATCTTGGGGGCGCGGGACGGCAGGTTCGCGGCGCGCGCGCTGTGATTGACTATCGGCAACGGGACGGAAACGAGGGGGGAGATCGTGCAGCTGCCGGGAGTGCTCGGCGAGCCGATCCGGTTCGTGCTGAACTGGGGCCGGCGCTACTCGCTGTGGGTCTTCAACTTCGGCCTCGCCTGCTGCGCGATCGAGTTCATCGCGACCAGCATGGGTCGGCACGACTTCATCCGGCTCGGCGTCATCCCGTTCGCGCACGGCCCCCGCCAGGCCGACCTGATGGTCGTCTCCGGCACCGTGACCGACAAGATGGCGCCGGCGATCAAGCGGCTCTACGACCAGATGCCGGAGCCGAAGTACGTCATCTCGTTCGGCGCCTGCTCCAACTGCGGCGGCCCCTACTGGGACTCCTACTCGGTGACCAAGGGAGTGGACCAGATCATCCCGGTCGACGTCTACGTCCCCGGCTGCCCGCCCCGGCCCGAGGCGTTGCTCCACGGCATCCTGCGTCTCCAGGAGAAGATCGCCGCCGAGCAGGCCGGCATCGGCGGCGTGTCCCGCCCCGACCCGCTCGCGTCGCCGACCGACCGCCCCGGTGCCCGATCCGCCGAGGCGCTCGCCGCGCCACTGGTGCGGTCGCCCTCCGCCACCGGGCCGACGCCCGCGCGCGGGGCCGCGCCGCCGGCCGATCCGGCCGACCCGCAGCGTCGCTGACCAGGTACGCCTTCCTCGTTCAGCAGACCGGCGTCGCCCGCCTCGATTACGGTTTCGATCATGAACGTAGAGACCCGCGCCGCGCACATCGTCGACGTCGTGACCACCGAGTTCGGCGAGCTGATGGCGCTGGACCCGGCGGCGTTCCGACGCAAGTTCCGCAAGATGGCGGCCACCCCGTTCGCCTTCTACCGCGGCAGCGCCTCGCTGTTCTACGCCGACATGTGCGGCGACTTCGCCGACGACCGCTTCCTGGACGAGCGCACCAGCCGGGTGTGGATCCACGGTGACCTGCACGCGGAAAATTTCGGCACCTACATGAACGGCTCCGGCGAGCTGGTCTTCAACGTCAACGACTTCGACGAGGCGTACGTCGGCCCGTTCGTCTGGGACGTCAGGCGCTTCGCCGCCAGCGTCGCGCTGATCGGGTACGTCAAGGCGCTCTCCGATCGCGTCATCAGCGAGCTGGTGACCCGGTTCGCGACCGCCTACCTGACCGAACTGCGGGCCATCGCGGCGGGCGGGGACGACGCGATCGGGTCCATCACCCTCGCCAATGCGGACGGCGTGCTGCGCCGGGTGCTGCAGCAGGCCCGGCTCAACACCCGGGTCGACCTGCTCGGCCAGCAGACCACGATCGACAACTACGAGCGGCGGTTCGCGCTCGCCGACGGCGTGTACGAGATCACGGCGGCGACCCGCGAGCGCGTGCTCGCCGCGTTCCAGCAGTACCTGACCGCCCTGCCGCCGGCCACCGCCGCGCTGCGCCCGGTCGCCGCCAAGATCAAGGACGTGGTGCTCCGTAAGGGGGTCGGGATCGGGTCGGCGGGGCTGCCCTCGTACAACCTGCTGCTGGAGGGGCACACGCAGGCACTGGAGAACGACGTCGTCATCTACATGAAGCAGGCCCAGGTGCCCGCGGTGGCGCGGTACGTCGACGACGACACGGTGCGCGGCTACTTCCGCCACCAGGGGCACCGGACCGCGGAGTCGCAGCGGGCGCTGCAGGCCCACGCGGATCCGTGGCTCGGCTTCACCGAGCTGGACGGGGTGGGCCAGCTCGTCGCCGAGGTCTCGCCGTACGCGGCCGACCTGGACTGGTCCGACGTCAACGAGCCGGACGAGTTGGCCGGGGTGATCGGCGACCTGGGCCGGGCGGTGGCCCGCATGCATTCGGTGGCCGACGACGAGTCCAGCCACGACCTGGTCGACTTTTCGACGGAGGAGGCGATCGTGGCCGCGGTGGAGAAGGACGAGCCGGGCTTCGTGCAGCACCTGGTCGAGTTCGCGCACGCGTACGGCGCGCGGGCCCGGCAGGACCATCAGATCTTCGTGGACCTCTTCCGCAATGACAGGTTGCCCGGGCTGCAGGAGCGGCCGATCTAGAACTCCAGCACGACCTTGATCTCACCGCCGGGAGCGCCGTACGCCTGCGCGTAGTCCTTCGCCCGGAAGCGGCTGGTGATGAGGCTGGAGAGCCATCCGGCGTCTGCCCGCCCGAGCGCTTCAGCGCCCTGCGTCCAGTGGCGGCGGTTGGCGTTGACCGAGCCGAAGACCGCGTTGTTGCGCAGCACGATGTCGCGGGCGAACACGCTGGTGTCCACGCCGTCGCGCGGCTCGCCGGTGCCGACCCCGAGCAGGCAGACCACGCCGTCCGGGCCGGCCTTGCGCATGACGTCGAGCACCACCGAGTCCACGCCCGTGCACTCGACGACCACGTCCGGTTCGAAGTCGAGGTCCATCGCCGACCCGGTGTGGTAGCGCGCGCCGAGTTGGGCGACGAGCGCCGGTTTCAAGCCGCTCGTGCCGCGCGCCAGGACGTGCAGGTCGAGGTCGCGCTGCTTCGCGAACAGCGCGGCCAGCAGACCGATCGGGCCGGTCCCGGTCACCAGCACGGTGCGCGGCTCCCATAGCGCCCGCCTGCCGATCCGTTCGATGTGCTCCCACGCCTTCGCGACCACGCTGGTCGGTTCGAGGAGGACACCGACCTCGCGCAGGGCGGGATCGAGGCGGACGAGGCGGTCGGGCGGCATCCGCCACCGTTCGCGGGCGAAGCCGTGCGCGGCCTTGATCCCGTGCTCCGTGTATTTTCCGTTGCGGCACATGTCCCACTCGCCGACGGCGCAGTTGGGACAGGGGACCGGGTCGGGCTGACGCACGATGCCGGCGACCAGGTCGCCGGGGCGCAGGGTCCCGGTCGGATCTTCCAGCACGCGGCCGAGGGACTCGTGCCCGAGCACGAGGTGATCGGAGCCGGGCGGCGACTCGCCGAACTCGGCGGAGATGATCTCCCGGTCGGTGCCGCAGATGCCGACGGCCAGGGCCTCGACGAGCACCGCGCCCTCCGACTCGGACGGCTCGGGCGCGTCGTCGACGAGACGCAGCGAATCCTTGACCCCCGGGGTCACCATGACTGCCCGCATCCTGGTCATTCTGGCCCTCCGCGCCGGTGGCCGCCCGGCAAACCCGAGGCCGGGCAGCGTGCCCGGCCCACGGCGGGCACACCGGGTACGTCGGGATCGGCGGCGGACGTCCTAGGATCAGGCGCATGACCCCCGAAGACGTCGGTGCCCGGCTGGCCGCGGTTCTCGACGTCGCCGCGCTGGAGACCGGCGTGTCCGGCGGTCAGGCGTACGCGCGCGCCACCGTGGACGTGCCGGCCCAGCGGTGGCGCGAGGCCGTCCGGGTCGCGCGCGACGACACCGAGCTGTCCTGTGACTTCTTCGACTGGCTCTCCGCCGTCGACGAGTTGCCCGACGGGTTCACCGTGGTGGTCCACCTGTGGTCGACGCGGCACCGGCACGGGCTGCTCCTGCGCACCCGCATCCCCCGGGACGCCGCCACCGTCGATTCCGTGGTCGACGTGTTCGCCGGCGCGGATTGGCATGAGCGCGAGACGCACGAGATGTTCGGCATCGACTTCGCGGGGCATCCAGGGCTGAAGCCGCTGCTGCTGCCGCCGGAGTTCGAGGGGCATCCGCTGCGCAAGGAGTTCGTGCTGGCGTCGCGGGTGGCCAAGCCGTGGCCGGGCGCCAAGGAGCCGGGTGAGGCGGAGGGGGGCGCAGGCCGGCGCCAGCCGATGCGCCCGCCGGGCGTGCCGCTGCCCACCGAGTGGGGTCCGCAGGCCGGACCGAGCGCCGGAGGCGATGTCTGATGCCGCTCTGGCTCGAGCTGGCCGTCCGGGTCATCGCCGTGCTCGCCGCGTTCCTCACCCTGCCGCTGATCGTCGGCCAGGTGGAACACAAGGTGATGGCGCACATGCAGGGCCGGCTCGGCCCGATGTACGCCGGTGGCTTCCACGGTTGGGCGCAGCTCGTCGCCGACGGCGTGAAGTTCGTCCAGAAAGAGGACATCACGCCGCGCGCCGCCGACCCGGTGGTGTTCCGGCTGGCTCCGGTGATCGCGCTGGTGCCCTACCTGCTGGTCCTGCTCGTCATCCCGCTCGGCCCCGGCGACCTGGTGGCTCAACCGCTCGACATCGGACTGTTCTTCGTCCTCGCCGTCGTGGGTGTCGGCGTGGTCGCGGTGCTCATGTCGGCGTGGGCGTCGGCCAACAAGTACAGCCTGCTCGGCGGGTTGCGCGCGGCCGCTCAGGTGCTCGGCTACGAGCTGCCGCTGGTCCTCGCCGCGGCCAGCGTCGCGATGGCGGCCGGCACCCTGTCGCTGTCGGGCATCGTCGAGGCGTGGCGCCCGTGGTGGCTGCTCTGGCAGGCGCCAGCGATGATCGTTTTCTTCATCGCCGGGCTCGCCGAGATCCGTCGGCCACCGTTCGACATGCCGATCGCCGACTCCGAACTGGTCTTCGGTTACCTGACCGAATACACCGGGCTGCGGTTCGCCTTCTTCCTGCTCGCCGAGTACGTCGGGATCGTCGTGATCGCCGCGCTCACCACCGTGCTCTTCCTCGGCGGCTGGCGTGGTCCCTTCGATGACCAACTGGGCTGGCTCTGGACCCTGGTCAAGATCTTCGCCGTCGCCTTCGTGGTCATCTGGCTCCGGGTCGCGTACCCGCGGCTGCGGGAGGACCAGTTGCAGCGCCTGTGCTGGCTGGTGCTCGTGCCGGTCTCCCTCGGCCAGTTGGTGCTGACCGCCGCCGTCCGGGTCGCCCTTCCCTGACCGTCAGCTGGGCAGGTCGGTGGCGACCGGAGGTGTCAGCCCGGATCGGAGGGCGGCCAGCAGCGCGTCGGGATCGTCCGCGCCGATGTGGATCTCGTCCACCTCGGCCCAGCGACCACGACCGGCGGGGACGGTCCGTGGCGCGGCCAGGGTCAGCACGATGCGGGTTTCGCCGCCCACGACGTACGCCAGCCGGCGCGCGTCGACAGCGACGGCCGCACCCAGCCCGCCCGCGTCCCAGGCGCGGACGGTGGCGGGCGCGACCGAGGCGAGCTCGTCGAAGCGCAGCCGCAGGTCGCGGGCGGTCCCGTGGCGCAGTCGGACGCCCGAGTCGCCGACCACGTACGGGCGGACCACGTACGACGCCCACAACCCGAGGAGCAGCAGCAGCCCCCAGACGCCGACCACGAGCAGCGCCAGCCGGAGCGACGCCCAGGGTGTCATCACGTGCACGGCGACGACCTCGACCGCGCTGACGGCGACCAGCGTCAGCCACACCGGGGTGACGGCGCGGTGATAACTGAAGACGCGGCTTCCCGCCTCGACGCCGTCCCGCCGGCCGATGAGGAGGAGGAACAGCGAGCGCCACAACGCCGCCTCGAACCGGACGACCCGCCAGGTCAGTCGCATGACAGTCCCTTCGCGATCAGCTCCGCGCAGCGGCGCTGGGGCGGGGAGAGGGTTTCGGTGAGGTAGGCCTCGAAGATGGCGTACCGCCCGGCGTCCCCCTCGCCGGCGCCCATGTCCAGCCCACGCAGGGTGGTGATCATGGCGGCGGCCAGGGAGGTGACCTCCGCCCCGGTCGTGGCGGCGTCCGCATCGGCGTCGGCCAGCGCCGAGAAGCGGCGCGTCAGCGCGACCAGTGCCGGAGCGTCGCCGAGCATCTGTTCGTAGAGCCGGACCAGGTGGGGCACCTGTTCCGGGCTGAGGAGCACCACCAGGGCGAGCGCTTCCCGTTCCCGCGCGAGGTCGGCCGGATCGGCGCCGAGCGCCTGTGCCCGGTCGAGAACGTGGGCGAGCGGCGGCGGGAGCGTCACGTCGTCCGGGCCGGCGAGCAGCGCCGCGATCTGCTCGCGTTTGTCGGCGATGGCGCGCTCGCGGCGCGCCAACTCCTCGTCCAGACAACGCAGTGCGGCGCGCATGTCGCCCGGCTCGGCGGCATCCCCGAGCAGCCGCCCGATCTCCGCCAGCCCCAGCCCGATCTCCTGCATCCGGCGGATCCGGGTGAGCCGGATCAGCTGCGCCGGACCGTAGCTGCGGTATCCGTTGGCCCGCCGGGGCGGCTCGGGCAGGAGTCCGACACGGTGGTAGTGCCGGATGGCCCGCGGGGTGACCCCCACCAGATCGGCCAGCTTCGAGATCGTCAACACCCGTCCAGTAGAAACCCTGACGCCGCGTCAGGGTCAATACAGATTGTTACGGAGGTCGATAGGCTGCGGGCCGTGACGGAGATCGAGAGCACGGTACGGCGGTTCGTGGCGGACGTCTGGAACGGTGGTCGGGAGGAGACGGCGTACGAGATCGTCGCGGCCGACTGTCCGGGCCTCGGCGCGACCGGCCCGGATGGCACTCTCGCCTGGCACCGTGACCGCCGCGCGGCCTTCCCCGATCTGCGGTACAAGGTGGTCGACCTGGTCGTCTCCGCCGATCGGGCCGCGGTGCGGTGGCGGGCGGCCGGCACGCAGCTCGGCCAGTTCGGTCCGGTCCCGCCGACCGGCCAGTTGGTCAGCTACTCCGGCGCGACGTTCCTCCGCTTCGACACCGACGGGAAGATCATCGACGCGTGGAGCGTCAACGAGCTCTTCCAGCTCCTGCAACAGCTCGGAGTGGAGGTTCTGCCACCGGCCTGAGGGATGCCCTCCGCTGTCGTTCTCGGTAGGTGTGCGCGCACGCAAAATCACGGGCAGTCAAAGACCGCGTGCGCCCATACAATCGTGTGGCATCTGTCACACCGGGCTCGGATGATCCGCGCCGGGCGTACCGGCGCGAAAGGGAGCGCGAGGTTGAGCGCACGTCATGGAGGCGGTCGCGACGGCATCTGGCGCATCGGCCCCGTCCGCCTGTTGACGGCGGTCGTACTCGGCTATCTGAGCCTGGTGCTGGTGCTGACGGTGCTGAAGCTGGATCTCATCCGTCCGGACTCGGTGGTCCCCAACCCGGGTACGGGCGCGACCGGCGCGGCACCCGACCTGCCGGGGTCGCCGGCGACGGAGGACCCGGGGTTCCCCACCCCGACCGTCCCGGTTCCGGCGCCCTCCCCGGCGACGCCGAGCGTGGTTCCCACCGGCACCCCGCCACCGCCACCGCCCCCACCACGGCCGACCGCTGCCACCACCCCGCCCGCGCGGTCGGTCGTCACCGCGTATGAGGCCGAGTCGGCGGGGAACGGCCTGGCCGGGACCAGGACCTTCAACTGTCCGGGCTGCTCGGGCCGGAAGAAGGTGGGCAACATCGGCCGCGACATGGGGGCGCTGCGAATCAACGGCGTCACCGCCCGGACGGGTGGCCCGGCCGTTGTCACACTCGGCTACGTCAACGGTGAGGGCACCCGTGCGGCGCAGCTCAGCGTCAACGGCGGTCCTCCGCTCTCGCTGAGCTTCCCGGGCACCGGCGGGTGGAGCACCAGCGGGGCTCTGGTCGTCACGGTCACCCTCAGAGCCGGCGCCAACACGCTGACGCTGTTCAATCCGAGCGCCGCCGCGCCCGACTTCGACAACATCACGGTCAGGGTTCCGGCCCGATAGCACCCGTCCGCGTGAAACCGGTCGGGCCGGCGGCTGTGCCGAGGTGTGCACGGGCTGTTCCACCTCCCGCGACACTCGGCGCGGCCGCTCCGCCGCCGCAGCGACGACCTGCCGCTGTCACCGCGGCGGGAGGGGGTGCTCGCGCCCGCGCGACGGACGGGGCAGGATGAGGCACATGAGGGAGCGAGCGGCATGAGCGAGCGCGGACACGGCGAGGGGCTGGTCAAGGGACTGGCCGTCACGCTCAAGACGATGGTCCGGCCGACGCACACCCAGCAATATCCGGACGTCGCCCCGGAGCTGCCGCCACGTTCGCGCGGTGTGATCGCGCTGCTCGCGGAGAACTGCACGGTCTGCATGCTCTGCGCCCGCGAGTGCCCGGACTGGTGCATCTACATCGACTCGCACAAGGAAGAGGTCGTGGTGCCGGGCGCGGCCCGCCCGCGTCAGCGCAACGTGCTCGACCGCTTCGACATCGACTTCTCGCTCTGCATGTACTGCGGGATCTGCGTCGAGGTCTGCCCCTTCGACGCGCTCTACTGGTCGCCGGAGTTCGAATATTCCGAATACGACATCCGGGATCTGATGCACGACAAGGACCATCTGGGGCAGTGGATGGCGACCGTGCCGCCGCCGCCCGCGCACGATCCCAACGGCGAGGCGTCCAAGGAGGAAACCACGGCCGCCCGCAAGGCCGCCGCCGGTGGTCCGGGGGCGCCCGCCGTACGCCCGCAGCGTCCCGCCCGTCCCAGCCCCGAGGTGGCGCCCCCCGAGGCAGAAGCGTGACCGGCGCGGACGTGCTGCTGCTGGCGCTCGGTGCGGTGGCGGCCGGCGCCGGGCTGCTCGTGGTGACCACCCGCCATCTCGTCCGTGCCGGGCTCTACCTGGTGGTCTGCCTGGCCGCCGTGGCCGGGCTCTACCTGGTGCTCACCGCCGAGCTGGTGGCCTGGGTGCAGGTGCTCATCTACGTGGGCGCCGTGGTGGTGCTGCTGCTGTTCGCGGTGATGCTGACCCGCGCACCGATCGGCGCGTCCGAGGACCTCGACCGGCCGGGTTGGCCGGCCGCCCTCGTCGGTGGCGGAGCTGGCCTCGGCCTGGCGGCCCTGCTCGTGGACGCCTTCCGGTGGTCCACGGTGGAGCTTCCGGAGGCCGGCACCGCGGAGCGGCTCGGGACGTCCGTCTTCGGCTCCTGGGTCCTCCCGTTCGAGGTGCTCTCCGTGCTCCTCCTCGCCGCGCTGGTCGGGGCGATCGTGCTCTCCCGCCCCGAGATCGGCGCGCCGGCGGAGGGGGAGGGGCAGTGATCCGTCCCGTCATCCCCTACGTCACCGCCGCGCTCCTCTTCGGCCTCGGCGTCTACGGCGTGCTGCGTCGACGCAACGCGGTGCTGCTGCTCATGTCGGTCGAGTTGATGCTCAACGCCGTCAATCTGATCCTGGTCACCGCCGACACCACGGTCCGGGCGGTGCTGCCGCAGAGCGGGCAGGTCTTCGCGCTCTTCGTCATCGTGATCGCCGCCGCCGAGGTGGGGGTGGGGCTCGCCATCGTGCTGCACCTCTACCGGCTGCGGTCCAGCGTCGCGGTCGACGAGGTGCCGCTCGGCGGCGAGCCGGTCGAGGGCGACGGCGGCATCGCGGTGCGGCCGACGGACGCGGCGCCGGGGGAGCGGGTGGCGCGGTGACCGTCGAATCGCTCGGACTGCTGCTGCCGGCCGTACCCTTCGGGTTCGCCCTGGTCGGGCTGCTCCTGCCGCTGCGCTCCCGCGCGGTGGCCGCGGGGCTCGGCATCGCCGGCGCGGCCGCCGCGCTGCTGATCGCGACGGCGCTGCTGGCGTCGCTGGACGGCCCGGTGGAGAGCAGCGCGCGGTGGGTGGACTTCGGCGGGTTGACCGTGACCTACGGTGTCCGGCTCGATCCCGTGGCCGCTCTCGTGGCGGTGGCGGTCGGCGCGGTCGCGCTCGCGGTGCAGGTCTACTCCGTCGCCTATCTGGCCGACGACGACCGCTACCCGCCCTACGCGGCCCAGATCAGCCTCTTCACCGCCGCGATGCTGCTGGTCGTGGTCGCCGGTGACCTCCTCATGCTGCTGGTCGGCTGGGAGGTCATGGGGATCTGCTCCTATCTGTTGATCGGCCACGACCGGCGGCTGCCCGAGGCGCCGGCGGCCGCCGTGAAGGCGTTCCTGGTCACCCGGGTCGGCGACGTCGGATTCCTGCTGGGGATCGCGCTGCTCGGCATCAAGGCGGGCAGCTTCCGGATCGCCGACGTACTCGCCGCGGACCTCGGCGTCGGCACGCTGACCCTCGCCTGCCTGCTGCTGCTCGCCGGGGTGGCCGGAAAGAGCGCCCAGTTCCCGCTGCACACGTGGCTGCCCGACGCGATGGCCGGCCCGACCCCGATCTCCGCGCTGATCCATGCCGCGACGATGGTGGCGGCCGGCATCTACGTGGTGACCCGGCTGTACCCGCTCTTCCTGGCCGCGCCGATCGCGTTGACCGTGCTCGGCGTACTCGGTGCGATCACCCTGCTGCTCGGTGCGTTCGCCGCGACCGCGCAGGACGACATCAAACGGGTTCTGGCCTGGTCGACGGTGTCGCAGATCGGCTACATGTCCGGAGCGCTCGCCGTCGGGTCCTCGTCGGCTGCGCTTTTCCACCTGCTCACCCACGCCGCCTTCAAGGCGCTGCTCTTCCTCGCCGCCGGATGCGTGATCCACGCCGTCGGCACCAACCTGATGTCGGCGATGGGCGGACTGCGTCGTGCGATGCCCGTGACGTTCTGGTGCACCGCGATCGGGTTGGGCGCCCTCGCCGGGGCGCCGCCCCTCGCCGGGTTCTGGAGCAAGGAGAGCGTCCTCGCGGTGGCCGAGCGGGCGACGCATGGCGACGGGCCGGTGCCGGGCTGGCTCGGCTGGCTGGTTTGGCTCGCCGGCCTCGTCGGGGTCGCGCTCACCGCCGCTTACGCCACCCGCCTCCTGCTCCGTACCTTCCTGGGCGTCACGCGGTCGCCCGCCGCGCACCCGCACGATCCGCCGGCGTTGATGCGTTGGCCGGTGCTGCTGCTCGCGGTGCCGAGCGGGCTGCTGGGACTCGCCGTCTTCGCGGACGCGTTCGCCCGGCGGTTGCAGCCGGTCGCCGGGGGAGAACACCGGACTCTGCTGCCGCGGCACGAGAGCCTGGTGCATCTCGGGCCGGAGTTGCTGCTGCCGTTGGCGTTGCTGCTGCTCGGTGCCGGGTCGGCGTGGCTGCTCTGGCGCCGCGACCCGACGGTCGATCCGGCCCGCGCTCTCGGTCCGCTGCGGCCGGCCTTCGCGCACGCCTTCTGGCTCGACGAGCTCCAGCACGTCCTGGTCGTCCGACCGGTGCGGGCGCTCGCCCGGGCCGTACGCCGTGTGGACGAGACAGTGGTGGACGGTGCCGTCGAGCGGACCGGACGGGGAACGCTCGGGCTCGGCGGCGCGGTCGCCGCGCTGCACCGGGCCGGGCTGCCCCGCGCGGCGACCGCCGTACTGGCCGGCGCCCTGCTGATCGGCCTTGCCGCCGCCGTCTTCGGAGGCCTCACATGACCCGACGGGGGGTGGCGGAGTGAACGGCGGAGAGTTCGCGCTCGCCGCGACGCTGGCGGTGCCGGCGGCCGGCGCCGCTGTCGTGGCGTTGGTGCCGGCCCGGGCCGACCGCGCCGGTCGGCTGCTCGGGACGGCGTTCGCCGCGGTCGGGTTCGTGGTCAGCCTGCTGCTCTACATCGGGAGCCGCGGCTGGTCCACCCCCCGGCCCGCGCAGGCCGGCGTGTCGGCCGTCCAACCGTGGCACGAGCTGGATCTGACCTGGGTGCCCGGGCTCGATCTGCGGTTCCATCTCGGGGTGGACGGGCTCTCCTACCCGCTCGTGGTCCTGACCACGCTGCTCACCCTGCTCTGCTGCGCCTACACCGTCTGGCGCACCCCCGGAGCCCGGCCGGGGCGCGCCCTCGTCGCGTTGCTGCTGGTCATCGAGGTCGGCATCCTCGGCACCTTCCTCGCTCTCGACCTGGTGCTCTTCTTCGTCTTCTTCGAGGTCGTGCTGCTGCCGATGTACGCCGTGATCGCCGGCTGGGGTGGCGATGGCAGCGGAGCAGGCGACAGCCGTCCGCACCGGGCGGCCGCCCGAAAGTTCGCGCTCTACACGCTCTTCGGCTCGGTCCTGCTGCTGGTCGGCGTCTTCACCGTGATCTCGGCTGCCGGCACCGCCGACATCGTGGCGCTCACCGGCGGCGCCGGTATGTCGCGCCCCGTTCAGCTCGCCGCGTTCGTGCTGCTCGCGGTGGCGTTCGCGGTCAAGAGCCCACTCTGGCCGCTACACACCTGGCTCCCCGACGCGCACACCCAGGCACCCACCGTCGGCAGCGTCATCCTCGCCGGGGTGCTGCTCAAAATGGGCACGTACGGCCTCATCCGGGTTGCCGTCGGGGTGGCCCCCGAGGGCGCCCGGTGGGCCGCGCCGGTGCTCGGCGTGCTCGCCGTCGCCGCGATCATCATCGGGTCGCTGGTCTGCCTGGCGCAGGTCGAGTTGAAGCGCCTGATCGCCTACTCCAGTGTCGGACACATGGGTTTCGTGCTGCTCGGCATCGCCACGCTCACCGCGACCGGCATCCAGGCGGCGCTGATCGGCAACATCGCGCACGGTGTCATCACCGGACTGCTGTTCTTCCTGGCCGGGGCGGTCAAGGACCGGTTCCACACGGGCGCGCTGGACGCGCTCGGCGGCCTACGGGAGCGGATGCCGTTCCTCTCCGGGCTGCTCGGTTACGCGGCGATCGCCTCGCTCGGGCTGCCCGGCCTCGCCGGCTTCTGGGGTGAGGCGTTCGCGGTTGTCGCCGCGTTGCGCCGCGGCGGCCCGCTCTGGACGACGCTGGCCGTACTGGCCGCGCTCGGCGGCGCGCTGACCGCCGCGTACTTCCTGCGCCTGCTCCGCCGGGTCACGCACGGTCCGGCGTCGCCGGTGGTCACCGCCGCCGACTGCCGGGGGATCGCGGGGGTGGAGGCGGTGGCCTGGGCGCCGCTGGTCGTCCTCGCGCTGGCGGTGGGGCTGGTGCCGGCCCTGGTGCTCGGCCTCGCCGGCGCCCCGGTGCAGGCCCTGGTGGAGGTGGTCCGGTGACCCAGGCCGTCGACAGTCTCGCGCTCCTTCCGGCCTACCTGGCGGCCGGCACCGCCGTACTCGTGCTCCTGGCCGATCTGTTCGTCGCCCGGCGCGGGGCCACCCTCGCCGTGGCGATCGTCGGGTCGCTGCTGACGGCGGTCGCGGCCGGCGCGGCCGCGACCCAGCCCGCCCGCGCCACGTTCTGCACCGGCATGCCCGCCCCGGACGCGGTCGAGGTCCCGCCGGACTGCTCGTACGTCGCGGACGGCCGGGCGGCCCTCGTTGCGGTGCTGTTCGCGCTTCTCACCGCGGCGGTGCTCGCGCTCTCCGCGCCCGCGCTGCGTGTGGCGTCCGTTCCGGCGGGGGAGTACTGCTTCCTGCTCGCCTGCTCGATGACCGGCGGCGTGGTCCTCGGCGCGGCCGGCGACCTGATCACCCTGATCGTGGCGTTGGAGACGCTTACCCTGCCCCTCTACGTGCTGGTCGGGCTGCGTCGCCGCGCCGTGGCGTCCGCCGAGGCCGCGGTCACCTTCTTCGTGGTCAGCGTCGTCGCCACCGCGGTCACGCTGCTCGGCGCGGCGCTGCTCTACGCCGCCAACGGCGCCGTGCACCTGGACCTGCTCCACGCCGCGTCCGCGACGGAGTCGCCGGGAATGGCGCGGCTCAGCCGGGTGGCCGTGGTGCTGCTGCTGGTCGGCCTGGCGTTCAAGGTCGCCGCTGTGCCGCTGCACGCCTGGGCGCCGACGACGTACGACGGCGCCCCGCTGCCGGTGGCCGCCTACCTGTCGACCGCCTCGAAGCTCGGCGGCGTCGTCGCGATCCTCTACGTCGTGGTGGACGGGCTCTGGCCCTGGGCCGAGGTGTCGGGAGTAGCGCTCGCCATCCTCGCCGTGTTGACCATGACTGTGGGTAACGTCGTAGCGCTGCGGCAGACCCGGACGGTACGGCTGCTGGCCTGGTCGTCGGTGGCGCAGGCCGGCTACATTCTGGCGCCGCTCGGCGCGGCCGCGACCGCTGCCGGCCGGACGAACGACGCCCGCACGATGGCGGTGGCCGCCGCCGTGGCGTACACGATCTTCTACGTCGTGCTGGAGTTGGCCGCCTTCGCCGCGCTCGTGGCGCTGCGCCCGGCCGGCGCGGACGGCGGCTCGATCGCCGAGTACCGGGGAGCGGCGCGCCGCCATCCCTGGGTGGGCGCGGCGCTCGTCCTCGCGCTGATCGGGCTCGCCGGGCTGCCGCCCGGCCTCGCCGGACTCTTCGCCAAGGTGGCGGTGGTGCGGTCGCTGGTCGGCGGGGGAGCGGGGTGGCTCGCCGTGCTGGTCGCGCTCAACGCGGTGGTCGGGCTCGCCTACTACGTACGCGTCTCCGCCGTCCTCTACGCGCCGACGACCGGTGAGCACGCGACGCCCGCGCGGGTACGGGTGCCGTGGCCGGTGGCCGTGGCGTTGGGGGGCGCGACGCTGGTGGCGCTCGTGGTCGGGTTCGCCCCGCAGTTCGTGCTCGACGCCGCGCTCCGATAGCCGTTCACGCACCGCGTCGGACGCGCTCAGCCGGATACCCGTCAATGTTGCTCGCCGCGATTCTCAGATAACTTTCAGCTATTTCCGGATTGTTGCGGGTATGCAGATTGTTGAACCGGTCGAGGACTCCCGGGTTCGCAGACTCCCGGGTTCGCGTACTCAAGGAGTGACCATGAACCGCCACCACAACGGTCTCAAGACGGCTGCTCTGCTCGGCCTGCTCACTGCGATCATCCTCGCGGTCGGTTACTGGTTCGGCGGAAGCGCCGGCCTGGTCATCGCCGTGCTCATCTCACTGGTGATGAACGGTGTCACCTACTTCTGGTCCGACAAGATCGCGCTGCGGTCGATGAGAGCCCAACCGGTCAGCGAAGCGCAGTACCCGGCGCTCTATCAAATGGTGCGCGAACTGGCCACCGAGGCGCGGCAGCCGATGCCCCGGCTCTATGTCAGTCCGACCCCGCAGCCCAACGCCTTCGCCACCGGGCGCAACCCGGCCAACGCGGCGGTCTGCGTCACGAACGGGATCACGCAGATCCTCGACTACCGCGAGCTGCGCGGGGTGATCGGACACGAACTCTCACACGTCTACAACCGCGACATCCTGATCTCCAGCGTCGCGGCCTCGCTCGCCGGCATCATCACCACGCTGGCGAACCTCGCGTGGTTCATCCCGCTCGGCGGCGGTGACGACGAGGATCGTCCCAACCCGGCCGTGATGCTGATGATGCTCATCCTCGGGCCGCTGGCCGCGACGATCATCCAGTTGGCGATCAGCCGGAACCGCGAGTATGAGGCGGACGCGTCGGGGGCCCGACTGACCGGCGACCCGCTCGCGCTGGCCAGCGCGTTGCGAAAGATCCACGCCGGTACGCAGCGCATGCCGCTGCCCGCGGACAGTCCGGCTGCCACCACCGCGCACCTGATGATCGACAACCCGCTGCGCGGCGGCGGTCTCGCTGCACTCTTCTCCACCCACCCGCCCATGGAGCAGCGGGTCCTGCGACTGCAGCAGCTGGCCGCCACCCAGGGCCCCGTCCAGTTCCAGCGCTAACCCCCGCCCCCCGCTGGTGCACCCCGTCGATCAAGGACGAGTTCACACGGTTCGATCTCCATTCGTGTGAATTTCTCCTTGATCGGCGGGGTTTTCCTCGATCGGTAAAGGGCTGTGACGCTGCTTCCACTCGTCCGAGAACCCGATTGCCCGAACCCTCCGCGTCGTTAGGGTCTGATAGCGGGTCGGTCGTTACAAGGGGGTCGGTGGCAGTGGTCGCGTTGCGGCAGTACCTGGGAGTGTGGCGGATCCCGGGAGCGCCGATGCTGCTCATCGCCGGGATCATCGGGCGCCTCGGCATCGGCATGACCCCGCTGGCGCTGCTGCTCGTCGTGCAGAACGTCACCGGGCGGTACGCGCTGGCCGCCGTGGCCGGTGGCCTCTACGCGCTCGCCGGCGCGGCGCTCAGCCCGATCGCCGGCCGCATCGCCGACCGCGTCGGCCCCGCCCCGGTGCTGCTGGTGACTGCCGTGGCGCACCCGCTCGCGCTCGTCGGCCTGCTGTTCGCCAGCCGGTCCGGTGCCGACGCGCTCACCGTGATCTACCTGGCCGCGGCGGCCGCCGGTGCCACGTACCCGCCGCTGACCGCCGCCATCCGCGGCGCCTGGAACGATCTGACCGGTCCCGCCACCGGCCGGTACGGCCTGCGCAACACCGCCCTCGCCGCGGAGACCTCGCTCTTCGAGGTCGTCTTCGTGATCGGCCCGCTGCTCGTCGCGGCGTTCGTGCTCGCCGCGGACGCGGCCACCGCGCTCATCGGCGCCGCCGTGGTGACGCTCCTCGGCACGGCCGCGGTCGCGTTCGGCCGGGCGATGCGGAGCTGGCAGCCGCATCCGCGCAACGCGCAGGCCAGCGGGTTGGGCCCGCTCAAGGTGCAGGGCTTCCCCGCGTTGCTGCTCTGCGTCGGCGGCCTGGGGGTCGCGTTCGGCGCCGCCGGCGTCACCGTCCCCGCGTACGCCGCGGCGCAGCGTCCCGGCGATTCGGAAGGTCTCGCGAGTGTTCTGCTCGCCGTGTGGGGTGTCGGCAGTGCCATCGGCGGCATCTGGTTCGGCACCCGCCCGTCGGCGAGGAACATGCCGCGTCAGTTCGCCGCGCTGCTAGCCGCGGTCGCCGGCACGTTCGTCGTGTTCGCGGCGATGCCCAACCCGGTCGCGCTCGGCATCGCCCTGATCATCGGCGGTGCCGTGATCGCGCCCGCGTTGACGCTCGAGAACACCATGGTCGGCCGGATCGCTCCGGGCAGCATGCTGAACGAGGCGTACACGTGGGTTGTCACGGTCGCGGTCGCGGCCAGCGCGGGCGGCGGAGCGCTCGCCGGCATCATCGTGGATCGTCCCGGCGGCGTGCCGTGGGCGTTCCTCCTCGCCGGCGCGGCGGTCGGCGTCGCGGCGGTCGTGGCCGCGCTGCCGACCGGTTCGATCGCCCGTGCCGAGGCGCGCGCCGCGGTCAACGTCGAGCAGGCGCTCGCCGCCGAACTGATCTGAAAATCGAGGTACGCGGAGCAGGGGCCGAAAGCCGATCGTTCTGGTCAGCTTTCGGCCGTGACCGCTACCGCGACAGGTCTTACCGGTAGTTGGTGAACTGCAGGGCGACCCCGAAGTCCTCCTGCTTCAGCAGGGTGATGATCGCCTGAAGGTCGTCCTTCTTCTTGCCGGTGACCCGGAGCTGGTCGCCCTGGATCTGGGCCTGCACGCCCTTCGGCCCCTCGTCACGGATCTTCTTGCTGATCGCCTTGGCCTTGTCCGAGTCGATGCCCTGGATGATCTTGCCGTCGATCTTGTAGGTCTTGCCTGACGAGCGGGGCTCACCCGCGTCCAGCGACTTCAGCGAGATGTTCCGCTTGACCAGCTTCTCCTTGAAGACGTCGAGCGCGGCCTTGACCCGCTCCTCCGTCTCGGCCTGGAGACTGACCGCTTCCTCGCCCGACCAGGAGATCTCGGCGCCTGTGCCGCGGAAGTCGAAGCGCGTGGAGAGCTCCTTCTCGGTCTGGCGGAGGGCGTTATCGATCTCCTGCCGGTCGACCTTGCTGACGATGTCGAACGACGGGTTCGCTGCCATGCTCATGCTCCTGCTGTCCGGCGATATGAAGATGTCCCGGGCCACGTGACAGCGGCCCGACATCCCGACCGTACCCGGTTGCATGTGGGGGCGGTGCTACCGCTATCCTTGCTTCCGCTGCCACGGTTTCATCCGTGGTGGCACGCCCTGGCGGGTTGCCCGAGCGGCCAATGGGAGCGGACTGTAAATCCGTCGCGAAAGCTTCAGAGGTTCGAATCCTCTACCCGCCACCAGGTGCGAGAGCGGCCCCTGACCAGCAGAGATGCCGGTCGGGGGCCTCTTTCATGAGTCTCACTCAGTCCCGCTCTGCCCGCCCGATCTCGCTGGCTGTGTCACATACGTCGAGGTCGCTGTCGCTCGCTGGTGGGAATCTCTATCCCGGTTGTAGACGCTGCCGCCAGCGGTGACTTGGCGCCGAGCCCAGCGTTTCCCCCTGATGTGCCCGTGCGGGCGAGATCGTCACGTGCTTGTTCGACGACCGCCCAGACATCAGAGTGATCATGCCAACCCTGGCCGGAGCGAAAGCGTGTCAATCCGCGACCTCATGCCGCTCGGCACCCCGTGGACGGGGAATGGGTAGCTTGTCGGCCCACCCATGCTCGTAGGACTTCAACAGCCTGCGTACGAGGTGCCCGCTGGGCGATCTCCTCGCTGAGTGGGCGGCGAACGATCGCCTGCGCGGCCTCTCGCCGGAACTGGCTCGACGACAACAGCGGAAAGACGGGTGACCGCCTTTCGGCTTGGCGATGGTGTACTCATCGTCCGATCCGTCGAGGCACGCGGTGATCAACAATGCTGCTCCTGGCGCCCGCCGGAAGCCTGGGCCAGGGATTCGCGCCGGGGCAGTCGGTGACCGTACAGATGCATCCTTCGTCGCCGCGGATGGTGTGGGCGAAGGAAGGGCCGAACGGTTTTCCGGATGTGTGGTGTGAGTCCGCGACGCAGGATGTGCGACTCGCCTCGATGCAATCGGAAGCCTCACTGTTCGATGTGTATGAACTCACCGTCGACGGCGAACGATGGCGAGGGGTCTCGACGATGCTCGGTAGTCCCGCGGGCACGTACGACATCGTCTGTCGGGGCTCCGGCGCGACGTCGGCGCTGAGCATCGGGGACGCCCCCTGGTCCTACGATCTCCGCCACACCAGATTCTTCCGTATGGCAACAGTCGGTCTTCCGCTTTCGGACACCGCTATCGCTACGGTGATGATGGTCTTGGGCGGCGTCGTCGGCGGCTTGGTCATCGCAGTTGTGGTCGCCCGCCGGCGACGGACGCTTCACCAGTCACAACCGGCCGCATGACATTGGTTGTCCGTTCTGCTGCGATGTCCCGGCCGGTGCCAGGGCCGCCGTAGGCCGTCGGCGTGCCGGCGCGCCCGCGTTCGGGGAGCTAGGTAGTTGAGCGTCGCCCGTCGCCCCAGCACGGGCGCCTCGCCGTCACGAACGTGCGCGACGCCCGTATGTCCCTCAAATGCCGAACGGGTCAGCGGACTTGATCATCTGTGCCGCCCTCGGCTGTCGATGTCGGTTCGGGGCGCGTTGTCGGGAGCGGCGGGCGGAGCGGTCGCGGTGCGCGTCGGTGAACGGACGGCTGCGAGCCACCGCGGACCGCCGACCGCGCGGCGTCGTCGAGCGGCCATGATCGGGTTGCCCAGGGGCGTAATCGGACGTGGCCGCCGGGGCATCGACCGGCGGACCCTGCGGGGTGGCTTTCGTTGCGGTTGGGGCTGGTGAGTCGCTTCGATCAAGGTGCGAAGGAAGTAATGGGGCGAAAAGGACTTACCCAAGTGATTGTTAAAGTCGGCCTCATCCGATTGGTTGGATCTCGCTGCAGAGGGCTCTCTCGGGCATTCTGCGTATGGGCTTAGGCGGGTCGGTGTGGCAGCATCATCCCTACCCTCAACTGTTCGATTCACCTTTTAGCCTCTGACGGGAGCAACCTGATGCCTGCACGCGGGATCGGCCGCTGGGTCGGGCGAGCGGCAATGTTCGTCGCCCTTGGAGTCGGCCTCTTGGCCGTTGCCGGTCTGGCCAACGTCAGTGGCGTCGGCGGTTCCGTGGTGACCGGCCAGGCGGAGTTCGGAGACGGGTTCGACTCTTCGGACAAGCAGCCCGAACTCACCACGATGGACTTCGACTGGAACTAGGTCGAGCTTTCGCGCACCGCGACGGCGCCCGTCGCTGAGGACGAAGGTGGCCACCCAGAGGAATCTCCCCCGCCGGTCTCCGGATCTTGCCTGGTTGATAACCGGGCCTTTGGCGTTGGTGGCCATCGTGAGCGCCGTCGCGCTCATGGTGGAGCATCCACAGGCTGCGGGGGAGTGGGCGATCGGCCTGCTCTTCTTCGTGCTGTTCGTCTCCGCCAGCTCCGTCGTCCTCATGTTCGAGGTGCGCCGGCAGGCGTTCTCCGTCACGCTGGTCGAGATTCCGTTCCTGCTGGGGCTCTTCTTCCTGCCCCCGCTCACGCTGATCCTGGTCCGCGTGTTGGGTTCCGTGGTCGCCCAGACACACCGTCGGGTCCCGCCCATCAAGCTCTGCTTCAACACGGCGAGCCATGCGGCCGGAGCTGCGCTCGCCTGCGTGCTGGTGTTCGCGGCCGGTCCGCTGCAGGGCGCTTCACCCCGCACCTGGCTGGTGCTGTCCGGCGCGGTCGGCATCAATGTGCTGGTCACCCTGGCAGGCGTCGTCGGGGTGATCACCCTCGTCCAAGGGCGGATCTCCAGCCGCGAGTTGGCCCGTACAGCTGTCCCCGGTCTCGTCGTGGCCGGCATCAACACCACGATCGGCCTTCTGGTGCTCGTGGTGGTGGACCAAGGCGGGGTCTGGTCGGTGTTCATCCTGGCGGCTCTGGCGAGCTTCTTCGTGGTCGCCTACCGGGCCTACGCGCAGTTCCTGCGCCAGCACCGGACGCTGAGCGAGATCTACGACCTGACCCGGGCGATCGCCGACACGCCCCACGACGGCACGCTGCCGGATGTGCTGCTCGGTCGGGTCCGGGAGTTGCTCCAGGCGGAGTACGCCACGTTGTGGATGCCGGTGCTGGGTCGCTATCCCGAGGTGCTCCTCTCCGCACGGGTGGATGACCGGGGCCTGGTGGACGTCGCGGGAACCCCGGACACGCTGCGCAGGCGGGTCATGGAGACCGGGGAGACGGTCGCGGTCGGCGCGAAGTTCGGCGACGCGCAGCTACGCGAGCACCTGCTGGAGTCGGGCGCCAAGGACGCGATCGCGGTGCCGCTCAAGGCGGGCTCGGCGGTGATCGGCTGCCTGGAGGTCTCCGGCCGACTCGGCGACCTGACACACTTCGGTCCGGGCGACGTACGACTCCTCGAGGCGGTCGCCGCACACGCGGCGGTGGCGGTGGAGAACTCGCGCCTGGTGGACCGGCTCCGCCATGACGCGGCGCATGACGGGCTGAGCGGGTTGCCCAACCGCCGCCGCATCACGGCGGCGCTGGAGGAGTCGGTCACCGTCCGCGCGCCGGGCGAGGTCGTCGCCGTGCTCCTCTTCGATGTGGACGGGCTGCGCCAGGTCAACGAGTCGCTCGGCCACGCCGCCGGTGACCAGGTCCTGGTCGAGGTGGCCCGGCGACTGCGCGCCTCGGCGCCATCGTCCGCACTCGTCGGCCGACTGGGCAGCGACGAGTTCGTGGTGACTCTGCGCGCCGAGAACGCGGACACGGCCATGGACCTCGCGGCGGAGTTGCGGGAGCAGATCCGCGACCAAATGATCTTCGGCACGCTCACCCTCGACGTCGACACGGCGGTCGGTGTGGTCGTACACCCGGATCACGGCAGCGACCCGGCGACCCTGCTGCAGCGGGCCGACCTGGCCGCGACGGCCGCCAAGACGATGCCCGGCAGCGTCCAGCTCTTCAACCCCGGTCTGGAGTCGCGTTCGGTGCGCCGGCTCGGTCTCGCCGGCGATCTCCGCCGGGCCCTGGACAACGACGAGCTGGAGGTCTACTTCCAACCAAAGGTCACGCTCGGTGACCGGCGGCTGGTTGGGGTGGAGTGCCTGGCGCGCTGGGAACACCCGTCGCACGGGGCGGTCTCGCCGGAGGACTTCGTCGCGGTCGCGGAGCACACCGGGCAGCTGAGCAAGCTGACGGAGGCGGTACTCAAGGAAGGGCTGCGGCGGTGCCGGGACTGGGAGGTCCGCCACGACGCGCTCTCGGTCGCCGTCAACCTGTCGGCCCGCACCCTCAACGATCCGCATTTCCCCAACCGCGTCGAGGAGTTGCTCGGCGAATTCGGTGTGCCACCGGAGCGGTTGACCTTCGAAATCAAGGAAGAGGGCGTCCTCGACGGCACGGACCGTCCCATGCCCACGCTGCGCCGGTTGCGGGACCTCGGCGTACGGCTGTCCGTCGACGATTTCGGCACCGGCTACTCGTCCCTCTCGTACCTTCGCCGCCTGCCGGTGAACGAGGTGAAGGTCGACCGCTCCTTTGTGCAGGGGATGGCGACCGACCCGGGTGACCTGGCCATCGTCAACGCCGTGGTGACGCTGTCTCAGCAGTTCGGCCTGACGGTGGTGGCCGAAGGTGTCGAGAGTGAGCTCACGCTGGAGCTGCTGCAGGACATCGGCTGTCAGATCGGGCAGGGCTTCCTGTTCAGCCGTCCGCTGCCGTACGAGCGGTTGGCCGCCTGGTACGAGGCGCAGACGGAGCCGGAATCGGCGTTGTCGGCCGAGGTCCGCCGTCTCCGCGCGGTGCCGTAGCGGCTGCTCCGCAGCGCGCGGGGAACCTGATTTCACCTAGCGCCGATCGCCGTGTACTCTTACCCGTGCGCGCCCTCAGGGAGATCGCGCAAGCCCCCTTAGCTCAGTCGGCAGAGCGTCTCCATGGTAAGGAGAAGGTCTACGGTTCGATTCCGTAAGGGGGCTCAAAGGGTCAACTTAGACCCGCCCACAGCGGTGTAGCTCAGTTGGTAGAGCAAGCGGCTCATAATCGCTGTGTCGCCGGTTCAAGTCCGGCCACCGCTACTGTCGATCATCGGGAGCGTTCCCGGAGATTGAAGCGAGGGGCGCCAAATGGCGCCCACTTTGCGTGTCCGCGTGGTTAGCGTCTACGCTGTCACGTCGTAGTTGAATCCGTTAGCGAGGAAGGCACCCCGCCGTGGCCAAGGCGACCGACGTCCGTCCCAAGATCACTTTGGCGTGTGTGGAGTGCAAGGAGCGCAACTACATCACGCGTAAGAACCGCCGTAACGACCCGGACCGCATCGAGCTGAAGAAGTTCTGCCCCCGGGACGGCAAGCACACGATCCACCGCGAGACCCGCTGAGCGTCGCCGGCGAATGCCGGCGCAGTAGCACACAGATCGCCGTTTCGATGACGGGAGCGCAGTCCGACCGCGCCTCCGCCGCCGAAGCGGCGATCTTTGCTTGTACGTGTAGTTTCGCGGCATGCCCTTGGACCCGTCCTTCGTCGGCCGGAGCTACCCGCCGACCGCCCCCTACCAGGTGGGGCGCGAGAAGATCCGTGAGTTCGCCACGGCGATCGGCGCGACCGACGCCGCACACCACGACCCCGAGGCCGCCCGCGCGCGTGGCCACGCCGACGTGGTGGCGCCGCCCACTTTCCCGGTGGTGCTCACCATGGCCGCCAGCCGGCAGATCATCGAGGACCCCGTCCTCGGCGTCGACTACAGCCGGGTCGTCCACGGTGACCAGCGCTTCGCGTACACCCGTCCCGTCGTCGCCGGCGACGAACTGGTCTGCGTCAACACCGTGGAGGACATCACCTCGCGCGGCGGTCACGACTTCCTGACCACGCGCACCGAGGTCGCGACCGTAGCCGGCGAGCCGGTGGTCACGGTCTGGTCGAAGATCGTCGTACGGGGGGAAGGCTGACATGGAACTGCCGGTGAAGACCTTCCGAATCACGCGGGCGGACCTGGTCCGCTACGCCGGAGCCTCGGGCGATTTCAACCCGATCCACTGGAGCGACCGCTTTGCGACGAAGGTCGGGCTGCCTGGTGTGATCGCGCACGGCATGTTCACCATGGGCCTGGTCGGCCGGGCGGTGACCGAGTGGGCGGGCGCCGCCGACGCGGTGGTCGAGTACGGTGTCCGGTTCACCCGCCCGGTCGTGGTGCCCGACGACGACGAGGGCACGGAAATCGAGGTCCGTGCGGTCGTGAAGGGCGTCACGGAGGACGGTCTGACCCAGCTGGACCTGACCGCGACCTGCCACGGCGAAAAGGTGCTGGCGCAGGCGCGGGCCACCGTCCGGATGTCGTGATGGCCGGCCGTGGCGCAGTACGTCGCGGCGTTGGCCGGAGTGCTCCGGCGAAGTGCGGCGGACCGGTTGGGAAAGTCGGGCGTCTACCCGTACACTGGTCCGCCGTGGGGTAGTCACCCCCGCTCAGTCGTGCACGGTTGAGTGGGATCACCTGTCCCCGCACAGGGGTGTAGCTCAATTGGCAGAGCAGCGGTCTCCAAAACCGCAGGCTGCAGGTTCAAGTCCTGTCACCCCTGCGCCTAAGGCCTGACCGGCCCCGGGGGTCGGTGCCGCTCGTCGCGGCGCCCGTCCCGTGGTGGTGGCGTTCGGCGGAGGCCGTTCGGGCGCCACTGCGCCGGTCCGGTGATCTCCGTCGGCTCCGCCGGCCGCGGCTCGCCCCGGAAATGGTGCGGGCGACCGGCGTGACCTGCGCAGCGCGCGTCCACCCGACGTGCGAACCAACCACCCCCGCGACGGAGGGCGAAGTGGCCGAGAGCAATCGGCGCGGCGAGGACGCTGCGGACGACCGCCTCGATGACGAGGCGTTCGACGGCGCTGTCGACGACGACGCCGACGAAGAGCCGGTTTCGCGCGGCGGCACGGCCACCCGCGCCCGCCGCAGGGCGGACGTCGAGGACGACAAGGCCAAGGCGAAGAGGGACACGGAGCGCGTCGGTTTCTTCGGCCGCATCATCCGGTTCATCCGCGAGGTCGTGGCCGAACTGCGTAAGGTCATCTGGCCGACCCGCAAGGAGCTGCTGACCTACACCGCCGTGGTGGTCGCGTTCGTCACCGTGATGTTGACGATCGTGGCTGTCCTGGACTTCGGGTTCGCCAAGGGCGTGCTGTGGGTCTTCGGTAACAAAAGCTGACGTGACGGAAGTGAGCAAGCGTGCCTGAGTACGACGAGACCGCCGATACCGCCGAGGAGCAGCAGTCCCCGGTGGCGACGGCGGCCACTGACGAGTCGGTCGAGGCCGCCAGCGAGCCGGATTTCGCGCCCGTCGCGGAGCCGGAGCCCGACGAGGACTACGACCCGGTGGCGGAGCTGCGGCAGAAGCTGCGCTACGCGCCCGGCGACTGGTACGTGGTGCACTCGTACGCCGGTTACGAGAACAAGGTCAAGACCAACCTCGAGACCCGGATCACGAGCCTCGACATGGAAGAGTTCATCTACCAGGTCGAGGTGCCGACCCGCGAAGAGGTCGAGGTCAAGAACGGCAAGCGCCTGCAGGTGCAGAACAAGGTCTTCCCGGGCTACATCCTCGTTCGGATGGAGCTCACCGCGGAGTCCTACTCCTGCGTGCGCAACACCCCGGGAGTCACCGGCTTCGTCGGGGCGACCGACCGGGCCGACCGCCCGGCGCCGCTCTCCCTCGACGAGGTGCTGAAGTGGCTCGCGCCGGCGGCCGAGACCGCCGAGCAGAAGAAGGCGAAGCCGGAGATCAAGGTCCTCGACTTCGAGGTCGGCGACTCCGTCACCGTCACCGACGGTGCCTTCGCGTCGCTGCCCGCCACGATCAGCGAGATCAACGCCGATCAGCAGAAGCTCAAGGTGCTGGTGTCGATCTTCGGTCGGGAAACCCCCGTCGAGCTCAACTTCAACCAGGTCGCCAAGATCTGAGGCCCTTGAGTGCCGTGGCGCCGTAACGACCTCGGGAAATATCCCGCTGGGAGACTGCGCTACCCTAGAACGTCGGCCCGCAGGCCGCGCTGACCGTGCGCGCCCTCCGGGCAACGTCAGGTGAAATCCACCAGATCAAGCCCCAGGAAGAGACATGCCTCCGAAGAAGAAGCTCGTCAAGACGTTCACGCTTCAGCTGCCGGCGGGCCAGGCCACTCCGGCGCCGCCGGTCGGCCCGGCGCTCGGTCAGCACGGCGTCAACATCATGGAGTTCTGCAAGTCCTACAACGCGCAGACCGAGGCGCAGCGGGGCGACATCGTCCCCGCGGAGATCAGCGTCTACGAGGACCGCTCCTTCACCTTCGTGCTGAAGACCCCGCCCGCCGCGCGCCTGCTGATCAAGGCCGCCGGTGTGCAGAAGGGTTCCGGCGTGCCGCAGACCGACAAGGTCGGTTCGGTGACCCGGGCGCAGCTGCGTGAGATCGCCGAGAAGAAGATGTCGGACCTCAACGCCAACGACCTCGACCAGGCGGAGAAGATCATCGCCGGCACCGCGCGCTCAATGGGCATCACCGTCAAGGAGTAGGGCGTAGTCCCGGTCGCCCTCCGGCGGCGTTCTCGGTCGCTTGCGTGCAATAGCACGCGGCGCTCCCGGCGGCCTTGCCGGAGACCAACTGGAACCCGGCACCGGCCTTAGATCAAGAGCAAGACCAAGCAAGAAGAAATCGTGGGAGGGCACGCGCGACGCGCGGCCCGCCAATGACCACAGGAGTGCACGACATGCCACGCAGCAAGAACTACCGCAAGGCATTCGACCAGATCGACCGGTCGAAGTTCTACAGCCCCGCCGAGGCGGTCAAGCTGGCCAAGGAAACCACCAACGTCAAGTTCGACGCCACGGTCGAGGTCGCGATGGGCCTCGGCGTCGACCCGCGTAAGGCGGACCAGATGGTCCGCGGCACGGTCAACCTGCCGCACGGCACCGGTAAGACCGCCCGCGTGATCGTGTTCGCCGCTGGCGCGAAGGCCGAAGAGGCCGCCGCCGCCGGTGCTGACGAGGTGGGGACCGACGAGCTGGTCGCCCGGATTCAGGAGGGCTGGCTCGACTTCGACGCGGCGATCGCCACGCCCGACCAGATGGCCAAGATCGGCCGGATCGCGCGGATCCTGGGCCCGCGCGGTCTCATGCCGAACCCGAAGACCGGCACGGTGACCATGGACGTCACCAAGGCCGTCTCGGACATCAAGGGCGGTAAGATCACGTTCCGCGTGGACAAGCACTCCAACCTGCACCTGATCATCGGTAAGGCCTCGTTCCCCGAGGCGCAGCTGATCGAGAACTACGCCGCGGTGCTGGACGAGGTGCTGCGTGCGAAGCCATCGGCCGCGAAGGGCAAGTACCTCAAGAAGATCACCCTGACCACGACGATGGGCCCGGGTGTCCCGGTCGACCCCAACATGGTCAAGAACCTCACCGAGGGTGCGACCGAGGCCTGAGTACGACGCACATCCTGACGATCGGGGCGCCCCCACCTGGGGACGCCCCGGTCGTCGTTTCTGTGGCAGGCTCGGCCCGTGCGACTGGATGACGTGTGGTTCCGCTACGGTCGGCGCGGCGCGTGGGTGTTGCGCGAAGTCGCGGTCACTGTCGAGCCGGGCCAGGTCGTCGTGGTTCTGGGGCGCAACGGCGTCGGCAAGTCAACGCTGCTGCAGCTCGCGGCGGGCGTTCTCCGGCCGAACCGGGGGACGTTTCGGGAGCGGCCGGCGCTCACCGGCTGGGTCCCCGAGCGGTTTCCCGCCGACCAGCCGTTCACGGTCCGGCAGTACCTGGGCGCGATGGCGCGACTGCGCGGCCTCGGGCGCGCCGCCGCGTTCGACGGCTGGACGGAGCGGCTGGGGCTGACCGCTTACCGGGACGTCAAACTGCCCGCCCTGTCGAAGGGCACCGCGCAGAAGGTCGGCCTGGCGCAGGCGTTGCTCCGCCGACCCGGCCTGCTGATTCTCGATGAGCCCTGGGAAGGGCTCGACGCCCCCACCCGCGAGCTGGTGCCGGAGCTTGTGCGGGAGGTGATCGCCGCCGGTGGCATTGTGCTCGTCAGCGATCACCGAGCGGAGACGGCCCGGTTACCGCACGCGATCCGCTGGACGGTCGCCGACGGGCGGGTCTCGGCGGCGACACCGGTGGGGAATGGGGACATCTGCGTGGTGGAGCTCGCGGTCCCCTCCGCGAGCGCGGCCGGCACGGTCGCGGCGTTGCGCGCCGCCGGTCACCACGTGCTCGGGATCCGCCAGGATGCGGGCGTCCGCCAGCAGGAGGTGCCGTGACGGCGTTGCTGTGGATGCGGCTCGTCGGGTTCGTCCGCACCGGCCGGGCGTTCGCGCCCCTGATCGCCGGCCTGGTCGTGCTCGGCGTGCTCTACGGGGGTGGGCACGCGCAGGTCGGTGAGGCGTACGGCGTCTCCGCCGTGGTTCTCTTCCCCGTGCTGGCCTGGCAGAGCAAGCTGCTGCTCGACGCCGAGCCGGACGTGCAACGGCGGCTCGCGGTGGTCGCCGCCGGCACCCGCCGCCGGGAACTGGCGGCCGGACTGCTCGCCGCCGCGGTCGCCGGATCCGTGACCGTGCTGATCGGGCTGATCCTGCCCTGGGTCGTCGGTGGGGTCACCGGCCCTCAGCAGGCCGGCGACCTTCCGCTGGGGGAGGGGATCGCGCTCGGCGTCTGGGCCCACCTGCTCGCGCTCCCCGCAGCCGTCGCGCTCGGCGCGCTGGCCACCCGCGCGGCGACCGGCAGCGTGCGATACGGCGTCCTGGTGCTGGTGGGTGGCTCGGTGGCGGCCATCGTCTTCGGGATGAAGGGCTCGATCGTCCCCTGGCTGGTGCCGCCGCTGATGCCCACCGCCCGGACCCTGACGGCCGAGCCGACCGCCGCGACGGTGGCGATGTTGACGATCCAGGCGCTGGTGTGGAGCGCCGCGGCGCTCTCCGCGTACGGCTGGATGCGCCGGACCCGCGCGTGACGTCGGCCTGCACCGCCCGTGATTTGGCGACGACGCCCGTGTCGCGTACTCTTCACATCGCGTCTGGCTCCCGGGTCAGGCGAGGATCGTAACCACCAGAGACCGCTGGTCACCGTGCCCCGGCACGGTTGAAGGCCCCGTTTCGACGGGCGGCCCGCGCAGGGGAAACGGTAAAGCGTGTCGGTCGTATCCATTTGACCGCCTCCGCCCCGTGCGCCCTGCGCCGGGGCGTTTTTCGTTGCCGCGGGGTCATTACCGAGAAGGTAGCCAGCCTGGAGCAACGAGAGAGGAGGGACATGGCGGACAAGCCGATTCGGGCCGACAAAGCCAGTGCCGTCGCCGAGCTCACCGAGAACTTCCGTAACTCCGGCGCCACCGTGCTGACCGAGTACCGCGGCCTCACGGTCGCGCAGCTCACCCAGCTGCGGCGTGCGCTGGGCCAGACCGCGACCTACGGGGTCGCGAAGAACACTCTGGCCAAGCGGGCTGCGGCGGAGGCTGGTATCGACGGCCTCGACGAGCTGTTCACCGGTCCTACCGCGCTCACCTTCGTCTCCGGCGATGTCGTTGAGGCGGCGAAGGGCCTGCGTGATTTCGCGAAGGCCAACCCGCTGCTCGTCATCAAGGGCGGCGTGTTCGAGGGCAAGGCGATCACGGCGGCGGAGGTCACCAAGCTTGCTGACCTCGAGTCCCGTGAGGTTCTGCTGGCCAAGCTGGCCGGCGCGATGAAGGCCAACCTGAGCAAGGCCGCGGCCGTGCTCCAGGCGCCGCTGTCGAAGGCCGTGCGTACGGCCGCTGCCCTGCAGGACAAGAAGCGCGAGCAGGAGGAGCAGGCCGCATAGCGTGGCCCGCCCCGGCGTAACACCAGTCATACACAGACATTGAGGAAAGGACGCCAAACATGGCGAAGCTCAGCACCGAAGAGCTGCTTGACGCGTTCAAGGAGATGACGCTGATCGAGCTCTCCGAGTTCGTGAAGCAGTTCGAGGACACCTTCGAGGTCACCGCCGCCGCGCCGGTCGCCGTCGCGGCCGCCGGTGGGGGTGCCGCGCCGGCCGAGGCCGAGCCGGAGAAGGACGAGTTCGACGTCATCCTCGAGAGCGACGGCGGCAAGAAGATCCAGGTCATCAAGGTCGTGCGTGAGCTGACCGGCCTGGGCCTCAAGGAGGCCAAGGACGTGGTTGAGGCCGCGCCGAAGGCGATCCTGGAGAAGGCCAACAAGGAGACCGCCGACAAGGCGAAGGCCAAGCTCGAGGCCGAGGGCGCGAAGGTCACGCTCAAGTGAGCTGACGCACACTGCGTCCAAGCGGGCGGCGATCCGGCACCGGATCGCCGCCCGCTTCTGCGTCGGCGCGCCCGGCGTACCCCGGTCATCAGGGCGTTGGCGGCGTGCCTCGGGGGACACGCCTGAGAGCCGTCACGGAATCCGGTTGAAAGACGTGAGCGCGACCCGCGCGCCAACCCTTGACGCGGCCCCTGCGTCCAGGCACCCTGACATCAGCAAGACCTTCCACGCTTGCAACGGCCATCGCTTGGGTATGGCAGCGGCGACACTGCCGCCGTCCCGACCCGGGGAAGCCCAGCGGGGAGCGCCGCGTTCTGAGCGGCCCGGCAGCACCGGTCAGGTGCGCCCGGCACGTTCCGCAGCGCCCTGCGGGGGCGGGCTGGACAGCGGTTAGCCGTGCGGCTACACTGCTAGTTTGCGCTGCCTTCCGACTTGACCCCTGCCCGGAATGTCCGAACCTGGATATTTGGAGTGGGGTCCATTGGAGTGCACGCGTAACAGCCGTTTTGCAGCACCGGTCCTCGGAAGGACGCATCTTGGCAGCTTCCCGCCCTGCGAAGACCAGTCGTACGTCGAGCGCTTTCGCTCCCCGCCGAATTTCATTCGGCAGGATTACCGAACACCTCGAGGTCCCCAACCTCCTTGCCATCCAGACCGAGTCGTTTGACTGGCTGGTCGGCAACGAGTCTTGGCAGGGCCGGTCGGCTAACGACCCGCACGCACGCTCGGGTCTCGCGGAGATCCTCGACGAGATCAGTCCCATTGAGGACTTCTCCGGCACCATGTCGCTCTCCTTCTCCGCACCGCGCTTCGACGAGGTCAAGGCCTCGATCGAGGAGTGCAAGGAGAAGGACCTGACCTACTGCGCTCCGTTGTTCGTGACGGCGGAGTTCACCAACAACACCACTGGCGAGATCAAGAGCCAGACGGTGTTCATGGGTGACTTCCCGATGATGACGCCGAAGGGCACCTTCGTCATCAACGGCACCGAGCGCGTCGTGGTCAGTCAGCTCGTCCGGTCCCCGGGCGTCTATTTCGACAAGCAGCCGGACAAGACCTCCGACCGCGACCTCTCCAGCGTGAAGGTGATCCCCAGCCGGGGTGCCTGGCTGGAGTTCGACATCGACAAGCGCGACACCGTCGGTGTCCGCATCGACCGCAAGCGCCGGCAGGCCGTCACGGTCCTGCTCAAGGCGATCGGTTGGACCGCTGAGCAGATCCGCGAGCGGTTCGGCTGGTCCGAGCTGATGATGACCACCCTGGAGAAGGACCACATCGCCGGGGTGGACGAGGCGCTTCTCGACATCTACCGCAAGCTGCGGCCCGGTGAGCCGCCGACGCGCGAGAACGCCCAGACCCTGCTCGACAACCTCTTCTTCAACCCGAAGCGGTACGACGTCGCCAAGGTCGGTCGGTACAAGTTCAACAAGAAGCTCGAGGTCGGCGTCCCGATCACCACGGGCACGCTGACCGAGGACGACATCGTCGCCACGGTCGAGTACCTCTGCCGGCTGCACGCCGGTGAGGAGGGCTACGAGGCCGACGACATCGACCACTTCGGCAACCGTCGTCTGCGCACCGTCGGCGAGCTGATCCAGAACCAGGTTCGGGTCGGTCTCTCCCGTATGGAGCGGGTTGTCCGTGAGCGGATGACCACGCAGGACGTCGAGGCGATCACGCCGCAGACCCTGATCAACATCCGCCCGGTGGTTGCGGCGATCAAGGAGTTCTTCGGCACGTCGCAGCTGTCCCAGTTCATGGACCAGACCAACCCGCTGGCGGGTCTGACCCACCGGCGCCGGCTGAGCGCGCTCGGCCCGGGTGGTCTGTCCCGGGAACGGGCCGGCTTCGAGGTCCGCGACGTGCACCCGTCCCACTACGGACGGATGTGCCCGATCGAGACGCCGGAAGGCCCGAACATCGGCCTGATCGGCGCGCTCTCGACGTTCGCGCGGGTCAACCCGTTCGGCTTCGTCGAGACGCCCTACCGCAAGGTCGTCGAGGGTCGGGCCACCGACCAGATCGACTACCTGACCGCGGACGAAGAGGACCGTTACGTCAAGGCCCAGGCCAACGCGCCGCTGAAGAGCGATGGCGCGTTCGCCGAGGACCGCGTCCTGGTCCGCCGGAAGGGCGGTGAGGTCGACTACGTCGCGC
The DNA here is from genome assembly GCF_040659735.1 of Micromonospora sp. NPDC049679. Taxonomy (NCBI): domain Bacteria; kingdom Bacillati; phylum Actinomycetota; class Actinomycetes; order Micromonosporales; family Micromonosporaceae; genus Micromonospora; species Micromonospora sp. NPDC049679. The sequence continues at coordinate 122,095 of NZ_JBFANZ010000017.1, forward strand.
CGTTGGCGGTCGACTACATGGACGTCTCGCCGCGCCAGATGGTGTCGGTCGCGACCGCGATGATCCCGTTCCTCGAGCACGACGACGCCAACCGTGCCCTGATGGGCGCCAACATGCAGCGTCAGGCGGTGCCGCTGGTCAAGGCCGAGGCGCCGCTGGTCGGCACCGGCATGGAATACCGGGCTGCGGTCGACGCCGGCGACGTCGTCGTCGCCGAGGTCGGTGGCGTGGTCGAGGACCTGTGCGCCGACTACGTGACAGTGCACCAGGACGACGGTCACCGCCGCACCTACCTGCTGCACAAGTTCCGCCGCTCCAACTCCGGCTCCTGCGTCAACCAGAAGCCGGTGGTCTTCGAGGGCGACCGCGTCGAGGCCGGCCAGGTCATCGCCGACGGTCCCTGCACGGACGAAGGCGAGATGGCGCTCGGGCGCAACCTGCTCGTCGCGTTCATGACCTGGGAGGGGCACAACTACGAGGACGCGATCATCCTGTCGCAGCGCCTCGTGCAGCAGGACGCCCTCACCTCGATTCACATCGAGGAGCACGAGGTCGACGCCCGCGACACCAAGCTGGGCCCGGAGGAGATCACCCGCGACATCCCGAACGTCAGCGAGGAAATGCTCGCCGACCTCGACGAGCGGGGCATCATCCGGATCGGTGCCGAGGTCGTCCCCGGCGACATCCTGGTCGGCAAGGTCACGCCGAAGGGCGAGACGGAGCTGACCCCTGAGGAGCGGCTGCTCCGCGCGATCTTCGGTGAGAAGGCGCGCGAGGTCCGGGACACCTCCCTGAAGGTGCCGCACGGCGAGACCGGCACGGTCATCGGCGTCCGCACGTTCTCCCGCGAGGACGGCGACGAGTTGCCGCCGGGCGTCAACGAGCTGGTCCGGGTCTACGTGGCCCAGAAGCGCAAGATCCAGGATGGTGACAAGCTCGCTGGCCGTCACGGCAACAAGGGCGTCATCTCCAAGATCCTGCCCGTCGAGGACATGCCGTTCCTTGAGGACGGCACGCCGGTCGACATCGTGCTCAACCCGCTGGGTGTGCCGAGCCGAATGAACATCGGTCAGGTGCTGGAAACGCACCTCGGTTGGGTGGCCAAGACCGGTTGGAACGTCGAAGGCGACGACGCGGACTGGAAGAAGGCCCTGCGGGCGATCGACGCGCAGGAGTCCGAGCCCGACACCAATGTGGCGACGCCGGTCTTCGACGGCGCCAAGGAGGAGGAGATCTCCGGTCTCCTCAGCAGCACGCTGCCCAACCGGGACGGCAAGCAGCTGATCGGTGCGAGCGGCAAGGCGCAGTTGTTCGACGGCCGGTCCGGCGAGCCGCTGCCCGACCCGATCGCGGTCGGATACATCTACATCCTGAAGCTGAACCACCTGGTCGACGACAAGATCCACGCTCGGTCGACCGGCCCGTACTCGATGATCACCCAGCAGCCGTTGGGTGGTAAGGCGCAGTTCGGTGGCCAGCGGTTCGGCGAGATGGAGTGCTGGGCGATGCAGGCCTACGGTGCGGCCTACGCGCTGCAGGAGCTGCTGACGATCAAGTCCGACGACGTCCTCGGCCGAGTGAAGGTCTACGAGGCCATCGTCAAGGGCGAGAACATCCCCGAACCGGGCATCCCGGAGTCGTTCAAGGTGCTGCTCAAGGAACTGCAGTCGCTCTGCCTCAACGTAGAGGTGCTCTCCAGCGACGGCGTGGCCCTTGAGATGCGCGAGACCGACGACGAGGTTTTCCGGGCCGCGGAAGAACTCGGCATCGACCTGTCCCGGCGTGAGCCGAGCAGCGTCGAGGAAGTGTGAGGTTGGGGTCGGGGGCCGGATACACTCAACCAATCTGATGGCAATCGGCGTGTTTCTAAGTACGAGCACCACACGAGGAAGA